>NZ_LECT01000031.1 GCF_001027925.1 Rhodopirellula islandica | reverse complement strand
GCTCCTTTTTGAGAAAGGAAGCCTGAATGCGCAAAAACTGTGCCAAGATTATCGCAGCTGAAGACTCAATCTAAAGTAAGTGCCATTCGGCGGAAGCCCCGAGACGGATGTCACGCGTCGGGTTACCCCGCCAGGTCCACTCGTTCTTGCGGCACTCACGAGATGCGGCGTTGGGAGGCCGAGGTGAACTCGGTTGGGGGCCAAAAACGACCTGGCGACGGTTGGCTGGATTGATCGGACGTTAGGTGGTGAGACCGTCCTTCGGGGCGTAGAATCTGGGCCCATTGATCCGACCTGTCTCCCCGCTATCCCCGGTGCGATTTCATCATGACATCTGGTTCTGACCCTGCCTCGTCCCCTTCCCTGACCGTCGATGAAGCCTTGGCTGCGATTGATCAAGCTTGCCAAGAAAAGAAATTGACCGCGGGGGCGGTGGAAAACATTCGAGCTTGGTTGACTGAAGATCGGTACCGCGACTATCGCGATCAAACGTTGCAGCACATTGCCGACGGGAAATGGCAAAAACTGGACGATGTGTTTTGGACGGTCATCCCGTTCGGGACCGGCGGTCGCCGCGGACGGATGTACGAGATCGGTTCCAACGCGATCAATGACCGCACGATCGGCGAGAGTGCACAGGGGTTGGCGGATTACGTCGTCGAGTATCACGGCGGTGCCAAGGAATTGTCTTGTGCGATCGCTTATGACACGCGGCATAAATCTCGTCACTTCACGGAACTGTGTGCCGGCATCATGGTCGCGGCCGGGATCAAGGTTTATTTGCTGGATGATTACCGCGCGACGCCGCAGTTGTCCTTCGCCGTGCGACACTTGCACTGCGATTGCGGGATCATGGTGACGGCCAGCCACAACCCGCCGAGCGACAATGCGGTGAAGGTTTACTGGTCCACTGGCGGCCAGGTTCTGCCACCACACGACAAAGCGATCATCGATCGCGTGATGAGTTGCCAGGAAATTCGTGCGACTCCGTTTGCGGAAGCGATGGCCGATGGTCGCATCGAAGTCGTGACGGAACAAATCGACGCTGCTTTCTTGGACGCTGCTTCGCAGTGTGGCTTTGAGGGGCCACGGGACGTCAAAGTGCTTTACTCGCCACTGCACGGTGTCGGCGAAGAGGCCGTGATCCCGCTGATGAAGCGAGACGGTTTCACGCAAGTCGATGTGTACGAAGGCCACCGCGAAAAGAGTGGTGACTTCCCGAATGTTCCCGGACACGTTTCGAACCCTGAAAACCCGGCTGTCTTCGAGGCTCCGATCAAGACGGCGCGGCCTGGCGGATACGACCTGGTTCTGGCAACGGACCCCGACTGCGACCGCTTGGGTGTGGCGGCCCCGCTGACGACCGATTCCAGTGGTGAATGGGGGACCTTCACCGGAAACCAAATCGCGGCTTTGTTGGCCGACTATGTGCTGGAGCAGACCGCCAAAGCAGGCAAGCTGACGGATCGCTCTTACGTCATCAAAACGTTGGTGACGACCGAGTTGGTTCGCCGGATCGCGGAGTCCCACGGGGCACGCTGCGTTGGCGATTTGTTGGTCGGATACAAATACATTGCTGAGGCGATGGATCGCGAAGGCCCCGAAGATTTTGTCTACGGATGCGAGGAATCGCACGGCTACCTTGTCGGTACCTACGCTCGTGACAAAGACGGCGCGGTCGCTTGCATGTTGATGGGCGAGTTGGCGGCGAAGTTGAAAGCCGAGGGCAAGTCGATGCACGAGTGCATGGCGGACTTGTACCGCAAGCACGGCATGCACCGCGAAAATCTGATCAACGTCTTCATGGAAGGCAGCGAAGGGATGGCCGCGATGCAAAGCTTGATGAAAGCTTTCCGTGCCGAACCGCCAAAATCGCTGGGCGGAATCGCAGTGGCTCAAGTACGAGACTACGGCAGTGCAACCACTTTGAACGTTGCTGATGGTTCCACTTCGCCGCTGGAAGGGCCCAGTGGAAACTTGGTGATCATGGATTTGGAAATGGACGGCAACTACGTCGCTGTTCGGCCCAGCGGCACCGAGCCCAAAGTCAAGTTTTATGTTTTCACTCGCTTGGAAGCCGCCGAGTCGCAGGACTTGGATGCGGCAGATGTGAAGTTGTCTGATCGAATGCGTGCCATCGAAGAAGACGTCCGCGACTTTGCCCGATTGCACTCTTGATTCACAGCGTCGGTTTGCATCCTGCGTATGCTTTCAGCCCGCTCAGCGATTGAGCGAGTGGAGGATCAAGCCCGCCAGGATGCGGGCGGCGTCCGCGGTGTTGTAACCGGGACACTGGACCGAGTTTTGTGACTCCAGTGCGCAGCTGAGATCGAGCGGGGAGTAGTACACCGCCGCTTGGTCGTCGACTTGCAGTAGGTCAACGATCGGTGTCGATCGCACGCGGCTGATTTTGAGGGTTTGGTTTTTCTGACGTTCGCCCGTTTGATTCGGGCGACGAATCGTGACGTCGCTGAGGTCATAGCCGCCAAAGCGAGTCGTCCACGCGGGATGCTCTTTTTCCATGGACTCGAACGATTCGCTGGGGAACAGTTCGGCGAGTTGAGTGCGGATGGAGTTCCCAAAGGCTTCGCTGCCGCAGATGGGGCTGGCGATGATGATGCCGCCTCGCGAGGCAAACGCTCGCAGGGCATCGCGTTCAGAAGGTTTCAGTTGGACCGCCGTTTGTCCGTGCAGATACAGCACCCCGACGCGGGCCAGTGACTCTTCGGTCAACTCGATTGGATCGTTCACGGCGATGACTTCGATCGCCAACTTTTCGCGAATCAGGGTCGCGGCGTTGGGGAGTGCTCGCAGGACTTGTTTCTCTCCAGCTCCGAGGGCACCAACGGCGATCGGGATGGCTCCGCGTGTCGGCGGGGGTGCGGTCGATCCATCGACAATCGACGCCGCGTCCAGTTTGTTTTTGAGTTCCCGGCCGGTGGCGTAAGCGATGATGTTTTCGCCGATCGAGATTCCGGCTTCGATCTGCGGGCGAATTGCCGCGGGCATGTCGGCGTTGCGAAGCAAGGGGCCGCTGTGTTGCCATCGGCATGACAGGCTGCGAGGTGAATAGAACACCGGTGTTCGGCAACACGCTCCGACTCCGTAGACCCAGTAGTCTTGGCCGATCGCAGCGGGATCAACTGGGCGTTCGGCGAACCAAACCGGATGGGACGGAGGCAATCGCTCCAGCTGGCTGCCGGGGAACCAACGTTGGCTGAGGTCGACCACGCTGTCTTGAAACCCTTTTGCGTCGCCGCAGCCATCGCCCCCGATCGCGTCAAACAGAATCGTGCCACCTTGGTCGATGTACTGTTTCAGATTTGCGATCAGTTCGTTGCTGAACTGAAGTCTTTGCGATCCTCGAATGACGATCACGGGAACTTGCAGAAGATCGGCAACCGTTGCGCCTTCGGCTTGGATGGTTTGCCAGGTCAGTTCTTGCGACCAATCGCGTTCGACGTGACGGACCAATTGCTTGAGCGAAGTTGAAAACGGAAGGGACGCGTTGTTGTTCGCGTCCAAGGTTCGAAGCGAGGGATGATCCAGTTGCCCAACGACGACCTGTCGTTTGCCTTTTGAGAGAAACAGCAAGGCAAACGAAGTGGCGACGTCGCGTTTGCTTTCGGCGGGGCCCGATCCGTTCCAGAATCCGCGGAAGGCATCTTGCAGGCCGATCAGGTGTTCGGCTCCCTCGCGATACCAATCGTGCCCGCCGATCAGACGGCGACCGGACAAGCGTCCGACTCGTTCGATGGCGTACAGGTAGTAGAAATCGCTCGACAGCGTGCTGCCAGGGTTGGTTTCGACGGTGAAGATTTGTGAGAGGAACTGGAAGCCTTTTTCGATCCCGGGGTCGCCTGCTTCCTCGTCGCAGCACCGCAGGCTTTTTTGATCGTGGTCAAGCGTGCTCAACGCGTCTTGAGCGATCAGCAGCGATCCGATGCCGGCGCAGGTCATGCTGCCGGTCGGGTCATTGGATCGATACGGCCAACCACCGCGGCGAAATTGGAGGTTCCGCCAGTAGGCTTGGGCTCGCTGGAACACGGCCGGGTCGACTTCGACACCTCGGTTGACCGCCTCCCCGAGAGCCAGCAACGCGAACTGGCTGTTGGAGGGATCACCCTGACCTGCTTGGTCCCCGTAGTTCCAGGCTCCTGGATTCCTCGAGTTGGCTGCTTTTTGTTGGGCAGTCAACCAAGCAACATTGCGTCGGATTCGGGGGAGGTCTTCCAGGGCGCCAACGTGACAGAAAACCAGGGTCTGCAGGCTGACGGCGTAGGTTTGGGTGGGCTCGAATCGGCGGAGGTAGTGCAGGGCTCGGAGCATGTCCGGATCGTTGCGTGACACGCCGGCGTTGAGCCAAGCCAACGTGCAGAGTGACGACAGCCCGCAGGATTGGCCTGTGTATTCATCCCATCCTCCCCGGTCAGTTTGAGACTTGCGAAGGTATTCGACCCCACGATCGATGGCTCGTTGAACCGTGGGGGCATCGATGCGTCCTCGGTTGTCTTGTGCTGCACCGCGTTGGGGTGCAGTGGCAAGCAGAGTCAACGTGCAAAGCACAGCGATGATGGCACACCGATATCGCTTGCTTGCTGCAAGGCGTAAACTGCGTTGACTCCCGCACGCGATCGCTCGGTCGGATTGGTTTGGATCCAAGACACCGCGAATGTGACTCATGCGGAAGCAACCCGTGCGACTCGAAACAATGTGATTTGGACTGTGATTCATGGCTGATCCTTCGGTTCCGACCCCTCCACCGATGAACCCCACGGCAGGCAATGCCGCGTCCAGTGCGAGTTCGGGTGATGCGTCCAAGCCCCGCAATTTGGCAGACGTGTTGCGAGAGTTCTCGGAACACCAAAAGAAGATGCGGGATGAGCTGGCAAAGGTCATTGTGGGCCAAACCGACACGATCGAACAGTTGCTAGCAGCCATCTTTACCCGAGGTCACTGTTTACTCGAGGGTGTACCGGGGCTGGCGAAGACTTTGATGGTCAGCACGCTAGCGAATATTTTGGATGTTTCGTTTAAACGGGTTCAGTTCACGCCGGACTTGATGCCGTCGGACATCACCGGGACACAAGTGATGGAAGAGGACGAATCGGGGCGGCGAAGTTTCCGGTTTGTCGAAGGCCCAATCTTCGCGAATATTTTGCTGGCCGACGAGATCAACCGGACGCCGCCGAAGACGCAAGCCGCGTTGCTCGAGGCGATGCAAGAACGGCAGGTTTCGGTGGGGCGAGAGACCCACACGCTGCCGGACCCGTTTTTCACGATCGCGACGCAAAACCCGGTGGAGCAGGAAGGGACTTACCCGTTGCCGGAGGCACAGCTCGACCGATTCATGTTCAATATCAAAATCGATTACCCCTCGGCGGAAGAGGAAGAGAAGATTCTGACGGCGACGACGCGGGGCGAATCGGTGTCGGTCAACAAAATCCTTTCGGCGCGAGCGATCCTGAATTGCCAGAGATTGGTCAGCAGCATCGCCGCGGGGCCGCTGGTGATTCGTTACGCCGCTCAGTTGGTTCGAGCGACTCGGCCGACCGATGAATCGGCCCCCAAGTATGTACGGGAACTGGTCGATTGGGGGGCGGGCCCGCGAGCGGGACAGAACCTGATTGCGGGTGGCAAGGCCATCGCGGCAATGAACGGACGCTTCAGCGTGGAGCCCGGTGACATTCAAAAGATTGCTCTGCCCGTGTTGCGGCACCGCATCGCCACCAACTTCCAAGCTCAAGCCGAGGGGATGGACACGGATTCGGTGATTCAGCGTCTATTGACTGACATCCCTGTACCGGAACCAGCTAAAATGGAACGTTCCAAGTGACAGATGTCGAGCCACCAAAGCGTCGGCAAAACAACTGCATCACTCCTGCCAGATGCCCACCCGACCCACGCAGCCCATGTCGTCTCGATTTCCAAACCGGTCCACCCGCCCCCGCATAAAAGGTGTCAGGTACCTTTTTGGTAGTTTAGGGTGTTTTAGTTCAGGGCTGACAAGTCAACAGAAAGGTGTCAGGTACCTTTTTTGCGGCAGACCGAAGTTCCCCAGGTTGCCAAAAAGGTACCTGACACCTTTTTTGTGGGGAGTGTTGGTGGCGGGGAGTTGTTGGGCGGATGACGAGTCGGGGAAACGGGAGTTCTTTGAGAATCGCATTCGGCCTTTGCTGAGCGAGCATTGCTATGAGTGTCACGGCGCGGATTTCGATGAGCGACAAGGGAGTTTGCGTGTTGATCATGGATCGTTTTTGCTGAGCGGTGGCGATTCGGGCCCGGCCATCGTTGCAGGTGAAGCGGATGCGAGTTTGCTGATCGAAGCGGTTCGTTTTGAATCGTATGAGATGCCACCGTCGGGCAAGCTGTCTGACGAGGACATTGGCGCGTTGGAACGATGGGTTTCGGAGGGGGCCTACTGGCCGGAAGAAGCTCTGCCCGAAGGGGCCGAGGGCGAAGCCAAGTCATTTGATTTGGACGACCGACGGGAAACGCATTGGGCTTGGCAGCCCGTCCAAGATCACACGGCACCCGAGGTCAGCGATTCGGCTTGGTCACGGGACACGATCGATCGTTTCATCTTGGCTGGTTTAGAAGACGCGGGGCTGTCCCCTGCTCAACCCGCGGATCGTGGCACGTTGGTGCGGCGTTTGACGTTCGCACTGACAGGATTGCCAGCCACGCCGGAAGAGGTCGTCAACTTCGAAGGTGATGGGCGTCCCGACGCGATGCAGCGTTTGTTGGATCGGCTGATCGCTTCACCCGAGTTTGGAAACCGTTGGGGACGTCATTGGTTGGACTTGGTTCGGTACGCTGAATCTCGTGGTCACGAGTTTGACGCGGACATCCCCAACGCGGACCGGTACCGCGACTACGTTGTTCGAGGGCTCAATGCGGATGTGCCGTATGACCAATGGGTCAGGGAGCACATCGCCGGGGATTTGATGACTCAGCCGCGGATGAGTTTTCATGACGGCGAAGGCGGCAGGCCGTTCAATGAATCGATCTTGGGGACTGGGTTTTGGCATTTGGGTGAGTGGGTTCATTCGCCGGTTGATATTCGCAAAGACGAATCGGACCGCATCGACAACATGATCGATGTGATGTCGAAAACCTTCCAAGGAGTCACGGTTGCCTGCGCTCGGTGTCACGATCACAAGTTCGATGCGATTTCGACCGCCGATTACTACTCGCTGACTGGGTTTCTGCAGAGCAGCGATTACGCGGAGATTCGATTCGATTCGATCGAGCACAATCGTCAGGTTGCGAAGCAAATTCGGGAGCTGGATGAGAGCTATCGCGAAAAATTTGAGGCGATTTTTGAGGAGCTTTACGACGCGGTGGAGCGGTCGGGCCAAAGCATCGCTTGGCCTGATTCGGTCGTGCACGCCTTCGATCAGCTTGATGCAGGCGACTATCGCCAAAACGGATTCATCTTTGGTGCGAAGCCGATGCGATCTGGGGAGCCGGAGTTGATGGAGCCCGCTGCTTCGGAACCAGCGGCCGACAAGTTGGTCTCGTTGGCTCGGAACGCCGCGGCCAAGAACGATGTTTCATGGAACGGATTGGAATCCGTTCGTTCCAATGCAACCAACGCACGAGGCAAATTGAGAGCTTATCCTCGGGCCGGTCGAACGCTTCGTTTGCCAACGTTTGCTTTGACAGAGCCGATGGTTTCTATCCGAGTCCGTGGATCAGGAAACATCTTTGCTTGCGTGGATTCTCATCGATTGGTCGAGGGGCCGTTGCATGGCGAAACGATCGTTCAGTTCAAGGAAGTGGATGGCTGGGTTCAGTTGAATCTGGGCAGGTACGTTGGGCATCGACTGCATTTGGAGCTGACTCCTGCGGAAGATCAAAGCCTTGAAATTCTTTGTGTGGCTCAGTCGTCCAAGGCCGATGTGGCGGAGACTCGAAAGCAGATTCAGGGCCAGTTGGACGAGCAGGCGAAACGCATCGAGAAGTTGGAAACGCAACTCCGAGCACGCGTGGCGGCGGATGCAGGGCTTCGTTCGGAGGTCGCCGCTTGGCAAACGGAATGGTTCGAAGCGCGTCAGCAGTTGGTGGCTCAGATACAGAAGCGATCGCGTGTGGCGATCGGAATGATTGACGGGAGCGGGGAAGACGCAGCGATCTTGATTCGCGGCAATTCGTCCAGCGAAGGCGACATCGAGCCGCGACATTTCCTGACCGCGATCACGGGCGGCGAACGCCTTGGCGATGAACAAGGAAGCGGGCGTTTGGAATTGGCCGACGAGATCAATGACCCGCACAACCCACTGACCTCTCGGGTGATCACGAACCGGTTGTGGCATCATTTGATGGGACGCGGCATCGTGCCGACGACGGATGACTTTGGCGTTTTGGGGATGCGGCCCACCCACCCGGAATTGCTCGATCACTTGGCCACGGACTTTGATCGTCACGGTCGGCATTTGAAATGGATGATCCGGCGAATCGCTTTGACAAGCACTTATCAGATGTCAATGCAGGGAGCATCGGATGAGATCTCGGCGTTGGCATCCACGGTCGATCCGAAGAACGAACGGCTGCATCAACGGAACCTGCAACGGCTCGAGGGCGAAGTCCTTCGTGACAGCTTGCTTGCGATTTCGGGACAGCTGGACCGATCTTCGGAAGGCGGTTCTGTGCCGATTCATTTGACCTCGTTCATGAAGGGGCGAGGTCGTCCAGCGAAGAGTGGTCCGATGGATGGTGACCGGCGACGCTCGATTTACGTTGCGGTTCGTCGTAATTTCCTGTCGCCGATGATGAGCGTGTTTGACACGCCGACTCCATTCAGCACGATGGGCCGTCGCAACGCGTCCAATGTTCCAGCTCAAGCCTTGGTGATGCTGAACGATCCCTTTGTGCGAGAGCAGGCTCACTTGTTTGCCGAGCGTGCAATGCGGGAGGTGCCTCGCGAGCCGGGATCCGGGATGGGCGAGTCACCTCGTTTGTCTGGGGAGACAACGGTGGACCGCCGAATCGATTGGATGATCTGGAATGCGTTGGGACGCCCTGCGAAACCGTCTGAGTTGCAATCCATTCGTCAGTACCTGACGGCCTGGGGGCAGGCCTCGGGGGCAACCATGGAAGATGTTTCGTTGTGGGCCAATGTGGCTCATGCCATCGTCAACACCAAAGAATTTGTGTTTGTGCCATGAGTGGTTTTTCAACTTTGGGTCGTCAGGCCATCAGTCGTCGGCAGATGTTGGCTCAGACCTCGATGGGGTTCGGTGGCGTGGCTTTGGCGGCGCTCATGAACGAAGCCGCTGCGGAGCATGCCGGCCATGGGGTGCATCATCCAGCCAGGGCCAAGCACGTCATCTTCCTTTACATGGATGGGGGGCCGTCGCAGATCGACACGTTCGATCCCAAGCCCTTGCTGACCAAGATGGACGGGCGTGATCCGGGCGATTTGTTTCGCGTCGAGCCGACCCAGTTCAACAACAACGGAAAGGTTCTGGGCAGCCCTTGGAAGTTCAAACAGCACGGTGAGAGCGGGATTCCGGTCAGCAGTTTGTTCCCGCATGTCGCGGAATGCGTCGACGAATTGGCGGTGGTTCGTTCGATGGTCTCGGAGTTTTCCGAGCACACGTTTGCGAACTACTTTTTGCACACGGGAAGTGGTTTGCAGGGACGACCAAGCATGGGGGCCTGGGTCAATTACGGCCTGGGATCGGAATGCGACAACCTGCCTGGTTTCGTGGCACTCAACGGAGGCCTGATTCCTCCTGGCGGTCTGGATTGTTTTGGCAGCGGGTTCTTGCCGGCGACTTATCAGGGATCGGTCTTCCAGCCACATGGCACCGCGGTCGCGAACATCCAGTCCCCGGAGCCGGACATTGGACGCCAACGAGCGCATTTGGATCTGATTGGCGAGTTGGATTCCGAAGCGATGCGTCATGGGCTTCGGCATGACGCGATCGAATCTGCGATTTCAAATTATGAGTTGGCGTTTCAAATGCAGGCCGCGGTCCCGGATTTGATGTCCATCGAGGACGAACCGGAGCACATTCGCAAATTGTACGGGTTGGATGCGGAGTACAAACCCACGCAGACTTATGCCGCGGAATGCTTGATCGCCCGGCGTCTGATCGAACGGGGCGTGCGGTTCATCGAGCTGACTTGCCCGAATGTCGGTGCCGATCGTTGGGACCAACACAGCAACCTGAAAAAAGGGCACGAGAACAACGCCCTGGCGGTGGATCAACCGATTGCGGGATTGCTGAAGGATCTCCGGCAACGAGGTTTGTTGGATGAGACGTTGGTCGTTTGGGCTGGGGAATTTGGGCGAACGCCGTTTGCGCAAGGTGCCAATGGCCGCGATCACAACCCCTTTGGGTTCTCCATTTGGATGGCGGGAGGCGGGATTCAGCCGGGGATGACTTACGGGGCGACCGATGAATTCGGTTACAAAGCAGTGGAAAACCGAACGGAAATTCACGATCTGCACGCCACCATGTTGCATTTGATGGGCGTCGATCACACGCGATCCACGTTCCGGTTTGGCGGTCGCGACATGCGATTGACCGATGTGAAGGGACACGTGATCGAGGCCGTCTTGCAGGGGTAGTGGGGCCGAACTAGCTCCGACGCTCTTGCGGTGACTTCCAGTCGAGCGTTAGTGTTTGGGCGAAGGCCAGATGCTTTACAATTTGCATTGCCTTTCTTTTCTCCTCTTTTCTGCTGTCGCACTCCGCAATCTGTGTCTGATCCTTTGGATGATGCCGAGACACCCTCTGGCCCGAACGCTTCGGTTCAATCAGGTCAGTCGCTTGATGCTGCGCCGAAATGGTCCGATCAACTGCAGGAACGATTTGCGGTGACGCTGCAGCCGGACTTGGCGTCCTGGTTTGACGACGAGGTGTGGCGGTCTCCCGGAAATGGCGAATTCGTCGTGGCCGTTTCGCCGGAAACGTTGCTCAAGTCCGTTCCTGATCCGGTCTGGCCGCCCTTGATGCCTCCCAATTTTCTGCCTTTGGTGGGAAGTCATGCGGGGGATTGGCTCTGCTTGCGACTGTCTGACGGGGAAAACGCGGCGGGGGGAGCTGCTTACGATTTGTGTCATTGGTACCACGGTGGCGGCGATTGGCTGCCCTGGGGGAACTCTCTGGCCGAGGCCTTGTTGTTCGATCAGATTTTGCCGTTTTTGCCTGCCAGCGATCATCGGCACGCGATTCCTTCGCCGATGGACAACGCTCGTTCGGTTCAGCCGGGAACGAATGCTTGGCAGGATTGGATGACACGGTGGTTGCCGGAGGGGGTGCGTCCGATCGCCCAGGAGCAACGCTGGCAGTCCGAAGGCACGGGCTGGATCGACGATTTGTTGAACGCGGGTGTGTGCGGTGTTGCGATCGGTTGCCAGTTGGTGATCGACGAGTTGAGCAACGAATTGACGCGGCACTTGATGCCGGCTGATGCCAACCGAATGGGTCTCGCCTGGAATGACATCATGCGGTGGGGGTTTGATTTACGGACGTTGCCCGTGGAGATCGCCAATCGGTTGCAAGACGAAGGGGCCGTTCAGCCGGGCGCGATGGACCCAGCCCAACAGAATTGGTCGCGGATCGAGAGCCTTTGTGAACGCACTCACGCGTTGGCACCGGAGTTGGCTTGGGCGGCCGAGTTGCTGGGGTATTGCCGCATGCAACGCGAGGATTTCAGTGGCGCGGCGGTGGCGTTTTGGGCGTCGATGCGGTGCAGTGTGTTCACTGACCAGAGCGTCCGGTTGCGGACTCACTGGGCAACGTCGGGAGCCGAAGGGATGGCCAAGTTTGGTGCCTATTGGATGTCTCACGAGAGCAAGTTGCGGCCCGAGTCAGGGGACACATCGATCGATCAGTCCAAGGCCAAACCACCTGCCAATGCTGTGCCCGCGTCGGTTTCTATGTCCGAGTACCTCGACTGCTTGCAGAACCGGGAGGGTGGTTCGGTGCGGAGTCGTTTGACCACCTTCTTTCTGGAGCGTGCGGACCAGAACACTGCTAGCGGTCAGCATGCCGAAGCGGTTCGATGTCTGTACGCGGCGGGTTGGGATTTGGGGACAGAACCGATGACGTTGTACGCCGATTTGCTGGGGCGATTGGTCAATCTCACTCAGGTTGCCGGGTGGACATCCCATGAAATTCTGGCTCGGATGCATCGTGATTGCTTCCGAAAGCGTTACGGCACTTGATTCATCCAGCGGCTCACGTCTCGCCGCTCACGAAAGTATCGCTGTCCAGTTAAGATGGGGGCGGCGTCCAACGCATGCGAAGGCGATGTTGACGTGCCGGCTCGCAATAGCCCCCAGCGAATTGGAGCTGCTTGACTCGCCTTTCTTTCCAAATCGATCCAACTTTCCGAACCGATTCATGAGCCAGCCCAACACGGACCAACCTTCCGCCACCAGCGACGCCAAGGATGATGTTCAGAAGAATATCGTTTGGCACACGCAGACCGTTTCTCGCGAAGACCGGGAATCGAAGTTGGGGCAACGAGGGGTGGTGGTTTGGTTCACTGGGCTGAGCGGATGTGGGAAGAGCACGATCGCGAATGAGTTGGATCGATTGTTGATTCAGCGTGGCGCGACCTGCACGCTGTTGGATGGCGACAATGTGCGTCATGGTTTGTGTGCGCCTCCTGCGGTTTTGAAAAGCGAGCATGGCGAGGAATTCGCGGATCGATTTGGGTTGGGATTCGGTCCGACGGATCGGGAAGAAAACATTCGCCGAATCGGAGCGGTGACGGAACTGTTCGCGTCCGCGGGCGTGATCACGTTGGCTGCCTTTGTCAGTCCCTACCAACGGGATCGAGATCGGGTGCGGAAGACGATTGAGAGCAGCGGTCGGGCTGGTGATTTCTTGGAAGTCTTCGTCGACACGCCGCTAGACGTTTGTAAACAGCGAGATCCCAAGGGGCTGTATCAGAAAGCCATGGCTGGCGAGATCAAGAATTTCACGGGGATCAGCGATCCTTACGATGTGCCTCCCTCGCCCGAGATCCACCTGAAATGGCAGGCAGACCAGACGCCGCATGATCAGGCGTCTCAGATCATCGCTGAAATGGAGCGGCGCGGCGTCCTGCAGTCCACGGAGGGGTGAATTTCGATGCCGAATCGAACCATTCTCGGGGTGAATGCATACCGACTTGATTCTCGATTGGGTGGTGATGCATTAGACTGCGTCCGCACGTGAATCCACTCGGCACCCTCTTTCGGCAATCGCCTCACGGTTTGATCCCAGTCATGCTCGGCCCCGTTTTTCAACGAGAAGCCTCCGTCGTTCCCAAGCGACCGGCAACCTATGTCACTCGCAGTGTCTATTTGATGGCACTGTTTTTGTTGCTGTGCACGGGTTATTTGGTGCTGGACGGTTCGCGTTCTCTGGCAGCCAACGCGGACGCGGCCAAGTTTGGCGGCTGGATGTTTCGTTTGCTCGCTCCGCTTCAGTTGGTGATCTTGTCGGCTTTGGCGGCGGTGGGAGCAGCCAGCAGCGTGGCTCAGGAAAAGGATCGCCGAACGCTGATCCTGATGCTGATGACTCGATTGTCTGGCTTCGAAATCGTGGGGGGAAAAGCGGCTGCCACATTGCTGTCGCCTTTCGCCTTGTGCGTCATTTCGCTGCCTTTGTTTCTGACGTTGCCGTTGTTGGGCGGGGTCGCACCAGGGCAAGTCTTTGCCGTTTTTGCGGTCACGATTGTCAGTGTGGTCGTGTCCGCCGCGGTTGGAGTGGTGGTCGCGTTGTGGCGCGAGAAAACGTTTCAGTCGATCGCGTTGACGGTCTTGGTGTTGTTGCTGTTGGTTGCGGCGGGGGAAATCGCGGCGTCGATAAGCGGGGACGACTCGAGATGGGCCATCGCCATCAGTGCCCCACGAGCGTTGTTGGCAGCAACGAACGCGGACGCTGGATGGGGAGCTTTTCTGAGCGACGGCGGTGGGCTGTTTGTGTTCGTCGGAAGTGTGTTGTCGGCAGTGATCTTGGCGATCGGAATCGCGAAGGTTCGCGTTTGGAACCCTTCGCGGGAAGTTCGTTTGAAGGCACCGGATCCAGAGACCAGCGAAGAGTTTGCCAGCGAAGCCTTTCAGCGTGATCGCGAGAAAGACCCCACGTCCTGGAAAGTCCGTCAGCCACGCCCGGTTTGGGACAATCCGATCCTTTGGCGAGAGATCCGAACCTGGGCCTATGGTCGCAAGATCATCCTCATTCGGGCGGTCTTTGTCTTGATCTTTGCAATCATTGCGACAGCGATCTATTTGCAGGTGGAAAGCGGCGTCGCGATGGAGCCCGCCGGTCGCATCGGACGTGCTTTGCCAGCGGTCACCATTCCAATGGCAGCTTTGGGCGTGATCAGCTTGGTGCTGGTCAACGCGTTGGCCGTCAACGCGGTGACTGGCGAGCGTGATGGGCTGGCACTGGATCTGTTGCTGGTCACGGACCTTCGTCCCAGCGAGTTTGTGTTTGGCAAATTGTGGGGAGTCATGTACGCGGCCAAGGAGATGATCATCTTGCCGATGTTGTTGACGATCTACTTGGGGCTGTCCGGTGTGATGACGCTCGAGAACATGGTCTACGCGTTGGTGGGCGGTTTCGCTTTGGTGGTGTTTGTGGCCATGCTGGGAATTCACTCGGGGCTGAACTATGTTTCGGGCCGAACGGCGACGCTGGCCAGTCTCGGAACAGTGTTCTTTCTGTGTGTCGGCATCGCGATTTGCATGACGATCATGGTGAGTTTTCGCGGGGCGTTTCAGCTTCAGTTGGCACCGTTCTTGGTGATGATCCTGGGGGGTGGGCTGGCCCTGTTCGCGGCTCTGGGGTGGCGGAATCCATCGTCCGCGATCTTTGCCGCATCGTTCGCGTTGCCGTTGATCACCTTTTATGCGATCACGCAGTTTCTGCTGCAGACCGATCACCTGTGGGTCGTGTTCAGCTTGTTGGCTGGTTATGGGTTCACGACCGCGGCGATGATGATTCCAGCTCTGAGCGAATTTGATGTCTCCTTGGAACCGGACCGCGGGAACGAGACCACGCGGACGACGGGTGATCCCCCCGAGGCGTTGCCGGGGTCCACGAATTGAACGAGCTGGTGTCGAAGTGGCCCTTTTTGGCTGCGATGCTCATTCTCATTGTGGCCAGCGGACTGTTCAGTGGCAGTGAAGCGGCGCTCTTCTCGCTGAAGGAACGCGACCGCAAGCGGATTGGGCGGAATGGGGCTTCGGGTCGAGTGGTGACTCATTTGCTTTCCCAGCCGGATCGATTGCTGGCAGCGATTCTGTTTTGGAATCTGCTGATCAACATGACGTACTTCACCTTGGTTGCGATCGTCTCCGCGGACCTGTCGCGGCCGGGGGTTTTCACGTTGGTCTGTTTGCTCACGATCATCTTTTTCAGTGAGATGTTGCCCAAGAGTTTTGCGGTGATGACGCCAGCTCGCATTGCCCTGTCAGTGGGCGTGCCGATGACGATTGCGGTGGGCATTGTGTCGCCGATTTTGCCGTTTGTGAAATGGGCCAACGAGGCGGCGGGCCGTTTGCTGTGGCCATCCTTTGAACCAGAGCCCGAGATAGAGCTGACGGACATCGAACGCGCGATTGAGTTGGGGACCGATGACGCAACGCTGCTTCGGCGGGAACGTTTGGCGCTGCGTTCCTTGGTGATGATGGCGGAAATTCAAGCCGATGAGATGATGCGTCCACGCAGCAAACTGATGATTGTTTCGCCACCTTTGGAGACCTCGTTGTTGGGTGAAGGTTCGCCCCCGGGAGGCTATCTGATGGTGGCGGATCCAGAGGACACTTCGGGGCAAACGATTCTTGGTTCGATCGCAGTGCGGTTGCTGCGGCCACAGCAGATCGATGATTTGCCTTCTGCAGTGGAGCAGGTGTTGCACGTCCCGTGGTCCGCCAAAATAGCGCAGGTTTACGACCAGTTGGACGAGCAGGGAATCAGTGTGGCGGTCGTTGTCAATGAATTCGGCGAGGTTGTCGGAGCGCTCACCGTCGATGACATCTTGCGAGGTGTGCTGGCCAGCACGGATCAGTTGGACGCAGCGGAAGACCAAATCAAACGCTTGGGTGGCAATCACTTTCGGATGCCAGGTTCGACGAGCCTGCGAGCGCTCGCGAAAACGTTGGGGATTGATCTGCCGGAGGAACGCACCGCGACGGTTGGCGGGCACATCCAACGTCACAACGAACGTGTGCCACGGGCTGGCGATGTGGCTCCGTTGGCGGAGTTTGAATTGGTGGTCACGGAGGAGGACGAAGACGGGATTTGGATCGAAGCTTGGTTGGGTCCCGAATCGGAGCGACCTTCCTCATGATGATGGCAATGGGAATCTTTTTGATCGGGTTGGCACTGTCGGCCTTCTTCAGTGGAAGCGAGACCGGGCTGTATCGTGTTTCGCGAACACGGTTGGTGCTGGATGGACTGAGTGGTTCCTTCGCGGGTCGCGGGCTGGTGTGGATGATCAATCATCCTGCGATCTTCGTGGCCACGACGCTGGTGGGGAACAACTTGGCCAATTACTTGACCAGTTTGGCGATCGTGATGTTCGTCGGGACGTTGGTTGGTGGCGGGGAAGCGATTGAATTGGCGGCCACGGTGATGATGACGCCCGTTGTGTTTGTGTTTGGGGAGTTGCTTCCCAAGCATCTGTTTTATCAGGCGCCGTATCGATTGCTTCGAGGCACGCGGTGGTTGTTGTTGTTGGCAACGATCGTGTTCGCGCCAATCTCGCTGCTGTTGAGTTTGCTGGGGACTGCGCTTCAGAAATTGACGGGCGAAACACCGTTTCGATTGCGGCTCTCGATGGCTCGCGGTGACTTGGACCAGGTGTTGCAAGCGGGCCAGGACGCCGGGATTCTCGCTGCGGGTCAACGGAATTTGGCTCAGAACGTGTTTGATGTTGGCAACGGTTCCGCGGTTCAGTTCGGTGTGCGGCCGGAGCGTTTGGCGGTGGTGGATTCCCCGGTGGATTTGGAACTTGCTCGTCGTCAGGCTCGCCGGCAGAATCACCCGATCATCTTGGTGCGTCGGAAAGGGCGGATCATCGGCTTTTATCGCTACGCGGACTTGGTGCACCAGGATCAGGTTCCCACGCCGCTGCCAATCGTTCGCGGTTCCTTGACGGACCGGCACTTGGGGTTGCTGCTGCGTTTGTACGACGCTCACAGCGACGTCGCGGTGCTGTACGAACCAAGTGGCAAGATTGGCAGCGTGGTGACCCGGCGGCAATTGTTGCAGCCGCTGCTGGTCTGATTCGCAACCGATGCGGTTCGCGTGACCCGCCGAGAACAGTCTCGGCCGTTTGTCCGCCGCGAGCGGTGAGAGAAGAAGCGGATGGGGTGGGATTCGAACCCACGGTAAGGTCTCCCCTACGCTAGTTTTCAAGACTAGAGCCTTCGACCACTCGGCCACCCATCCGGCGAGGCGGATTTTAGCAGGCCGCCGCGACTTCGCCCAGACGAGGTTGAGCGTCTTCGCTGGTTCCCAGGCTCCGCCTGCGCACCCGATGAATGACAGGCTCTGCCTGGCGAGTGGTGGGGTGGCGAGGCGGGAACCTCGGGGCAGTGCGTTCCCAGGCGGGAGCCTGGGGACGAGGGATGAGGGCTTTTCGGCTGGTTCCCAGGCTCTGCCTGGGCACCCGATGATTGGCAGGCTCTGCCTGGCGAGTGGCGGGGTGGCGAGGCGGGAGCCTCGGGGGCAGTGCGTTCCCAGGCGGGAGCCTGGGGACGAGGGATGAGGGCTTTTCGGCTGGTTCCCAGGCTCTGCCTGGGCACCCGATGAATGGCAGGCTCTGCCTGGCGAGTGGTGGGGTGGCGAGGCGGGAGCCTCGGGGGCAGTGCGTTCCCAGGCGGGAGCCTGGGGACGAGGGATGAGGGCTTTTTGGCTGGTTCCCAGGCTCTGCCTGGGCACCCGATGAATGGCAGGCTCCTGCCTGGCGAGTGGTGGGGTGGCGAGGCGGGAGCCTCGAGGGCAGTGCGTTCCCAGGCAGAGCCTGGGGACGAGGGGCGAATGAACTCATTGGAAAGCAGCGACGACGCCTCGGTTGAGTCTCGGCTCCGATCCGCGAAATCGACCGGTGAGGGGAAATGCGTGGAATTTTCGGATTGGGGTGAAGAGAGGGCGGGCAGTGGGCCGATAAGAGTGGTGGGGGTGGAGACATTGCGCGATGACCGAGGGGTCGATCGTGAAACACATGGCTCGCCAAATGACATTCTTATTCGCGTCCGCTTGGACTCGCATCACCACGGTGTGCGTGTGCCTGAGCGTTTCGCTGCTGAGTGGCTGCACGCTGGTTCCGGAAACGCGCCAGCGAGACACACTGCACAATCCGTTTCCGCAAATGAAGCGGGTGGCGGTGCTGCCGTTCTACAACCAAAGCCACCAACCCAACGTGGATGGTGACGAGGTTGCTCGTTCGTACTACGCGGCTTTGCAAGCGATTCCCGGTTTTGAAGTGTTGCCGGTGGGCGTCACCTCGACGCAGTACCGTGCCTATTCGATGCAGTACGGCGAACCTCGTGTGGGAGCGGATTTCCAACGATTGGCCCAGATGATGGACGTCGAAGCGATTGTGGTTGGATCGATCACGGACTTCGACGCGTATTACCCACCGCGAATGGGAATGACCGTCCATTGGTACGCTGCCAACGAAGGGTTTCACGCGATCCCGCCCGGCTACGGTTTGCCTTGGGGAACGGAAGGCGAAGAAAAGATTCCAGCTCGGATTGTGCGGGAAGCGGAATTCGAACTGGCTCGCAGCCAACTGAAAACGCAAACGCCCCAGCGGATCTCGGAAGCTTCACCGGTTGAGCAGACGACGGAGTCAGACGCTTCGGCTGAGCCAGAATTTGCGAATTCCAACCCACTGAGAAAGGGCGTGGATCCGTTCGGCGAGGACAATTTGTCAAAAGACCCCGAATCAGCCGGAGTGATTCGCTTGGTCGATCATCACTCGTACCAGGCCGAAGTGGCTGAGCATCAGGTGGTCAGTCCCAACCTGGCACCATCGATCAACGACGGAAACGTTGTTTGGGAAGAGGACTTGGACTGGGAAGGCGATGGAATCGTGGATGGCAGTGCCATGAATCTCAGCGTCATGGATCCCAATGGAATGATGTTCGAAGAGTCGTGCGGTTCCGAAGGCTTTGCGAGCGTTGCTCCACTGCCACCGGCTTGGCCTGATCCGACCGATTTGATTCCGGATCCGCCCGCCATGACGCCACCTCCGATGATCGCCCAGCATGACCCGGTGCTCTCACACACTCGGTTGTATCGCGGGGATGATCCGTACTTCACGCAGCGTTTGGAAGACTACGTTGAGACGGGGGATGACGCACGCGGGATGGCTTGGCAGGGTTATGTCAAACGTAGCGATGATTTCATTCGTTTCTGTTGTCACTTGCATATCGTCGAAATGTTGGAGTCCCGGGGCGGTCGGGACCAAAGCGACCTCATTCTGCGCTGGCCCGTGAGCCGATACTGAGCAGCATCGCGGGAAACTCCGCCAACGGAAGTTTCTCCGGACCCGCGACATTCGCACTCAGGACGATCAAACGATGGAAAAGGAAGTCAACGTGTTGGCCTTGGTCAAAGGCGAAGAACGTTTCATCTTCTTGTTCGACGACGAGAACCGTGACGAGACCCTGCGCCAGTTGGCGCGGTTTGCTGCCCACCCCGAGCTGGACTTTTCGTGGTACGACGCGGCAATGTTGTCTCGCAAAATTCGCGAAACCGTTGTGGTGGACGACGAAGTGTCGGCCAGTGCCGAGTTCGATTCGCTTTCCATCGATGACTTTGTTTGATTCTTTCCGTCAGCAGTGAGCCTCGGTTTTGCGCACGGCAATCACTCGATTTCTGCAGCACATGGCGACCGAACGCAACGCGTCAGATTTGACGATCAAAGCGTACCGGGAAGACTTGTTCGCCTTCGCGGAATGGATCGGTCAGTCAGACATCGGTCGGGTCCAGCTGGACTCGCTGACACCGCAGCAGTTGCGGAAATTTCAGGCAGCGCTTCAGCAGGCGGGTTACGCTCGCAGCACGATCTCTCGAAAACTGGCTTCGCTGCGAAGTTTCTTCAAGTTCGCGATGCGGGAAGGGCTGGCGAGCAGCAACCCGGCCAAGCCGCTGCGGAATCCACGCAGCAATCGGAAGCTTCCGCATGTCTTGACCAGTGACGAGGTGGGGCGATTGTTGGTCGCACCACCGGCAATCAGCGAAGCGGGACTTCGCGACCGAGCGATCCTGGAGACGATGTATTCGTCAGGCCTGCGGGTCAGCGAATTGGTGGGGCTGCGCGATGGTGACTTGGATTTCTCGCAAGGGATCACGCGGGTTCGCGGGAAAGGTCGCAAGGAACGCATCAGCCCGTTGGGATCTTTCGCGATCAAGGCGATCCAGGCTTATGCCGGTCGTCGCAGTCGATCGCCGGAGTCGGAGAAGCTGGGCCGATCAGCGCCGGTGTTCGTCAATCGGTTTGGCAACATCCTGACCACTCGCAGCGTGGGGCGGATGCTGGAGAAATACATCGCCAAGGCGGAGTTGGATGCCCGAACCAGTCCTCACACGTTGCGTCATTCGTTCGCGACTCATTTGCTTGATCGCGGCGCGGACATTCGCAGTGTCCAAGAACTACTTGGCCACAAGTCGCTGACGACCACGCAGATCTACACGCATGTCAGCGCGACGAATCTGCGGCAGGTCTATGAGAAGGCTCACCCTCGCTCGGCATAACGGTTCGTTCGCGAACGCTCGCATTGGAGTTGTTCGCGACGTCTCGCTCCAGTCCGGATCAGTCGCACTCGAGTGCCAGGATTTTGTTGAGGCGACGTTGGTGACGTTCTTCGGGCGTGTAGTTGGCCTTCAGGAACGATGAGATGATCTCGTAGGCCAGTTCGCTGCCGATGATCCGGCCGCCGATGCACAGCACGTTCATGTCGTCGTGCTCCACGCCCTGGTGAGCGGAATAGGTGTCGTGGCAGATGGCGGCCCGGATACCAGTGATCTTGTTGGCGGCGACGCTGACGCCGACACCACTGCCACAAATCAGGAGGCCGCGGTCGGCTTCTCCGCTGTTGATTCGCTCCGCGACTTCGACGGCGAAATCGGGGTAGTCACAGGAGGTCTCGTCATCGGTCCCGCAGTCGATCAGGCTGGCGACCTGCGATCCAAAACGCTCGACAACGAGTTGTTTCAGAGCGAAACCGGCATGGTCGCCACCAACAGCCAGGCGAATGGGCGAGACGGATTCCGCATTTTGCGACATAGGACCAGACACCGACGAAAGAACGAGCCAAAAAAGAGAAGTCTTGAAGACGCCACAAGATAGTCATTCGGCGGCGATTCGTAACCGGGGCTTGGGGGCGAGGTGGTTGAGGCAGGTCGGTTCGTTCAAGGTGCTCGTCCACACAGAATGGACCCCGACGTGTGAACGAGGAACCAGACCACATCCCCACGACGGCCCCTCCGGGGCGACCATTTGTTTTTTTGACATCCATCTCGGGGCTTCCGCCCCGAGCTAAGGACGACGGCCCCGTCCGGGGCGATGTCGGCAGTCGAGCACGACAGATGGGCTGCCAAGCCCGGCGAAATCGCAACCCGACGCCGTGAGCGAGGGACTATATCGACATCCCCACGACGGTCCCGGACGGGGCCGTCGTGGGGAACGTCGCCTAGCTAAATCAGGTCGTCGTCGTCCTCGTCTTCGCGATCGGGGTGCAGTGGGTCGTCGGCGTCGAAGAAGAGGTCTGCGAGCCCCAAGGGGACGGCGTCGCCGCCGAGGGTGCGTTTGCGGCGTTCTGCGAGGGATTCCAAGTCAACGGCTTCGTCGCCCAGGCATTTCTCCAGGGCTTCTTGCCAGGCGGCATCGTGGGCGACCGGGTGCGATGGGTTTTGTTTCATCCGCTTGATCGCGAATCGCAGCAGGTTGATGCCGTCTCGCGGAGAGAAATCCAGTTTCAGCTCGTGGGACCGCTGCAAGAAATCGACGGTCAATGCGAGCATTTCTGGCTCGGCGAACGGCAGGTGGTACTGCAGGATCGCCATCTCGTCTTGCTTGTTAGGGAACCCTACCTGCAGCGTTGGTTGCAGCCGACTGAGGATGTAGTCGGGAATCTCAAATGTCGACTCGTCCTGATTCATCGTCACGGCCGAACGGAATTCGTCGGAGGCGGGGATCGTGATTCCCGCAACGATTGATTCGACATAGCGGCGACTATCAAAAAGCGGTGCCAGCGAGGCCCATGACTTTTCGTTCATGCGGTTGCCTTCGTCCAGAATGCAAACGCCGCCCGTGATCATGGCGGTGACCAGTGGCGATGCGTGGTAGGCGATCTCGCCACCGCGGCTGAGCACGGGGGTGATCAGCAAATCCTCGGGGCGTGTGTCCGCGGTGCACTGGTAGATGTACAGGGGCAGCCCCTGGCGTTTGGTGGCGGCAATCGCCAGCTGAGTCTTGCCGACCCCTGGGGAACCGATCAAGCGAGGGGTGAGCGGGAGATCCGATTCGTCCACCGTCAACCAGCACGCCAGCAACTGCATCAGCAGTTCGTGCTGGCCAATCCAGTCACTGGCCGCCTCATAGGGATGAGCCAGTTTGAGTTCGACGCCGCCAATTTGAACGACCTCCGGTTCGCGTGCGAAGCGATCGGAGGCGGATGGTTGCGAAGGGCGGTTTTCGGATGGATTCGGCGAAGGCGAATTCATGGGGTGTCCGTCAGGAGGCTTCGGTTTCAGATTTTTGTCCCGTCAAGTCTGAAGCATCGACGGGGCTTTCGCCACGCCCCATCGCATCCTGCTCGTCGCGAACGGCTTCCAAGATGGGATCGATGTAGTTGTGCAGCGGATGGTCGCTGAAGTGATCGATTCGAAACCGCCTCAGGCCACGCAAGAACCCGTGCCAGCGGTCCCGTCGTTTTCGGATCATCCCCAAGTGACCGATCCGCCCGTTTCGATTGATATACACTTCCGTGCCGCAGTGCCGATAACCCATCCAAGCGGGTGGGACGCGGGTCACAACGTCGTTGTTATTGACGTAGCGATAGTGGGGCAACTGAACGAAATTGATATATCGTTTGTCACCGACACGGGGACTCCCGTAGGTGAACAACCCTCGTGGTACCGATTGGATGTGGGACAGATAACATCGCCCCGCACAGATGGTTGCCATGGCACCACCCAGCGAATGGCCGCAGAACCAAACCGGTTGCTCATTGCCGACCAACGCAGTCTCGAGCATCGGCCACAGGTCGTCGACCTCGGTTTTGAACCCGCGGTGAACTTTGCCAGCTGTTTCAGCCAAGACCGAGGCGGCGTTTGCGTCCGCTCGAATGTCGTTCCATTCGTTCGGTTCGGTGCCGCGACAGGCAATCACGCAATCTTGATCGTTGCGAAAGCGGTATGCCTGCGAACCGTCGTGATCAAAGAACGTGACATCGGGGAAGCCGATCATCGCCGCTGCGACAGTGGCTTCACGCCGATCGTTGTAAGCGACCATCGCAAGCTCAGCGAAGAGCAGTGACTTTTGGAGAAACGTCATGTCCTCGATTGCCCCTTTGACGTCGCTGTGGACGACCACCGGGACTTCGTTGGGATCCTGGACAACGCCAGCGATAGGCTTCAGTTCCAGTGCATCAGATGGTTCGCTCATCTGAGAAACTCCATTTCGAATGAAAAGATCAGCGTCCTCATTGTGCCACATGGATTCGCCCAGCGGGATAGGCTTTCAAATGGCAACCAGCTCAGATCGGATGATTTCACATTGCGCTGACAATCGTGGGCCCGCCATCCGGCGCGAGAGCGAAATCGAATCGACGACGCTGTCGCGGACTTGATTCCACCGAGTGTCCCATTCGCTTCGTTTTCAGCACACGGGTTGAGAAAACCCTAAGCAGTTACGCAGGTGTCATCGGGCAAGTGAGCCGTTTGGCGTTCGCCACGGTTCCCACGCAAAACCGGGGCTGACGCTGGGCTACGAAATATTTGGTGTGACGGAACGCATTCGTTTACGCAAGTTTTCATCCCGGTAGGGATTTCAGATGGTAGCCGTCGGTAAGCGATCGCGCCACCGACGGACCTGTAGCCCACGCCGCCACTCTCCATCCCGCCGTGGCCGATGGCCACGGCGGGATGGAGAGTGTTTTTGGGGACGCTCGGTTTCCGGGGGTACGCTGCTACGCAGCAACCCCCGGCTACCATCTGACATCCCTACCGGGATGAAGAAAGACAGCGAGCCGGAAGAAAAATTGCATTCGCTATCCGAACGCCAACATCAAACATTTCGCAGCCCAGCCTAACGCCCAAACGGCTCACATGATTATGCCCAATCATTCCTGCGTACCTGCTTGGCTGGTCATTCGAATCGGATGAAAACGAATCCCAACCATTCGCAGAACGATTCAGAAACCGTTGGAATCGATGACTTCACCCCCATTCCGGCTGCCGAGGGCGTTATAGATTTCTGCATCGATTTCTTGCGTGATCGCACGCACGCTGCCGTCGCACAACGCGAACTGAGCGAGACCGACATGAGGAGCCGAGAGCCCCTTGTCATCGCCATCGAGTTGGTTCGGACGAAATTGAGTTTCGAAAAGTACCATGTGACCATGGTCGTCTTCGAACTCATCTCGGTCGTGCACGGCAGCGAACCAGGCGGTTTCGAAATGGCTGTGTCCGCCGGGGGATGGCGTGCTGACGGGAAGCGGGCCGTTGGTTCGTTCCCCCAACGCCAACGTGTTGGACAGCCCATCAAGAATGTCCGCATGCCTCAAGTTGCTGTTGCGAAAGAACACCCCGTCACTTTCCAGCGGCGTGTCGTCCAAATTGACCGCTGCAGTGGATGGACCCCAGTTCGCCGCATACGACGCACCGGCATATTGAAGGATCGGTGTCAGGGTGTCATCACGGACGACAAACTCTCCTTCGGAATAGGTGTCCGACGGACATAGGAAAGTGGGAAGCGATGTTTCTCGTGCAGACAAGTTCTCGATGTCAAAGGTGGGTCGATCGAAGTGGATCGTGTCGTACAGGGCTGCTTGTTCGATATGGGGCAGGATCGCACTTCCCCAAGAAAAACCTTGGTGGTTGGCAAGATACATCGCTCCTGGTTCGCCGAATTTGTGCAGGTATCCCGGCGGAAACTGTTGGAAGCTCGATTCGTAGTTGTGGAGCCCCAACGCGAGTTGTTTCAGGTTGTTGCTGCACGACATTCGCCGGGCAGCTTCGCGGGCAGCCTGCACGGCTGGCAACAAGAGCCCGACCAGGATGCCAATGATGGCGATCACGACCAACAATTCGACCAGGGTGAATCCGGTTTGCTTGCCATGATGGAATCGACTGCGGGGGCGGAGACGAGAGTGGTTTCGGTGAAAGAAGGACATGTATTTGAGTGCTTGTTTGAGATTGCACGCTCGCGCACGCCGACCCAGACAACGCACAGAGCATGCGGCATCGGATCGCGAAAAACACGGAACACGCAGGGTGAGATTGAGGCATCAACGAATCGAATGCCATCAACCCCAAGGGACACGAAAGAAAGCGACAGTCAAATCGCTTGAGGAGGCGGAACCAAGGGTTCCGCGTGTTCGCATCCTGGGACGAGCGAATTGGCAAGCAACATCCAATCGCTCTGGTGTGATCGCAGAAAATGATCGCCAGTCGGTGGCAGCGGACTTCGGATCAGAAGCACCCGAAGAACGAGGTTCTTCGTGCGTTGGTGGAGTCCCATGGAGACAGAGTCTCGTTCGTGTTGCTCCGTCGTCGTGAGCACGATGAATTCCATGCCGAAGAAACGAATGTGCGAGTGCAGATGACTGCCAACGATTTCGCCTTCGACGTGCGACGTTTCCGTCTCGTGAGAATGGGAGGCATCGTGTGAATGCGAATGCCCGCCGTGATGCGAGTGCCCGCCAGCATGCGAATGAGCGTGGCCATGCGAATGTGGATGAGAAGGCAATTCAGCGAGACGCGACGCAGGAAGGTTGGATTCCAATGGAGGTGGAATCGAATCGGTCGACGGCGCGATCGGGTGGCTGTGATGCTCACCCCACTGTAGTCCGACGCTCACCCATGCAAGCATCACCAATCCCAACGCCATCCAGTAGCGAGATGGAGACCGGATGAAGGTGTGATGAACGTGCAACGAAGAAACCGTGAGTCAACCGACAGGCATTGGGAGGTGAATCTGGGGACGGCAGTCACCATACTCACTGGGGTTTTGAACGCCAATCGGGAGGCCTCGAACGAGCGGTTTTTCGTGCGTTCCCAACGAGATGGTCATCAAACCCTCACACTGCAGCGCGTCACTTCGGTTGCCATGATTCATCGAAGAAGCCCGCCGCGATCACCTTGCCAGGGTCGCGGGACGTGGAACCTTCGCTGACATCCAAGAACGCCCAGTCGGGTAGCTTGGGGGTCTGGCGAGCATTGTTCAAATAGTCGTACTCGCGAAACGTGAATCCGCTGTTGATCACGACGTAGTGATTCGGGCTTTCTGTGTTGGGATAGATCATCACTGGCACATGTCCAGCACGGCTGACCTGATTGGTGCCGATGCTGATTCTGTCCTTGGTCCACTGCAGCGGCAGTTGAGGCAACAGTTTGGCGATCACTTGGTTGCTGCTGGCATCACCAAACAAAATCACGTTTTGATCCGCCATCATCTCTGCGTTCACATCGGTGTCTTGGACGACACGCACGTCGCCGCGGAAGTGCAGTCGCCAATGGTCCATCGCGTGCTTGGATTCATCCTGGATCCATTGCTCGACGACGGGATCTTCAGAGGTTCCTGATGGCAGCACAAACACAAATCGATCCATCAAGGCATCGTCGATGGGACCCTGCAAACCAGGTCGTTTGCGAATCGATGCGGAATCATCGGTGGCAACCTTCCACGTTCCGTCGAACATGAACTCAGCCGCGAGCGATCGATCCGATCCCACCATTGGACCGGTGTTGGTATCAACGACTTGGTTGCCATTGATCATCACGCCAATGCGTCCAGATGGTTTTCCCGGCCATTGGCCGGCATCAAAGTTCACTCGCAATCGAGTCACCTTTTCGCACTCGATCATGATCTGATCGTCGTCACCAGCGGGTTTGGTCAGCACGGATGCATCGATCGTTGCTGGCGTCCAGTGCTGCTCCATTCCAGTGACTTCGATCCAGTGCATCCGCGAGTAACGCAAGGTCAGCGTTGTCAGGTGGACGTTGCGGGGGACACCAGGTGCAACCTGTCGTTCGATCAAATCCAGCCGTCTGGCAATTTCTTGTTGAGCATCGGGATGGATCTCGTGAGCGGTTTGTGGACCGATCAAATGCACCAAGTCGATTCCTTGTTCTGACAACGCTGATTCCATCACGTCAGCGGCTTGTTTCTGGCGGTCGATTTCGCCGCTGTACGCGATCGTTGGCAAATTCCGCAGGTTGCTCGCCCAGGGCGGGCAGTCGTAAAGCTGCCACAACATTTTTTGATGGGAGGGAGCGGTCCCGGCCGCGTCTTCGCCTTGGAACACTTTTAGGAACCATGGCGTCTCTGAAAAACCAGCGCCGGGCGTGGCCGCAAAAAACTGATCCGCATAGTGCGTCGCGAATTGCCAGCATCCCGCGCCACCCATCGAAAACCCTCGGATCGCGATGCGTCGATCATCGATGGCAACGCGGCGTTGCAAATAATCGCGAAGCTCGAGGACATCGATCTCTCCCGCAAACTTAAACGCGTTGCTGTAGCGACCATAGGGATGGGCCACGATCGCGGACTCGGGCATCGGTTCATTGCCGGCCCGGTAGCGATCCGGATCGTTGCTGTGTTTGCTCAAGAACGCCAACTCAGACGACTTTTCGCCTCGCCCGTGCAACCAGATGTCCAAGCGGATGGGCAGCGCGTCAACGGCATTCACGTTCGCTGGGACGACGACACCGTAGGGTTGAAACGAATCGTCGATCTTGGATCGATAGCCACCTGCAATCAGTTGGTTTTTGTTGCTCGTTTCCAGTCCCACCACCTCGGCCCAGGAGGCACCGGCCGCGATTCGATCAATGCGATCGTTGGCCATGTTTAGCAATCGCTCCGCGTCGGCCAATGCTTTCGGTGAGTAGAAAATCGATTGCTCGATGGACATCTCGACCGCCCGTGGAAACACCAAGACCTCGGGTTCGAGGTCCAGCAACCGGGCCATTTCGGTGGTGTTTGGTTTGGGGGAGGCTGCGGCCTCGACCAGTTGTTGCCAACGGTCACGAACCAAGGTTGCCTTGGATCGCAGCGAGTCCAGTGGATCGGTGTCGAGGTCGATTCCGGGTGGTGGGATCGGACGCACGTTTTCAGCTTGGTTGTCAGCCGGTCCATCGGCTAGCAAAGGGGAGACGGATGCCATCGCGAGGCATCCGCACGCAGCAAGTCCACGAGTCAACGACAGAATCATTCGAGCCAAATCCGCCAAGAGTGCAAAATCAGAAAGTGTTTTCGGTTCACAAAAGCCAACAGCATACACAGAGTGAAAGAGACGGAAGTCGCGTCCGCCTCGCTCTCAGTCAGAACCGTACTGCTCCAGCCACTTCTGAAGTTCATCGGTGTCGAGCATCGCATCCAAGTTGGGGCCGCTCGGCGGCGCGGCGTCCGGTCGTTCACTCGATGGGTTGCTGGGCTTCTTTTTCGACTTGCGTTTCGATGTCGCCTTGGGGATTTTGACCATGCGGATTTCCCCTTCCAGCAAAGCGTCCAGCCATTCCTCGGAATCGAGTGGCAACGCTTTTTTGCGTTTGGCGGCCGCCTGCAATCGGTGATCCGACGAGATCACGGTCAGTGACTTTGGCGTGGGGTGCGCGAAGATGATCTCTTCGATCAAATCATCGGCTTCGGGGTAGCCGACGGCGAAACGAACGTCCATGTCGGCAAATGACATCCGATCGTTCACGCCGTGTGGCGGGTTGCGTGCGTCGAAGACCACACATGTTCGACTGCGGATGGGATCGGTCAGATGTTCCGAAAGTCGGTTCAGCAACAGTTGACGTTCGTCATGCAACCAATTCGCCGACGCACCACGTGACGGAGGGGCCACTGGCCCGATCACGTTGTATCCATCGATGAGCAGCAAAGGGAACATGTGACATCGATGCGAGGGGTTGAATCAGTAGGCTTCAGGTTGTTTCCAAACGACGAGCAGTGTCCGGAACAGAATGCGGATGTCGAGCAACAGCGACCAAGAGCGAATGTATTGGTGATCGAAATGAATCCGTTGTTCCATTTTGTCGACCGTTTCTGTTTCGCCGCGGCAGCCGTTGACTTGAGCCAAGCCGGTGATTCCCGGTTTGACCTTGTGCCGCATCATATAACCACGGATCAAACCGCGATATTGTTCGTTGTGGGCGGAGGCGTGAGGCCGCGGACCGACCAAGGACATCGACCCTTCGATCACGTTGAACAATTGTGGCAGCTCATCCAAGCTGGTTTTCCGAAGGATTGCTCCCAGGGGAGTGATTCGCGAATCGTTGGCGGTGGCTTGTTTGACGACCGCTCCATCGTCGCAGGTCGTCATGGAGCGGAACTTCCAGACTCGAATTTCTTGGCCGTCCAGCCCGTATCGACGCTGACGAAAAAACACCGGACCGGGCGAAGTCAGCTTGACGGCCGCGGCGATGATCAACATGGGAACCGAAATGGCGAGTAAACCGGCGGTTGCGAGGATCAGATCCGCCGCGCGTTTTGCGACCCCATCGATGCCGAACATCGGTGATTCGGTGACGCTGACGGCTGGTAAACCACCGACTTGTGTCCAGCGAGCATGCAGCAGTTCGAACACGAAGAAGTCCGGGACAATGTAGACCGACGCCGTCGAATCGCTCAGCTCATCCAAGAGAAAACGAATCCGTTTTTCAGCTCGCATCGGAAGTGTCACCAACACGGTTTCGACCTCGCCCGATCGCGCCGCTGCGATCAAGTCGTTGAGGTCGCCCTGCAAGGTGCTCGCGGCGACCGTCGCCGTGGAGGCTTGCTTTGAGCTGTTGTCAACGGAAACAGTTTCATCCGCAGCATTGGCGTCCCGAGACAAATTGCGATCGTCATAGAAACCGGCGAATTGCAGACCGAGTGACGAGTCCGATTCAATGTTGGTTTGAGTTTGGTGTCCGAGTGTGTTGCAGCCTGCAATGGCGACACGCCGCGTGCCGACACCGCGGTGCAGCAAGCCAACTTGCACGATTCGCAAGCACATTCGAGTCAGCCCAATCATCGCGGGGCAAAGCACGCACCAGGACAGAATCACAGAGCGGGAGAAGTATGGGCCGTAGCGGGTTGCGAAGGCGAGGACACTCAGGACCAAGATCGTCAGCGTCCAGGTCGCCAGAACGCGAATGATTTCGCTGTCCGTGCAACCACGACGGTCACCTCGTTGCAGTCCCGTGAGCTGGCTGCTCAGGAAAAACACGATCACGGCAATCAACCCCATTGCGAACGAGGCGTCGTCGACATGGCCTCGTGCAGCGAACTTGACCAGCACCAAGGAAGCCAAAATCGAGGCGGAATCCAGGCATGGTTGAACAAAGTCGTACCAATGACGACTGCCCAAAATCGAAACGGATTGAGCTGAATTCGCAGAGTTCGACGATGCGGAAGAGGCGTCCGAGTGAGGTGACGGCATGGTCGGTGTACAAAGAGGAAGTGAATGACCGCTACCAACGGCCTGATTTCCCCAACACTAGGTTGCGAACCCGTCCAGCCAGTCCATTCCCAGGTCCAACCAAGTGGCTTGATGGGTCAAAGCTCCACTGCTGATCCGGTCCACACCAGTCGCAGCGACCTTGCCGATCGTATCGATCGTGACGTTGCCCGACGCTTCCAGCTCAACCGCCACCCCCAGTTCATCTCGCCGTGCCACGGCGCGACGCAGGTCATCCAGCGAAAAGTTGTCCAGCAGCACGATATCGATGCCGGTCAGGGCGACTTGCTCGAACTGCTCCAGGGTGTCGACTTCGATTTCGATCATCGACGGTGCCACCAGCTGATTGACGCTGGCTCCTCGCATCGCCACGGCCCGGGTGGCGGCTTCGCCAGCGGTCAACGTCGATGACGGATCGTGCTCGCTGCGTCCGAGTGCGAGGTGGTTGTCTTTGATGAGGAATCCGTCGTAGAGCCCCGTTCGATGATTGTGGCCGCCTCCACAGCGAACGGCGTACTTTTCCAACCGACGCCAACCGGGGGTGGTCTTGCGAGTGTCATACAGACGGGCGGGGTGTTCGCCAATCGCGTCAACGTACTGTCCCGTCAGCGTCGCCACGCCGCACAAACGCGAAAGGATGTTGAGCAGCACTCGTTCGCTGGTCAGCAAATCTCGAGCGGACCCGGACAAACGCACGATCGGCTGGCCGGGAACAAGCGGGGCGCCTTCCTCGATCAAAACGTCCACTTTCAGGTCGGCATCGAATTCATCGACGATCCACGGGGCCAACGCGATTCCGGCGGCGATCCCGGTGCAACGTGGGACGATTTGGCATGCTCCGCGGCGTTCGGGAGCGATCATCGCCACGGTGGTCCAGTCAACGGCGATGTCCAAGTCTTCTGCGATTGAGAGACGCACCAATTGCCGCAGGTCATTTTCCAGGGCGTCGTCGAGTTGAACGGGGCGATAATCCATGGCGTTGATTCAATCGAAGCGGAGCAGTTTCACGGAAAGCGTTTCCCGCATTGTTTCGGCTGGCGGCGGTGCCAGCAATGCGTCACCAGGGGTTTGGGATTGGAAAACCGTGGCTCATCCCTTGATTGTCACCAAATCGCGGTTGCCAACGTGGGTTCGGTTTCTTTACAAGCCGACCTTGTTCATTTGTTTCCGTTGCGAATTGGGGTCACCATGCCTTCGCCCTGCCATCTCGTCGTCCCTCGTTGTTTCGCTTGGGTTGCGTTGGTGATTGGGGTGACCGTCATGGCTTTGCCGCCTGCGCATGCGCAGTTGCCCTCCCGAGCAGAAGTGGAAGCAGCGAAGAGCATGCCTCTTCCAACCGACCCGGCCACCGTGTTGGCGGTGGTTGGACAGGGACGGATTCTGCTGGGTGAATTGAAACCCAAGGTCGATTCGGAACTCACTCGGATGCTCGCCCAGGCCAAAACCGAAGTGCCGGAGGCTGAACTGCACTACGTGAAGTTGCGGATGACGCGCAGCCTGCTGGCTCAAACCATTCAAACCCGGATGCTTCGCGAAGCATTCTTGCTCGATCAAGTCGGCACCCAGGCAGCGGACAAACGTCGGGAAGCGGAAGCGACGATGGCCGCCAAGGCTCGTCAGATGTTCTTCGAAACGGAGTTGCCCGGCCTGAAAAAGAAGGCGGGAGTGGATTCCACTGCCGAGCTGGATGAGCTTCTTCGCAAGGAAGGTTCGTCGCTCGCTCTTCGCCAACGAGAATTCATGGATCAAATGCTCGGGCACTTGTACATCCGCGGCAAAGTCAACAAAGACCCGTCGATCTCGCTGGCAGAAATCGTCCTGTACTACCAAGAGCATCGTTCGGATTACGAACACAAGGCACGTGCTCGTTGGGAGCAGTTGACGGTCATGTTCAGCAATCATCCAACGCGCGAAGCCGCGATGAAAGCGGTCTCTGAAATGGGCCGCGAAGCCTTGTACGGGGGCAGCATGCAAGCGGTCGCGAAAGCGAAGAGTGAAGAGCCGTTTGCGAGTTCAGGCGGTCTGCACGACTGGACCAATCAAGGTTCCTTGGCATCGACGATTCTCGACCAGCAAATCTTTTCGTTGCCAACTGGCAAGATGAGTGAAATCATCGAAGACACCGACGCGTTCCACATCATTCGAGTCTTGGAACGCGAGGACGCCGGTGTGTCACCCGTCGGGGAACTGCAAGACAAAATTTCAAAGATACTTCGTCAACAGAAGGTCCTCGAAGCCCAACAAAGCGTGATGGTGGAAGTTCGGCAACGTGTTCCGGTTTGGTCGTATTACCCCGACGACTTCCCTGGAGCAAAACCGTTGACTCAGGTTTCCGCTCGACCGGCGATGCAAAGGTAGACGGCATGACCGATTGCGCAGCACGGCATCGCCCCCTTCGGAGTCAGCACGTCTCTCGAAACCGAACCTCGCCTCGACATTCCGGTTTTGGGGTGCGGTGGATGGCCATTTGTGGATTGGCATTGATGTCGGCCGGATGCGGTCAACTCGCGTATCGGCTCGGAACCGATTTTCCGTCTCAGTACGTTCCCAATCCGCTGGATCTGCCGCCCGTTCCGGCTGATTTTCTCTGGTCGCAAGTCGTTGATTCAGTCGACGATGTCTTTCGGATTTCTCGAGAGCAACCGGTGGTCAATCAGCCCGGTGCGGTGCTGGAGGGCAGGCTCGAGACCAGCTACCGAGTCGGCGGTTCCATCTTGGAACCCTGGCGAAAAGACAGTTCCCCTGGCTTTGAACGTTTGCAAAGCACGCTGCAGTCCATTCGCCGTCGAGCGATTGTGCATGTTCGGCCGCACTCCAATGGGTACGCGGTCGAGATCATTGTCCAAAAGGACTTGGAAGACACGGATCGGACGCAGTACGCCACCGAAACCACCGCAGGCCAACGACACGACGGTTCTCGAACCAGTCGTGTGGATGACTTCGATGACAACCCGCAAACGCTTGGTTGGATTCCCTTGGGCCGAGACACGACGCTGGAACAAATCCTGTTGCAGGACATCTTTCGCCGCGTCACCCAGAAAGACACGCCTGGCCTGCTCAACCACTGATTGTTGGGAAACTCTGCTGCCGGAGCCAGGGACTTGTCGTAGTGGACGAGGTTACGAGTCCCTCGTTTCTCACTCACTTGAACGGACTCGTGACCTCGTCCACTACCCTCAGTCTCGATGTTGACGAAACGCTATGCTTTTTCGGCGGTGACCAGGGCCTTGTCACTGATGTCTTTGCGACACCAGGCACCCTGCCAGCGTATTTCTCGCACGGCTTTGTAGGCCTGCAGTTTGGCGGCGCTGATGGAATCGCCCATTGCGGTCACGCCCAAAACACGTCCGCCCGTGTTGACGACTTCGCCATCGACGCGTTGAGTGCCGGCATGGAAGACCTTGACATCTTTCATTTGATCGGCGGCTTCGATCCCCGTGATCGCGTGGCCTTTCTCATAGTCTGCCGGGTAGCCTTCGCTGGCCATGACGACGCAGATGGCAGGCCGTGGATCAAATTCCAGGGGACCGGTTTCTTCGAGTTTGCCATCCACCACGGCCTGCATGACATCGACGAGGTCCGTTTTCAATCGCATCAACAACGGTTGGCATTCGGGGTCGCCGAAGCGAACGTTGAATTCCAGGACCTTGGGACCGGCGGGTGTCAGCATCAATCCGGCGTACAACACGCCTTTGAATGGCCGGCGTGAACGCTTCATCGCGTGCACGATCGGGACCAAGATGCTGGATTCCACTTTGGCCAGTGTTTCTTCGTCCAGAACCGGCGCGGGACAGTAGGCTCCCATGCCACCGGTGTTGGGACCGGTGTCGCCATCGTTGGCTGGTTTGTGGTCTTGAGCCGGTGGCAAGGTGACGATCGTTTCGCCATCGGTGATGGCCAGCACGCTGACCTCCGGACCGGTCAGTCGTTCTTCGATGATCAGTTCTTTGCCGGCGGCACCAAACTCTTTGCGAGCCGCGATGCGATCAATCGCTTCCAGGGCTTCGCTGCGAGTGTCGCAAACGACGACGCCTTTGCCGGCGGCCAAGCCATCGGCTTTGACGACGACGTTCACAGGATCGGTCGGTTCGCTGAATCGATCCTTGATGTAACGCGACGCGTCGTCGGCGTTTCGGAACGTTCGGTAGTCCGCGGTGGGAATGTCGGCGGACCGCAGCAGGTTTTTGCAGAAGACTTTGCTGCCTTCCAGTTCCGCTGCCGCTTTGCTGGGGCCAAACGCCCGCAGTCCCGCGTCGGTCAACGCATCGACCAAGCCAGCAACCAAAGGAGCCTCGGGACCGACAATGACCAAACCGACGTGGTTTTCTTTCGCGAATTGGATCACGGCGTCGTGATCGGCGGGATCCAAGTCGACGTTGGTCGCATCCATTCCGGTGCCAGCGTTGCCGGGGGCAACGAAAACGGTTTGCACGTGACGGCTCTGTTTGACTTTCCATGCCAGGGCATGTTCACGTCCGCCAGAGCCGACAATCAGCACGTTGTATTTACTCATCGAGTGGTTTGACTCGCAGGTTCTTGAAGTAGGCTTTGCTTTGTGGGTCGTGGGCTTGCAAGGCAAACGTGCCTTCGCCCAACCGGCGTTCGAAGCGATCCGAGAACGCTTCTTGTTCGCTCGGTTCGGTGTAGTCCACCAGGGTCTTCCCGTTGACTTTCAGTTCAATGTGTTTGCCGCGAACGATGATTTCTTGGGTGTACCATTCGTTGTCGCGAATTCCGTTGGCTGCCAACGTTTCCGCGTCGACATTCTCGACCCCGTAAAGCGAACTGGTTTTCTTGGGGTCTTTGTGGCTGACGTTGACTTGGCATTCGTAGCCATGCTTGGGCCAGTCCGTTGCTTGATACTTGGTGTGAAAGTAAATGCCGGCGTTGCTTCCGGGCATCAATTTCACGTCGGCTTGGAAGTGAAAGTTCTTCAGGGGAGCCAGTTCACCGGTGTAGAAAAGGTGGCATCGCTCACCTTCGCAAACCAGCATCCCATCGACGACTTTCCAACTGTCTGGATTCTCGGTTGACTTCTTCCAGCCGTCCAGCGATTCGCCGTCAAACAGCGAAACGAATCCCGTTTCATCTGCTGTCGGTTTCTGGGGGGCGTCATCCGCCATCGCGATCGAGGTGACCGAGAGGGCGGAAAACAAGGCAGCGACGGCAGATAGGATCAGCAGGCGGGGACGGAACATGCGTTGACTCAGCGGGCGGGGATGGCGGGCTAGACGCTGGCCAACCGGTCCAGCATCACAGGGTCATTGGGTGAGGGAGACATCGGGTCGACGCCCAAAGTTCCCTGCAACGATGCAATATAGTCTCCCGACTCAGCCAATTGGCGTTGTTGGATGGCATATTCGTACTGAGCCTTCATGTTCAGTCGTTCGGTCGCATCGGCGTTGAGTGGATCTTCGATGAACGTCTGCAAACTTTGCTGCATCGATTTCCAGTGAGCGATGTCACGCTGTTGCTTGGCGTCCAGGCGACGGCGATACCACTCGCTGCTCATCAAGGATTCGCGTGTGAAGAGATGACGGACGTCCGGATGGTCGATGGTTTTCCCGTTGTGGTTGCCATGCACCATGATGTCCAGGGCAGCACGCAGCGGCGGGCAAGCCAACTCGTACCCGGAGTCTTTCAGGTAATGTTGCGCCACGCGAGCTTGTGCTTCCGCGATTTGCAACACGCCATCGGCGAACGATTCTTGGTCCTGTTTTTCAGGACGCAAAATCGGTTCAGGGAAGACCTTCGACGGGTTGTCGAAAACGCGAGCCAAGTAGGTGCGGACAAACTTGTCGGTGATTCGATAGCCGAGTCGGCTGGCGGGAATCTTCTGACCGTCTTGCTCAAAGTCCTCGACTTTTTCCAGCATGCCCGCTTCGATCATGCAACCGGGGTCGCGTTCTTCGGCGGTCATCCGGCACCACACCTCAGGGATCAACAGTGAGATGTCGTGTCCGACTTCCAGGTTGGGGCCGATATGGCCGGCTGGCGTGCTGAAGCCACCCAGGTCGGTGAGGATCATCGACACAATCACGGCGTTCAAATCGATCGCGGGGTGCAGGGCGTTGAAGGGGCCCTTCGTCAACGCGCCTTCGCTGCCTGCACCGGTCGTGCTGGGGCTTTTGCCCGTCAGGGAGCAAACGTAGTCCATCACCAACTCAGGAAGTTCCTGGTAGTGAAGCGGCGAGTAAACCGCCAGCGAGCGGATGCCAGCTTCGGCGTCTGGTGGATTGTTGCGACGGCCGGACAGCACGGCGCCAACCGGTGTCAGCACGGCTTCGTCGGCAGCCAGTCTGCGATGCAGCTGGATCCCTCGCATCGCCACGTACGTTTCGCGAGGGTACGCCATGTCAGGGCGATCCTGCAGGTAGCGGGGGTTCTTGGTCGGTTTGCCATCGACCAAACGCGGGTTGGCGGTGCTGACGACGTAACCGTCTTCGGATTCGGCAGCGGTTTGCAGCAACTCTTCCATCGGGCCAGTGAATTTGTCGAACTCGATTGCATCACGCATGATGTCGCGTGCTTGCTTGCTGGTCAGCGGTTCGAAGTTGCTGATGAAATTGCCGGGGGCAGCCAAGTCCGCTTCGGTTTGTTTGTCCAAGCCACGATGGATGGCATCGTCGGGACGTTGGAACAAACGGTATTCGCAGTTCTCGACGAACTTGTAGCTGGTCGCTTCTGCGACCGCAGACCCGACGTCACCGATGCTGCCCGCGGGAACAACGATGCTGGCAGAAATGTCATCTTCGCGTTGGACTTTGGACGAAGCGATGAAGTCCTGGCGGAGTTTGAAGGTCCGCCACTGCGAGTTTTCGAGTCCCACCCGCAGGTAAGTTCCCACCAACGGGCGGCTGCCCATTTTCAGTTCGTGTCCCGGCGAGCCGTTGACGATGTCGACGCCAAAGGTCTCTCGCCAATCGGCGCTCATGCCGGGTGCAGCGAAGCGTTTGATGATCAATGCCAGAGCGTAAACGTGCTCGGGAATGCTCTTCAGCCACGCGTTGTAGTCGTCGTTGTACTCGGGGCTGGGGGTCAGCAACTTGATCACGCTGCCCAGCGAGCGATTGGGATCAAGCACCTTGCGGCTGTCGCGTTCGGTGTAGTCCGTGCGACCGGTGTAGGAATCAGACCAGCGTGTGCCGTAGTCTTTGGAGAAGATGTCGTCGACCAATTGGAAATCGACGTCGTGGTCTTTGACGAAGATCGGTCCGTACAGCATGTAATCTCGAAGACTCTTGCTGATTTCGCTCTTGCCGCCGCCACTGACCGTGCAGGGTTTGTGGCAGAAGACACCTTCGCCGACCGTGCCGACCAAACGCCAACTCGGTGCCGAGGGGTGTTTTTGCAGTTGGATTTTGTAACCGCTCGGCGCGATGTAGATTTCATCCGGCGACAACGGGATGGATTGCTGTCTGCCAGTCACATCGGTCCAGCGAATGCAGCGTTCGCGAAGTGTTGCCAGGGCGTCTTCGGGAATGTAGATCACGCTCGGATGAGTGCGGTCGATGCCGTAGCCCGCCGGTTGAACGTCGATGAAATCGCCATAGCGTTTCGCGACGTCGGCAAAGGTTTGGCCGTTGTACAAGCGGCTGTTGACTTGGAATTCATCGCCCAACGAATACGAGGCAAACGCGATGGCTCCGCCCGAGTGCTCTTCCTCGGCGTTGCCCATCAGGTTCGCGGCGTAACTGAGTTGGGTTTTGACTTCTTTTTTGCAGTAACCGTAGTAGTTGTCTGCGATCAGAGTCACGATCACGCCATCGCTGTTGCGGCAGGTGGCCTTGAACGCACCTCCGTCGTTGTAGAGTTCTGTTTCGGATTGCCAGCACATCCGGTCGTGTCGTTGCCGCTCGGTTGCATCATCGTAGTGGGGCAGTCCGAGTTCTTTTTTCGTCAGTTGAGTCAGGTGAGTCGCCAAAATCACACACCCGGTGTGACCGCTCCAGTGCTTGGCGTCCAAGCCAGCGTCGCAAGCGGCGATCAACGGATCACCCGCGTTGCCAAAGATCGATTCGACAAAGTCCAGGTTGCTGACATCGTTGCCCGGCACGAAAAAGCGAGTTTCCATTGACTTGGATTCGCTGTAGCCGGGAACGCCCGGGGCAACCAGCGGTCGCAGCATCAAGGACACCCACGATTCAGCGGGGTGGGGTGAGTTGTGGGTGTAGGGCAACTCCATGTCGGCAGCGGGGGGCTGCATCGCGGCGCGGAACAGATTGACAAACACGTTCTTGGGGACCACGCGTTTGTCACCTGGAATCGGCAATCCGCCTTCCACCACGTGGAACGTTCCGGCCGTGGTGCGACGGTCGGCTCGTGGGTTGTTCAAGACACCGTTGAAGCAGCGGTACGATTTGACTTGTTCATTCTCGAAGCAATTGCCACCCAGTGGCAAACTCAATTCGCGAGCCATCCCGTGACGGTCGAGGTTCAACGAACGACTGGGGAGCGTCAATGGTTCGCTGCCGACTTCGTCCGCGAAGTAGGTCGCCAAAAACGATTCGATGCGATGGTCAATTGGCGGCTGATGCTGCCGAAGGATCGCGTTGCGTTCGCGAAAACTGTCCAGCATTTCGCGTGGGAACGCGGCGTCGGGACGTTCCTGGTCTTCTTCGCCCGGGGGCATCAATCCAGCCAGCGCCAATTGGAACGAGAGATAGTTCTGGAGTCGTTGTCGTTGTTCCGGAGTGGCGGCAAGCATCCGGTCCCAGCTCAAGGCGCGTTGAAGTTCTGTGGGTTCTCGCAGCAAGGCCATGACAAGTTCTCCGGTTCGAACATGGATGAGGGGACAGCAAATCCAAGCCGGAACAATGGCGGAGCGGTGACGCTGAGGACCACGGAATGCAATTGGCACCTTGCGATTCACACGTGACAACTGTCACGCGAAGAACGCTGGAACCAAGGGCGGGCTTGGGTGGATGGAAGCTTAGCAAATCACGGCCGAATTTGAATCGGACGCGATTCGTTTGATCTGGCAAACTCCAACGAGATTCAGGGCCCGAATCGATTGGACTGACCGGTGGAAGAGCGGTTAATGTTGCGAATTGCCTCTCAGTTCTAGGGTGGCGGTGTTGTCAGTCGCTTTGCTGTGCTGGGACACGCGAAGAGACTGCCCTGTCGGGCGACCCAGGGTCAGTCGGGGGAGCGAAGGTTGAATCGTTTCAAACACGCGGACTGCGAAAGAAAACCCGGCGAATCGGGTTGGGCAAGTCCTCGGCGCCGCGAACAGGTCACCTGGAGCCAAGGGCATACGCCAGTGGTGCGTCAACGCCCAGAATGAGGAGCCGTGGTGGTGGACGAGGCTGCGAGTCCCTCGTTTCTCACCCACTTCCAAGGTCTCGTGACCTCGTCCACTACCCTGGGTTGTGGCTACCCTCCGTCTCGATGTTGAAGGACCGCCAGTTCGGACTCCACCAGTCGACGGAGATCATCCGGGGTGCCATTGTTGGACAGCACGCGAGTGCTGGCCGCTCGTTTGCGTTCCCAGGACCACTGCCGGGCGCTTCGCCTCTCCAGTTCGGCCAGGTCCCAACCGCGAGACCCGAGCAACTCAAGGTGCCGTTCCGGATCGACTTGCAGACACCACACTTCGTCGCACGTGTCCCGGTAACCGCTTTCCAAAAGCAGCGGAACATCGAGGATCACAAACGGTTTTCCTTCCGTCCTCGCAGTGGCAATTCTCGCTTGCAAAATCGTCCGCGTTCGCGGATGAAGCACACCCTCGAGTTGTCGAAGGCGGGCCAGTGAGTCTTCGTCGTCGCCGAAGACCAGGTCCGCCAATCGCTGTCGCGAAAGAGAACCGTCGGTCGTTTGGATTGAGTCGCCGAACAAGGACCTCAGTTCCGCGATGACCTCAGGTTCATGAAGTTGGCTTTTTGCAATTTCATCGGCGTTCAGCCACACGCCACCCAAGGATTCCAAGTGGCGGGCGACGGTTGATTTGCCACTGCACGGGGGGCCGATGACGCCGATGATTGGCGTGAGCGACGCCGATTGCGAATCGTTGTTGGTCTCAGGGCCCATCAAGCCTGGTACAGATAGGCGTTGCAATTGGGGCAATGCGTCAGGGTCGACAGCATCACTTGGTTGAGGACTTGCGTGGTCAAGGTTTGGTAGCAACCACCACAGGAGTCCTGTTCGATAGGTGCCAATGCCTCGTCGCCTCGGGCATCGACCAGTCGTCGATAATCCGCTTTCACTGCCGCGGGAATGTCGGTTTCGTGCACGGCGAGTTGTTCATTGATGCGAGCGAGGTCTTGACGAACTTGTTCGAGCCGAGCCTCAATTTCTTTCAAGCGTTTGGTCTGGTCTTCCTGGGCCTGTTCGAGTTTTTTCTGGGACCGATTCAGGTCCGCCTCACAGGAGTCGATTCGTTCGAGGACTTCCAGGATTTCATCGCTTTGAACACTGTTGGCTTGTTCGTCTGCGGCGATTTGATCTTTCAGCAGCGAGAATTCTTTGTTGGAGGCTGCCGTGTTCAGTTTGCCCTGCAGGTTCTTCACATGAGCTTCGCGGGACTGCAGTTGCAGTTGTTTTTCATCCGCGGTCATGCGGGTCTTTTTCAACGTTTTTGCTGCGGCATTCACCTGGGCTTGAGCCTCATCGACCATCGATTGGACGGCCTTGATTTGAAGCGGGCCGCGTCGTAGCTGACCCTCCAAATCGGTGCGTTGTTGCAATGTGTTGTGCAACGTACGCAACAGGACGCTGGAAAATTTAATCGTCGAGGAATGCGAAGCCATCAGGCAGAATGCAGAAGTTAAAGAATGAAATTGAAAAGTGGGGGCGGGATTGTGAGACGGATGCAAGCACCGATCAATCGCCTTTTTCTGGAACCTTCTCTAGAATTTCCAGCAAAACGCGGTCTGTGTCGATGCCCTCGGCTTGGGCTTCGAAGTTCAGCAGCACCCGGTGACGCATCGCGGGCAAGAACATTCGCCGGATGTCTTCGAAGGAAACATTGAACCGGCCGTCCAATAAAGCCTGCACTTTGGCCGTCAATGCGAGGGTTTGGGCACCACGCGGGCTGCTGCCCCAACGCACGTATTCATTGGTGATTGGCACGCTGTAAGGCCCATCCGGGTGAGTCGCCATGGTCAGTCGGACCAAGTAATCTTGGACGTGTGGGGCGAGGATGACCTCGCGAACCAACTTTTGCCAGCGTTGGATTTCTTCGCCGTCCATGACCTTTTCGATTTCCGGGCGTTCGCCTCGTGTGGTTCGGTCCACTATCGTCGCCAGTTCGTCCCGGTTGCTGTAACCGACCACCAATTTGAACAGGAACCGGTCCATCTGTGCTTCGGGCAGCGGGTAGGTGCCTTCTTGCTCGATCGGGTTTTGCGTGGCCAACACAAAGAAAGGTTGGTCGAGCGTGTAGCGATGCCCGCCCGCGGTCACGGTGCCTTCCTGCATTGTTTCCAGCATGGCCGACTGCGTCTTTGGCGTCGCTCGGTTGATTTCGTCCGCCAGCAAGATTTGGGTGAAGACCGGACCCTTTTGGAACTCAAATTTGCGGCGACCGGATTCGTCTTCCACCACCATGTTGGTGCCCAGGATGTCGGCGGGCATCAGGTCAGGTGTGAACTGAATGCGATTGAACTGCAGTTCCAGGACTTCAGCCAAGGTCCGGACCAGCATCGTTTTGCCGAGGCCCGGCACGCCTTCGAGCAAGCAGTGACCACCGCAGAGCATCGATGTCAAAACCCCACTGACAATGTCATCGTGACCCACGATCACGCGACCAATCATTTCACGGACGGCGACATATCGCTGGCGAAATAGTTCCGCGTCGGCTCGCATCGCATCGACGGTGGTGCTCATAAGCTTCTGTGTCAGTTCGAAGAGTGGAAGTTGGGGTTGGGAACGGGCATTTTGGCTCCCATTTCAGTTTGCCATTGCCGAAGTGCGTCACGCAGTTCGGCGAAGCGTTCTGGCTCGGTTTGCGACAGATCGGTGGTTTCGCCCATGTCGACGGATAGATCATACAGTTCTGCGGTGTCGGTTTCGTAGAACTCAATCAATTTGTAATTGCCTCGCCGGATCGCGGCACCGGGACGCCACAGCGAACCATGGTAGTGCGGGTAATGCCAGTGCAGTTCGCGGGGGGAGGAACCAGCGTTGGTGGCTTCCTCGCCAGTGATCGCGGGGAGCAAGCTGATGCCGTCGGCGTGCAATTCGGGACGAAGTGGCAATCCGACCACATCGAGAATGGTCGGGAACAAATCGGTGCTGCACGCGATCGAGTCGACGGTCTTCGGTGCAAGGGAACTTGTCTGGACCGTTGTTTTGCCGGCCATCGTTTGGGGCAGACGAACCAGCAACGGTTCTCGGATGCCGCCCTCGTACAACCAGCCCTTGCCGGCTCGCAGGGGTGAGTTGCAAGTGGGCCCAAATTTGCGAAGTGTCGACAGGCCGCCGTTGTCGGAAAAGAACACGACCAGGGTGTTGTCATCGACTTGGTGGTCCTTCAATGCTTGCAGGATACGACCGACGCTGGTGTCGACGGCCTTGACCATGGACGCGTAAGCCGGGTTGTCTTGGCGGCCTCGGGTGACCGCATCGTGTTCCGCAATCGTCGGTGTGTCGCCCTGCAGTTCCGGCGTGTTCGCTTGCTTCTCTTGATAGTGATCGATCGTTCGCTTGTCAGGGGTGATGGGCGAATGAACGTTGTAGTAACTCATCATCATGAAGAACGGTTTGTCTTCACGAGAGGCGGCGTCGACCAGCGAGATGGCTTCGTCGGTCAAGCGAGTCGTCAGGTATTCTCCGTCGTGCTTCGCTTTCAGATACGGGTTCTTCCAAGGCGAGTAGTAACCGCCTGGTGGTGAGCCTTTGTGGCCGCCGCCGATGTTGACTTGGAACCCTTGGTCGGTGGGCAAGTGCCCGACGTCGCCCAGATGCCACTTGCCAAGAAAGAACGTTTGGTAGTCGGCGGCGTCTCGCAAGTGTTCGGCGAGCGTGACCTCGTCCAAGGCCAGGTTTTCACGATCGTCGACGTGCTGAAACCGAGGGTTCTGGGCGCGGTCGGTCGACATGCCGGGGATCCAGTCGGTGATGTCAACACGAACCGGGTGGCGTCCCGTCATGATGCTCGCTCGCGTGGGAGAGCACACGGGGCAGGCGGCGTAGGCGTTGGTGAATCGCGTTCCCGATTCTGCCAGCGCATCAATTTGTGGGGTCTCGTGATAGGTGCTGCCGTAGCATCCCAAGTCTGCCCACCCCAAATCATCAACCAGGAACAACAAAACGTTGGGGCGTGATGGTTGAGGCGCAGGTTCGTCCGCGGCGAGTGTTGGCTGGTTGGCGAACGAGGTGATCGTTGCAAGCAAACAGAGGGTCGTGGCCACCAGGTTCGATGAAGCACGAGGGTGCAAGAGGACAGCGAAAAGAGATCGCAGCATTTGACGGCACAAGAAGTGAAGCAAAGAAGTGATTGGCAGAGCCGGATCGAGGATCGGACTGAGCGTCATTGTAGCCCAATCCACGGGCACTCGGTGGTGGTTCGGCTCCTTGTCAGTGGCATCGGGTTCCAACCTGTGGAGGAATGCAGGTTGGGAGCCGATGCCGCGATTGATGGGAAGTTATGACGATTCTGGCGGAAATCGAGGTGCCATGACTGGGCTGGGGGATGGATGATCGCATGCCGATATTGAGCTCGTAGAAGGACAGTCACCACCCCATTCAAAGACAACGATGGCGGATCGATCCACTGAAACATTGACCGGTTCGCTGGGGCCACAAGAACGAACGGTTCGGTTGCCGTCGGGCGAGGTCTGCGAAGTCCCGAGCGGGTGGGAATTGTTACCGCCAGGCGATGCGGGCGTGACTCGCCGCGTCAAAGCCGCGGGGCCGACCTGGACGGTCAAGGAGAAAAAAGGCCGGCGAGAGTTTTCGCAGGGGCTCTGGGCGGATTCCAAGCAGATCGCGGATGCCAAGGCATCGATGGAAGCGACTCGGTCAACGGCCGGCTACGCGAAGAAACAGGCGGCCGCGAAAAAGCGGCGAGACGAGAAGCAGGGCGAGTACGTGGAGGATTTCTTCCAAGCCGTCTGTGATTTTCTAAAATTTGCACCGGATTACTCCGCCGTTGCCAAGCATCTCGCCAAGGCGGTGACCGAGCACGCGACACCGGTCGGCAGCGGCACCGTCGCTCGAACCGAACGGATTCCGATCGAGCGGCGAGCCGAATCCGCCGTCATCGCTTGGATGCGTCATCAAACAACGGCTTACGACAACATGAAAATCGAACGTGTCAAAGGCCGCCGCCGAGAAGTTCGTCGCGAGCTGGCCGCGAAATCTCGCGAACTGCTGCAGAAGTATCGTTCCGGCGAGGAAAACGCGATGGTCGGTTGCCCGTTGGCCAAGGCGCTGCGGGGATAGTTTCGCGGCAGAGTTTCGTCACGCGGTTTCACAGAGCAGTTTCACGGGTGATTGCGCGCGGTTGTGAAGTGGATACAAAAAATTGGCGTTGTCGTTGAAGGGACTGCCGATCTAAAAGCATAGATGGTCGACGGATGTTTTCTGTCGCAGCCGAGGCGAGCAAACCTTTCCGTTCGCGTTCCCTTCGTTTGCCCCGTTTGAGGTGGCATTGAATATGAAAACCCAATTCAACTTTAGCGTCCGTTTGATTCTTGTCGGTGCCGCCGTGTTGGCATCGGGAGTCTTCTCCCCCAACAGTGCCATGGCCCAAGCCAATACCCAACGCGGTGCAACTTGGGGCGGCATCACCGGTGCGATCGCAGGTGCGATCATCGGAGACAACAACGGCGAAGCGGGTGCCGGAGCCGCCATCGGTGGCGCCGTCGGCGCGGTCGCTGGTGGGGTGCTGGGCAACGCGAAAGACAAAGAGCTGCGAGCTCAGCAGTACTACGGGCAATCCACCTACGCCCAGACCACTCCCGCTTACACACCGGCTCCGGTTCCCGCCGGGGCAGTTTCGTTCAACGATGTTGTTGCGATGTGCCGCAGCGGTGTCAGCGAAGGTGTGGTGCTGAATCAAATCGCATCCCGCGGTGTTCAGCGACGCCCTGTCGTTTCAGACATCATCACGTTGCACCAACAAGGCGTCAGCGAAGTGGTGATCTCAGCGATGCAGAACGCTCCCGTCGGTGACCAGGTCATCGTCCGAGCACCGGCGGTGGTCGAAACGCCAGTGTATGTGCCCGCGCCACGTGTGTACGTTCAGCCGGCGCCTGTTTACAGGGCTCGTCCGGTTTACCGTGCACCACCTCGTCATGGTCACAGCAGCGGATTTCATATCCACTACGGCCGCTGATCCGAGGCGGTTTCGGGCCGACTCTTAACCGGGGAGGGCCATGCAATCCGAATCCCTGCCCGGCCCTCACCCTCGCGTGCGCCTGAACGGCGTCGCTCGACCTCTCCACAAACTTCGTTTCAGGAGCGGTTGTTGCGGGAACCCAACCAAACACGATACCAGGAACAACGCGGGGCTTAGAACAACGCGGTGGCGTCGCCGGTGGAGTCAACTTGCCAAGGCGTCCAGAGAATGACGGGATCGCCGATCTTCAGGTCGCTTTTTCGCGGTGGGATCGTCACCGTTTCGAGCTCCAGGTTTTCGATGTCGAATTCCTGTCCGAGCTGATCGATCTCGTGACGCAGTTCGTCTTCGAGTTCTTGCATGTCGATGTGCAGTTGCTCCAACGCCGCTTCAGCGCGTTTGACATCGCCGCGTTGTTGAGCGGCGCGTGACGCGCCGCGTGCTGCCGTCGACATCTTGGAAACGTTCGTTCGGCTGGCAATCTTGCGTCCCATGAACGCACCAATCAGCGAGGTGCCGAAGGACAGAATGGAAGACATCTTGGCGGATTCGTATTGCCCTTCTTCACGGGCAATTCGCTCCTCTGCCGTTCGCATTTTGCTTTCGAGTGACTTCATCTTGGAGCCGTATTTGTCACGCAGTTTTTCCGTTTGCAAGTCGCGTTCTTCACGAGCGGCTTGTTGGAAGTGCAGTCGTGCTTCGACTTCATTGGCCCCTGCGGGGGCGTACTCACCCAGGGCGGGGCTTTTGAAAAGCTCCATGGGATGATGTCGGTAGAGATAGTCTTTCAATCGCTTTTGAATCGACTTCAGCTTGCTGGCTCCCCGAAGGTCGTCGGGCAAATCGGTGAAGTCGAAACCTTCTTCTGGATCGGACACCCATTCGGCATCGACATCCAAAGGTTCGCTGGATTCCCAAACGTCCTCTGGAACTCCCTGGCCGCATCGCAAGACTCGGCGGGCGTCGACCCATTCGTCCACCCCGGCGCTGCTGCGGACGAAGTGCATGGAGCCTTCCCCCAGTAGCGCCGCTCGGTAAACACGGCGACCCTCGCCGCTGGGGTACCGGGTCGGAACCAGGAACGCTTCGCCGATTCCGGTTGGCAAGACCGGGCGGCTGGGCGAGGAGACTTCGTTGGAAACGGATTCGTGTTCGCCAGCTTGTTCAGCCGCGAGTTCCGCTTTGCGGTCCGCCATCAACATGGCGATTTGGTCGCGAGCCAAAGGGCCGGCCAGGAACGACATCGCCCAGCGGGTTTGGAACACGGTCGGGCCATCGTCATGAACGTTGTTCATCAGGAACACGCGGCTGCCCAGTGACGCGAGCAATTGTTCCATCTCAGCCTTGTTGAACGGTTTGCCGGATTGAGCGGCGGCGCCTTCCAGCCCATCCAGCACCCGAGCTTTGTCGCGTTCGGTCTGCAATCGGCCGAGGAACCAGGTGCCGATGTTGGACAAGCCTTTGTAGTCCAGGTCGACTGGGTTCTGAGTCGCAAGTGTGACGCCCAGTCCAAACGCCCGGGCTTGTTTGAGCAAGGTCAGCATCGGCGGTTTGGAGGGCGGGTTGGCGACCGGTGGGAAGTAACCGGCAACCTCGTCCATGTACAGCATCGCTCGCAGTGAACTGGTGCCGCTTTGCGTTCGCATCCAGGAGACGATTTCGTTGAGCAAGATCGTGACGAAGAACATGCGTTCTTGATCGCCGAGGTGTGCGATCGACAGGATCGAGAGTTTGGGTTTGCCCTCTTTGGTGTACAGCAGGTCGGGGATCGAAAGCGATTCCCCTTCCAGCCACGACGAGAACGCGGGCGAGGCCAACAGATTGTTGAGCGTCATCGCCAGCTTGGCTCGTTCGCTGGGCGGCATGAAGGTGTCGAGGTCGAGCACACCGACTCGGGTGATTGGCGGTGCGGAGATCAAGCCGATCAAATCACCAATCGTGACACCGCGTCCGTCCCGCCAACAATGCTCCAAGATCGAGCTGATCAAAATGTGTTCGCGGGAAAGCAGCGGGTCGGCTTCCATTCCCAGCAGCGTCAGCAATCCCGAGGCAGCACCCGTGACACGTTCTCGCATCGCGTCGGTGTCGGAGAGGACCTCCGGGGGTGGCGCGTCAAAGCTCTTCAGGACGGTCAGTGGAATCCCGGTGTTGCTGCCGGGGGTGTAGATCGCGACGTCGGCGGCGGCTTTGAATCGGGCGACGCGGTCGGTGGATTGCCCCCAGGAGGCCAAGCCGTTTTTCCACGTCTCTGCCGTTTTCGCAGCGTACTCCTCCAGCGTCATGCCTTTGCGAGACGCTTCGCCTTGTTCCAACCACGGCAGGAAATCATCAGGTTTCATGTCGGGGAAGGCGAGCATCAGGTTCGCCAAATCCCCTTTGGGGTCGATGCAAATCGCCGGGATGCCGTCGATCGCGGCTTCTTCCAACAACGACAGGCACAACCCGGTTTTTCCGCTGCCGGTCATGCCCACGCACATCGCATGCGTGCACAGGTCCTTCGCATCGTAGAGCAGCAAATTGTCGAGTGCTTTGCCGTTTGCGAGATCGTACTCGCGTCCCAAATAGAACGTGGCCAGCTTTTCAAACACGTCGGGAGACGGTGTGGCGGATGTTTGAGAGGGAGAAGATGAAGGCATGCGACGAATCATGTTGCGAGCAGACGAGTGGATTCCAAGCGGTTGGTAACATACAACGTTCGGCAGTTTCAATCATCGGTGGCACTCCAACTCAACCTGATCCATGCTCGATCTGCACGACAAAATTGAAGAAGCCTGCACAGAAATCCGTCGTCACACCCGCGACACACCGCGCGTTGGCATCATCCTGGGGACCGGACTGGGAGGTTTGGTCGAGGACATCGAAGTCGAAGCCTCGCTGGATTACTCGGAGGTGCCGCACTTTCTGAAGTCGACCGCAACCAGCCACGCGGGACGCTTGATTATCGGCCGGATGGGCGGCGTGCCTGTGTTGGCGATGGAGGGTCGTTTCCACTTCTATGAAGGTTATGACTTGAAGGACATCACGTTGCCGGTGCGTGTCTTCAAGGCGATGGGAGCCGAGTTGCTGGTCGTCAGCAATGCCTGCGGGGGGATGAACCCCTATTTCAACAACGGCGACATCATGGTGATCGAGGACCAGATCAACTTGATGGGCGGCAATCCCTTGATCGGGATCAACGACGACCGCTTGGGGCCACGTTTTCCCGATATGTGCGAACCCTACGACCAAACTTGGATCGACCGCACGTTGGCCATCGCTCGACGCAATGATATCTATCCTCACAAAGGTGTTTTTGTGGCCGTGGCGGGACCATGCTTGGAAACACGCGCTGAATATCGCTACCTCCGTCAGATCGGTGCCGATGTGGTTGGAATGAGTACCGTTCCGGAAACGATCGTCGCCGTGCACGCCGGAATGAAAGTGGTTGGATTGAGTGTGATCACCGACATGTGTTTACCGGACGCTCTGAAACCGGCTGATGTGTCTGAGATCATTGCGACAGCAAATGCCGCCGAACCGAAGTTGCGAACCATCGTTCGAGGCATCGTCGAAGAGTGCGGCGAAGTTCGGATCGCTTGATCGATTCAGTCGCGATGGGGTGATCGTGACGGGTGCCAAGGTGGTGTGGCGAAAGATACAATCGTTCAGGCACCCCCCCATTCTTTTCTGAAAGCCCGTCTCGAGGATTGATCTATGTCTGAGTTGTTGGAACAAGTCGGTCGACAAATGACACCCGAGCGAATCTCAAGCCTGAGTCGATCGCTGGGTGCGGATGAGTCTGCGGTTCGCAATGCGGTCAGTGCCGCGTTGCCAACCTTGCTGGGCGCGGTGACGCGTCAAGCCGACGATCCCACTCAAACGGCTCAACTGCATCACGCGTTGGAGCGTGATCATGACGGTTCGGTGCTGGATCATTTAGGCGGATTGTTTGGATCCGATGATGCAACGCAAAATTCGGGCGTGACGTCCAAGACCACCGCTGGCGGCGCGATCTTGGATCACATCCTGGGCAACAAGAAAGAACGCGTCGAACATGGTGTGAGCGCCGCGAGCGGACTTTCGATGGGACAATCCACCAAGTTGATGATGATGTTGGCGCCGGTCCTGATGGGCGTGCTAGGACAGCAGCGAAAGTCCAAAGGTTTGTCGCCCGATGGCCTGGGTGACATGCTTCGGCAAGAAAAGGCGTCGGTTCAGCAATCGGCCGATGGTGGAAGCATGTTGGGCCGGATGTTTGACCAAGACGGCGACGGCGACTTTGACATGATGGATGTCGTCCAGTTCGGCATGGGGCGGTTGTTCGGTCGCAAGTGAGGAAGGACACGTTCCATTTCTGTCTCATCCGGCGGAAGCGTACGCTGCACCTCTCCTGAAACGAGGCTGTGGGGGGAACTTGGTCGTTGACCATCGGCCTCAATGGACGCAGCTTCCCAACGGGATGAGCGAGGCGCTACTCAGCTTGCTTCATCGACTCGAAGCGGTCGATTTGCAGGTGCAGGTGCCATTGGCCCGGATCATCCAAGAGGCTGGTTCGTTCCAGCTGCAGGGCTTGGGTGATTTCGCCCCTTTGAGCCAAGATTTCAGCGAGTGTGTCTCGGTACACGGCGCTGTCCGGTTCCATCGCAACGGCTTGGCGTGACAGATCGAGCGCGTCATCCAATCGCGAATGGTTGCGAACGGCACACCAAGCCACATTGTTGGCGGCGGTCGCATCGAGCGGGAATTGACGCATGTGCTGCTGGCCCGCGTCCACGATTCGGTTGAGCCATTCGTCGGCCAATTCCGTCATGCCCAACTGCTTGATTCGTGGCAGCATCAATTCCGCGGAGTGGATGTCGATGGGTTCCAAGCGAAGCAGCAACTCAAAGAGACGCTTGACTTCTTGTTGTTCCTCGGAGGTCAATTGCTGCTGATCGGACTGAAGAATCAGTTCCAATTGATTCCTCAAGATCAACTGGGGCAGAGTGACGTAGTTGATTTCTTGATAGTCCGAGGCGGCCAAGGTTCCCGCGAAACCGAGGTCGTACCAGCAGATGGCTCGCTGGCGTTTTTCAATGACGGTGGATGGCAAGCGTTCCAGTTCCGCTTCGGCAGCGTTGCCTTCGTCGGGAGAGGTGGCCGTGGTGCGTCGCAAAACAAACCGGTTGTAGGCCCGGGCGATGTCCATCAAGGCCAGCGTTTCGTCCGATTCGAAGGCTGTGACCAGCAGCAGCGATTGATAGAGATCTTCGGCCAGATCCCACATGCCCGCGCCAGCCAACGCGTCCGCCATTTTTTGTCGCATGTCGGTCGATGGGGAAGCTGCCATGACCCGCAGTTGTTCTCCAAGTTGATCGGCCAGTGGTTGATCGCCATCACGCTGGGCGAACAAGAATTGCTGCAGGACGATCTCGAAGCCGATCATCGCGTCATCGCGAAGTCCCGAATTCAAAACCGTTTGCGGTTCGCTGGTCAGTTCTTGCCAGATGCTTTCGAAGTCTTCCGGGGTGGGAGCATGCCATTCATCACGATGTCGATCGGTGAGCAAGTTCAGTTGAGCCTGCAAGTCGCCGTTGTTCGCTTGGCCGCGAACGATCGCGCGGACGAGGTCGGGGCGTCCGTGTGCTTCAAAGAGCAGTTTCCATTGTTCGGACGACGGGATATCCGATTCGGACAAGGTGTACTCATCCACTTTGGTGCGTAGTTGGAGATCGCTTTCGGATTCCCCCGAACGAAGGTGCTCGCCAAGCAAATCGATCCATTCACGATGTCGACGCACGTCTTTCGGCTCGGCTCTCGCGATCTCGCAGGCTGTGAGGAAACATTGCTCGGTGGACCAGTCCGGGCGATGTTGAAAGAGAAACCAGTTCAGGTAATACAGGAGTTCTTCGCTGGTTGGATCCACCACCCGCGAAACCAGCCGGAGTGACAAACGCGACAGGAGGCTGGGTTTTTCTGGTGCAGCCAGTTCGAAGATCCAGTCCGTTTTCGCGGTGGCAGCCAACGTTGCCAAAACGAAGTGCCGCGTCAGGACCGATTCGCGACCGGGGCTGGCTTTGACATACAGCCGTGAATCGGAGAGTTGCGTTGCGATCCGGTAGGCGATGTCGTTCCGCCCCACGTCGATTGCCACGCGCATCAACGCGAGGCAATCCAAGACTTTGTCTTGGGGGGCGACATCCGAACCAGAGGTCAGTTCCTTTTCCGGGACACTGCGTTGTTGACCGATGGCTTCATCGAGCCATTGTTCCAGGTGTGTGTCCAGTTGCTCTGCGTCGAAGCCCAGCAACTGCAAACCACGTGCATGCCGAGAGGTCTTGATTGCAACTGAGGCTGCCTCACGCGGGGATTGTTTTTCCAGGATGTCGATCGCCGTGTCGACTTCGCCGTGGATCAACAACGATCGCCAACGCAGCGTTTCGTAGGATGGTGACAAGCTTTTCGAGTTGTCTCGTGTCAAGGCTTGGATGGCTTCTTGACGCAGTGAGGTGTTGCCGGATCGTGTCGCGGCGATCAACGTGTCGGACCAATGTCGAATGGCTTCGTCGCGCGCATTCAGTTTGCTGACGGGCGTTCCTTTTTGAGCCGATTGTTCGAGCCGCTTGGCTGCTTGAGAGGATTCTTCGGCGATCGCATTCCAATCGGATATCACCATCCGAACGACTCGATTGAGTGAGTGCCGTGAAGAGTTCGTTTCGTCGGTGCCGGCCAGATTTTGCTGGGCAAGTTCGTCGTGTTGTTGGGCGATTTCAGTGGCGGCGTCGTGGTTGCCTCGCAGCAAGTGCATCACGCACAAGGCTTCGGCGCGTTGGTCCTCACGCCAGTTTTCAGCGGACGCGGGAAGTGTGGGCGAATCGCCTGGACGTCGAATCAGGTCGTCGCGACACAATGCCATTTTCTTGTTGGCGGATGCCAAGTTGAGAAACGCGATCAAGTCGGGCAACGAATCCTGCAGGATCGCGATTCGAGCGTAGATCGGGTAACGAGATTCCACGACCAACGAGACTCGCGCGAGAATCGCTTCGTATTCAATTGTCCCGGAGGCCTCTTCGATCGCCACCGTGGCGGCATTGAAGCGACCCGCTTCGAGCAACACTTCGATTGCTTCGGCGGGAGTGACCTTCGCGAGGACGTTCACCAGTTTCGTCGGTGTGTCAGTGAGAATTCCTCGCTGCCATTGCGATTGGACCCAACGAGCACGGTCTGCAATTTCGGGATCGGGATGGCGAGTGGCCTGGATCACATCGGATCGCCATTGATCGCGGTCGCTCCACCATCGCAGGGTGGTCTGGACTCGATCATCAAATTCGGATGCGGCCAGCATCTCTGTTTGGGGCGAGGGCATGTCCGGAGTGGACGGTTCTTGGTCAACACTCCAGGCAAGCTGAACGGGAGTCATGCAGGCGATGAAGCACCCGGCAACGATTGCGAACGCTAGCTTGGTACTCAAGGTGATGGTCACTGCGAAGTGTTGGGGGTGTATCGGGTTTCAATCCACTCTGCGATCCGTTGAACGTCGGCACCCTCAACATTTTGCAACGAACGCAAAATGCTCACCGCGTCCGCGCGGACCTCGGGAGTGGATTTGGAGGCGATCGACTCGTAGACGGCCTGAGCGGCTTGCCCGGTTTCGGATTCCATCGGCAATTGAAACGCGGCCAAGGCTTGAGAGACCACAAACGGAACTTCGTTGAGCGGGTAGGTGTAGTTGCGGGCTCCACGGCGCGCGATCAGTTGGTCGGCGCTCGCTTCGACCACCAACAGCGAAATCGCGTCGGTCACGTTGAACTCGTTGCCCGCGTTCAGATTCGCCATCGCTCGAGAAACGCCGCCGCGGTAGTACGTCGCCAGGTCGGTGATTTGGTAAACGGTTTCGGCACGCGTCACTTGTTCCTCGTTTGCCGCGGCTTTCTCAGCGGTTTCCGCCAAGGTCTTCATCGTTGACCAATCGGATTGGCGGATTGCGTTTTCTGCGGCGGTGATGGCGGTTTCGCCTGCCTGAATGCTTTCTGGCGTCGCTTCAGGAGGTGTCTCTGGTGTCATTCCCATCGGTGGGGATGGATCTGGGGGGGATGTCTCGGGGGTGGGCTGCATCCCTTCGGGCTGCATGCCGGATGTGGCTGGGGACATGCCGCCAACGCCTGGTTGGGGACCACTGGGTTGCATGTTGTCGGTTGCGTCGGCTTGCATCCCCATCCCGGGAGTCGGCCCAGCATCAGGGATGGAAGCGTCGGGCATCGAATCAGGATTGGACAAGAAATTGCCCAACGAGTCCCCCGAGGCAGCTTGACCGGCGCCCGGTCGTTTCATGATTCCGTCGCTGGATGGTTTGCCTTGCCGAGCTGGTTCGGCTCGATCGACCACCGTCGATTGAGATTGTCCGGGGCGATTCGCGTTGTCGTTCTTGGTTCGGATCGTGATGCCATCGTTGCTGCGAACGACTTGGACTTCGCCTGGTCCCCAGAAGAAGAACGCGGCCAAGAATCCAACGATGACAAACCCCAGCAACAGGAATCCGCCCATCAACCAACCGCCGGAACTCTGGCGGCGACGCGCACGAGCAGCGGACGGCGATCGAGATTGCACGACCAGTGGTGCTGGGGATGGGTTGGGCGAAGAAGCGGTCGTCGTCGAAAGGTTGCCAAGGTCTGTAGCCGGGGCCGGCCCCGGAGTGACGCGCACCTGATCGACCGCGGGGGCGCTTGAAACTGGTCCACCAACAACGGAGGCTTCCACGACTTCCGCGATCACAGGTTCGGTGGCGGGCGCTGGAGCGGGAGCGCTGGTCGGAGCAGTCGGTTGTGGCGTCGCAGCGCTCGGCGAAGGGCTGGTCGGCAGCAATGCAGCCAAAGGATCCACCACCGGTGCCGCGGGCGCGGAGTTTGGAGTGGTGTTGGCTGCGGGGGCCGAAGTGGAGGCGTCCATCGAGACGATGCCGAACCGGGCGTCCAGTTTGGCTTTCTTCTTGGGATCGGTTAGCGTCCGCTGAGCGGTTTGCAAGACCTGAGCCGCCCGGGACCAGGTTTCAGGCGCCGTCGCGGGTTTGGCTGTTTTCAGCTGGTTGATTCGCTGCGCGATGGCTTCGTGAATCGTGGCAGCATTGGACTCCCCCGGATTCAGCCCAAAGACTTGGTAAGCATGCGGCGACGTGACGTGCTCGGGCAATTCCAGCAGTTCGTGAATGGTCTTCCCCGTCATGCCGTCATCCAAAAGTCCAATGTATTGCGAATCATCATCAGCAATTGATCGTAGACACCGCGTGGGCACCACCGGATCATTCTAGCTGATGAGGGGGGAAACTCCCAAACGGGCTTTTGCGAGTCACTTCCACGCGAAAAAGAACCCCGGTTTCGTTTGAAAACCGTGTTTTTCACTGTTGAAGGATCTTTCAAATCGAGCAGGGAAAGTTGGGCTGACCAAGGAAAATTCGGGTCAATCCGAGCAAGCCCCTGGCTTCGCCACGGTTGGTTGTCCAGTCGTTGCGATTTCAAATGGGACAAGCTGATGGCTCAATGGATCATTTTCTTGCCCCATGGGATCTTGGACATGTGGAAACACTTCATCGTCGGCACCGTCGTTTTTGTGGTGGCTCTTTCCACGTCTAGCAATGGGATCCAGGGGCAGGAGCCCGCGGAGCAGAACGTCGAGGCGGATGCGACGCAGTTCCCCAGCGAGATCGTCGATCGGCTTTTCGAAATGGCCGTCAGTGACCCATCGAACTCGATCCGTCGCAACGCGTTGATCGCCTGTGCTCAGCTGCCGAACGAATTCGATCGGTTCCGGTTGGCTCGTTGAGCAAGAGTGGCAGCCGATGTTGATGAGTCCCGCATCCGCGGATGTCGATCATGATGGAATCATCACGGTCGAAGAGTACGCCGCGTACCTTGCTCGCCGTTCGCGGCGTTAGCCGTTCGCAGCCCAATCGGTCGAAGAGATGATGCGAAAGCCGCTCCGACTGACGACTGGGGCGACTGACTGCCTGGTCTTGGTGTGGCACGAACCAGTGCTGCCTTCATCCAAACGAATGGGGCAGCACAAACGTTGTCAGCCGTTGACCTGTTTTTGCCTTAGAACTGGAGGAACATCGCTGGCAGTTCGCGAACCAATCCTGGTCGCGAGCCGGGGGGATTTTGTGCCGGGCGTTCTTGAACGACGGGACGCTTCGGTGGTTGAGTTTTTGATGTCAAATGCCGCGGCAGACCAGGTTGAACGCGATTCCAATTTTGGAAGGCTTGTTGCAACCGCATGGTGACTTGTTGTTGCAAGTGATTGGCTTCGCGTCGCAGGGAGGCCTCGATCGACGGCAGTTGATTCAGTTCGCTGCTCAAGTTGGCAGTGCCACTGGGGGCTTTGATTTCTAGCTTCAATTCTTTCAGGACTGGTTGAAGCACTTTGTCGGCAAGCTTCTCAAGTGGCTTCAAGACGACGCCGAGGACCTTGCCCGGTTTTTCCAAGATTTCGCGAATGCTGAAGGAAACGGTCTTCTTCGAGAACGGGATTTTGATCGAGAGTTTTTTGCCCAGCGTCCTTTGCAATTTGGCGGCGGTCTTTTCCGCGGGAGCGAGTTTCTTTTCGAACTTGCTGAGCGATTGGTCCATGGTCATGAAGGCGCGGACGGGATCGTTCCATTTGGTCAGGTGGTTGCCCACTCGGTCGACCGACTGACGTGTTTCGGTGAGTGTGTTGGAGATCGATCGAACGGTTGGCCGGGCCAGTCGCGAGGTTGCATCGAAGGCGACCGCTCCACCGGGGATCGAGTTGGCACGTGCGGCGTTGGTTTGTAAATCGCGTCGCCAGACCGAGATCGTCTTGCGGTAGCTCGCCAGTTTGGCTTCGCCACCGAGGATCGATTGTTCCAGTTCACGCAGGTTTTCTTTGGCTGGACGCAGGACTTCTTTCTCCATTCGGTCCGTTTTCTTTCGCAACGCATGAATCTGTTCTTGGACGCGTTGCAGATTCTTGCGAAGCGTGCGAGCGATGGTGCGAACCTTCGGGACCGATGTGTAGGGTTTGAGATTGTCGATCAGCTTGATCAACCGCTCGTCGGTGGCCTTGATCGCTTTGGTTGCGTCGACGGCATGATTCACCCCGTCACGAGCTGTTTTGACCTGGTGTCGGAGTTGAGTGAGGCGGTTTTGGAGCGTTTGGCACTCCCTTTCGATCCGAGCCAAGTCACTGTCGATGGCTCGCGTTTCGGGCATGTTGCTGGGGATGGAAGAGGCGTTCAAGGTGGTCGTCGCAAGAGCGAGCAGGAACGGAATCGATAGGATGATGGCGGGTTTCATCGGTCTTCTCGCTTGGGAGGGGGGCGATTTGAATGGCGGTTGGATGCCGGATTGGGTTGTCGGGAGTACCTGCGAGGTGGACGTCGAAATCCCCTCAACAAAAAGCGGGAAAACGTGGGTGACCGGCTTTGCTACACTGTGTGTCCCTCCCCCACTTCTATTTCCTGCCTTGTGGAAGACTCTGTCCCATGCGGAATCATCCGCTGAGATGCACTGAATTCCTGACGATCTGTGCGTTGACGGTTTTGTCGGTCGCTTCGACACCCGCCTCCGAACCCGATGGAACCGCTGCGGACGCGTTGACGAAAACGTCCGTTTCGCTGGAATCTGTTTTGCAAACTCACTGCGTGAAGTGTCATGCCGCGGGGGAGGAACCAGCCGGCGAGATGGCTTTGACGGAAATCAACCACGGCAACGTGGCGGAGGATCTGGATCGATTGCAAAGCCTGGTCGATGTGTTGGACTTGGAGGAAATGCCACCGGAGGATGAGCCGGAATTGCCAGCAGAAATCCGCCAGGAATTGCTCGCCAAGTTGCAAGCGACCCTGCACGATGCAGTTGCCGCGACCAAGCAATATCCGCGCACGCCGATCCGACGGATGAATCGGTTTCAGTACAACAACGCGGTGGTGGATCTGTTTGATTTGAAATGCATCGTGTTCACGTTGCCGGAACGCATGCTGCGAGAACACCGGGGATACTTTCAACCGGCCTCGGGAAAAATGCCCGACGAATTGTTGGCGGGCAGTCGGCCGCTGGGGAAGTCACAGTTGATCGAGCCTCGGCTGGCGGGCGTCGCGGCGTTCCCTCAAGACTTGCGAGCCGAACATGGTTACGACAACCAAGCCGATCACTTGTCGTTGTCGCCGCTGTTGATGGAGTCGTTTTTGAAGCTCGGGCAATCGATCACCGAGAGCCCTGATTTCGAACCCAAGAATGTTGGTGTGTGGAGGTCGTTCTTTGCGGCGCCAGCTGCCGAGGCGGATCTTGATCGGGTGGTTCGAAAGCGGTTGAAGCCCTTTTTGACGCGTGCGTTTCGACGTCCGGTCGGTGATGCGTTGTTGAACCGTTATTGCCAGTTCGTGAGTCGGAATCTCGAGCAGGGAACCGACTTTCCCGTCGCCATGAAGGCGGTTGCGGCGGCGACAATTTCGTCGCCCCGCTTTCTTTATCTGTATGACACATCGGGCGAGACGCAAACGGCTTCCCCAGTGGATGACTATGAACTCGCCTCTCGCTTGTCCTTCTTCCTCTGGGGCAGCATTCCGGATCCAACGTTGCTGGCCCTGGCTGCCGAAGGACGTCTGCATCAGCCGGACGTTTTGACCGAACAATTCGAACGCATGATTCGCGATCGGAAACTCAAACGTTTTTGCGACAGCTTCCCTTCGCAGTGGTTGCAACTCGAACGCATCATTTCATCGGTGCCCAATCCCGATGAGTTCCCGCAATTCTATTTCTTGAAGTACCGGGACAGCATGCACATGATGCTGGAACCGTTGTTGCTGTTTGAGACGGTCTTGATTGAAAACCAACCGATCACCCAATTGATCGATTCTGATTTCACGTATCGATCCGATCTGTTGGAGGATGCCTACGGCGAGTTGGCGACCGATTCCGAGCGAAAGGGCGGAGCGGTGCAAGCCATCCGGTTTCGTCGATTGCCGATCGAGGATCGACGCACCGGCGGCGTGATCACAAACGCGGGCGTGATGACCATGACATCGGGGCCAGAACGCACCCAGCCGATCACCCGAGGGGCTTGGTTGGCGGGAGTGATTTTCAACAACCCGCCCGAGCCACCTCCCGCGGATGTGCCTGCCTTGGGCGAAAAGCCGGCGGAGGGCGAAGAGCATTTGACGCTTCGGGAACGGCTGTCCATGCACCGGAAACGGTCCGACTGCAAAGGCTGTCACGAACAGATCGACCCCTTGGGATTCGCACTGGAGAACTTCAATCCCATCGGTGTTTGGCGAGATCAATACGAGAACGGTCGCGAGGTCGATATGGCGGGAACACTGCTTCGCAAGCATCGTTTCGAAAATGTGATCGAGTTCAAGGATGCCTTGTTGGCGGAGAAGGATCGGTTCACCGAGGCCCTGGCGGGGCATCTACTAAGTTTCGCGTTGGCTCGGCCTTTGAGTGCTGCCGACCGAGTCGCGTTGGATGAGATCACGGCGACCGTCGCCGCAGACGAATACAAAATGCACACCTTGCTTCGGCAAGTTGTTTTGAGCGAACCCTTTCAAACCAAATCATTCCCGCAAGTTGCGAGCAATCCAGGGCCATGATTCGTACCACTCGACGTCGTTTCCTTCGCGGGCTGGGCGGAGCTTCTTTGGCGTTGCCTTGGATGCCCAGCATTGCCATGGCGGGGCAGGCCAACAACGTGCCGCTGCGTATGGCTCATTTTTATGTGCCCATCGGAGTCGTCCGGCGCGGGTTCTTTCCGGGTGAGTCCGAGGATGTGATCCCCAAAGGCAATCTCGGCAACGTGATGAAGTCGTTGGGGAAACAAAACCCGTTCGCCAGCGACGAACCGCTGGATCGATTGACGCCGACGCTGGAACCTTTGGAGCCCTTCAAGCACAAGGTCAATCTGATCACGGGGATGGACCGGACGTTTCAGCAAGGGACCGATGTGCACGCGCAGTGTGCGTCGTGTTACTTGAGCAGCGCGGTGCCGTACACGGTGGAAGGGACGGCTTGGCCGCTCGATCGAACGCTGGACCATTTGGTGGCGGATGCCATCGGGACTGAAACACCCTTTCCAACGCTGGAGTTCAGTTGCAATAGCCACCGTGACAACAAAGAGTCGATCTACTTCGACAACATCTCGTGGTATGGCACCGGGCACTTGGCGCCGTCCATTCGCGACCCTCGCAAAATGTATCATCGGCTGTTCTCGACCCAGGAGATCGATCGCTACCGAGACGTGACGGATTTGGTCCTCGAGGACGCCCGCGATTTGAAGATGCACTTGGGATACGAAGACCGTCACAAGTTCGCCGAGTACTTCGATTCGATTCGATCGATCGAGACGCAGATGGATCGACTGGAGAAAATGAAGTCCCAACTCTCTCGCGTGCAGTTGGACGAGCCGCCCGAAGCCTACTTGCCGCGCGGAGAGTACATCCGCTTGATGGGTGATCTGATGGTGGTGGCTCTGCAAACGGGGTTGACCAACGTGGCGACTTTCATGGTGGGTCCTGAGCGATGGGACACGCCGTTCAAGTACGAAAGCTTGTTCGACAAGCCTCGCAGTCACCATCAAATGTCCCACAATCAAACCAAAATGATTGATGATTTGTTGAAGGTCGATCGCTTCCACATGGAGCAATATGTTTCTCTGCTGGAGAAGATGGATTCTATCGAGCAGGCCGATGGTTCCACGCTGCTTGACAACACTTTGTTCACTTATGGATCGGGTTTGGGAGACGGGTCAACGCATCAATACAACGACTTGCCGATCGTTGTTGCCGGTGGTGGAAAACGGGTCGCATCTGGACGCCATATCAACCTGCCTGAGGGAACACCGCTCGCCAACCTGTGGTTGACGCAAGCTCGTTTGTTGGGGATCCCCATGCCCCGTTTCGCCGACAGCACTGGAACGATCGATGCGTTGATGGCGGCGCGGACGTAGCCCAATCGAACCGAGGTGGGGTTTGCGAGCCTTGGGGTTGGACCGCGAGGCAGTTAACCCGCATTCGCTCGGGACGCCGGTTTTATGCTTGAAGGTTGGGAGCGGCATGCAATGCGTCCCAAGTGACTCCGGGGACATCGGTTTTATGAAGGAGGCTTTTCTCGTTCCCGGGCTCTGCCTGGGAACGCAATGCACTGCAGGCTCCGCCTGCTGCGGCAGGATCGGGAGGCGGAGCCTCCAAGACAGTGTGTTCCCAGGCAGAGCCTGGGAACAAGGAAAATTCCTTGCTCGGCTGTCGTTGCGTCAAGACGCTGGTTACAGCGAGGCGGTGGTGAACGAGCTGTCCATGGGGACGGATTGGCTGGGGAGGCACAGCCAATCGGTGATCACGACTCGTTGCACCAGCGGTTCATCCAGGTGTTGCAGGACGACGTCCATCAGTCGCTCGCGAATTTCTTTTTGGGCGGGGTCGTTCAGCCATGTGGCTTCGACTTGTCGCAGCATTTGTTCGGCGGCTTCGGTGATGGGAAGCTGGTTCAGCTTCAAACGCTCTTCACCACGAAAACGGCGGGATGGGTCCACGATCGCGTGCAATTGAAATTGAAACGTACTGTTTGGCACGTTGGGATTCTGGAATCGCAAGTGCCCAATTTCGATTGCTGAACTCTGCATGTTGCTCAGCCGGGCCACGCGACTGCGAACATAGCCAATCACGGCAGCGTGGATCGCTACCATGAGCAGGATGATCACAGGGGCCCAAAAACGACGCAGCAGTTGCACAGGATTGCTCGAGAAAGTGAAGTCGAAGCGAATGCGGAGCCCAAAACAGTTGTCAGTGGGTTCCGCCGAAGCCTAGGTTGCAAAAAACGGGCGGGCAAACGAATCCGTGTGTTTTTGCTGCGATCGGGCGTTCCCGCGGTGTGCTGGGGCTCTCGCGGTGAGGGCACAAAATTTTGATGACTCGAAAAACTCAGGTTGGAACGCGTCCTCGGCGTCCAAACAGGCTCTGGTCAAGTGACAGGCGAACGACACAACGTCGCAGTGGGTGGCTGCCTTCTGATTGGATCCCCGATTTCGTCTATCACCGAGATGCAAATTGTTTGACACTTCGCCTCGGTTCTTTCCTGTCGTTGAAACTCGCTCTCCAAAAAGCAATTGACTGTGCCCGCTGTGGACTCGAAACGGAAAATTCGTGAGGTCTGGATCTTCACCAGCCCCAAGGCGGGGAGCGGTGCGGGACGCGGAGAAATTTTGCGTTTGATCGAGCTGTGTCGCGCCGGCGGCCTGACTTGTCGCCGGATCGACAACTTGGTCGAACTTGCCGAGCGAGTGGGCGAGGCCGATTCACTGCCGGACGACGTGGCCGTGGTCGGGGCCGGGGGCGATGGGACTCTGGCGCTGCTGGCGGGGAAGTTGCCACCAGGCAGTGCCTTGATCCCGATGCCGATGGGCACCGAAAATTTATTGGCTCGTTACTACCGGTATTCGCGGCGTGCCGAGGACGTGTTGGCGACGATTCGTCAGGGAGACGCGATGAGGGTCGACGCCGGCCGAGCCAACGGAAGGTTGTTTCTGGTGATGGTCACGGCGGGCTTCGACGCAGAGGTCGTGCGGGCGATGCATTTGACACGTCGCGGTCACATCAATCGTTTCAGCTACGCCGGGCCGCTTTGGCGAGCCATTCGTCGGTACGCGTTTCCTGTGATTGATGCGGAGATGGAACAGGCGATGCCGGTTTCGGCTCCAGAGAAGATCGGCGTCGGCACAAAGGGACGAACAACGTCTTCGGGGGCACTTGAGCGGAAGCAAACGGTTCGGACCAGCGGTTGTTGGATGATGGCTTTCAATTTGCCTTGTTACGCGGCCTCGCTGCCCATTGAACCTGAAGCCAATGGAAACGACGGGCAATTGGATCTGATCAACCTGGCTTACGGTTCCGTGATCGCTGGTCTGCGGTATTTGATGGCGTTGCCGGGCGGTCGCCATTTGAAGCGTTCCGATGTCTTTCGCTACCAAGCGACCAAGATCATTTGGTCCAGTCTTTCGCGAGTGCCGTATCAGGTCGATGGGGATTACGCTGGGAGACTGCCGGTTCAGATTGAAGTGTTGCCCGACCACGTGACATTGCTCCGGGCTGCCAATTGACGGTTGATTTTGTCAGTCCGATTGGCAATGAATCCGGCAAACGCCAAGATGAAATGAAGCGATTCCATTGCCTGCCTGATTCGAAAGAACAGTCGATCGGCTGGTGATGGTTCGATTGTTTCCGATCCGCCCGACCTGCATGGCCCGCGAACCGATGCCCGAAACTCCGAAGATTCAACCCGTTTCAATTCGCGACTACGTGTGTGGCCCGGGAGAACCACTGTTGGTCATCGCTGGACCGTGCGTGTTGCAGTCGCGTGAATTGGCGCTCCAAATCGGCGAGGAATTGGCTCGGATCAACCAGCGTCCCGACGTTCAGGTGATCTTCAAAGCTTCGTTCGACAAAGCCAACCGGACCAGTTTGGCATCGCAGCGCGGCCCGGGGATCGAACAAGGACTCGGGCTTTTGGAGGCGGTTCGGGCGAACACAGGATTGCCGGTGACGACCGACATTCATTTGCCGGAGCAGGCCGCGATGGTGGGCGAGGTTTGCGATTTGCTACAGATCCCGGCTTTTTTGGCGCGTCAGACGGATTTGTTGGTCGCCGCGGCGGGCACGGGGCGTCCTGTGAACGTCAAAAAGGGCCAATTCATGTCGCCGGGAGACATGCGGTACGTGATCGACAAATTGCGAGGGTCCGGCGATGGCGGCGTGATGGCTTGCGAGCGGGGCACGTTTTTCGGTTACGGGCGGTTGGTCAACGACATGCAGTCGATTCCGATCATGCGGTCGTTGGGAGTCCCCGTCGTTTTTGATGCGACTCACAGTGTCCAGCAACCGGGTGGCTTGGGCGGGGCGACGGGCGGAAATCGGGAAATGGTTGAACCATTGGCTCGCGCGGCCGTAGCCATCGGGTGTGACGCTCTCTTTTTCGAGACGCACCCCGACCCAGAAACGTCGCCGAGTGACGGGCCAAACATGATCCCGCTGGACGAATTCGCGGGAACGTTGGACCGCTTGTTGCGATTGCGAGAGACGGTCGACAGCCTCGATGGCTGACCGGCATCTGCGATGCAACGTTTCGAAATGCTGTTCTTTTCTTCGCCGCTCTGTTTGTTCCCGCCGTGCTCCACTTCGCCAAACAAACCATGACGTTCGCTTCTTCGCCCGCTTCGGTTCTGGCCTGGATGGCATCTGCCGCGGTGTTGCTGGCCGGATGCACCGACGACTCGGAAACCGTTCGTCGGATTCAAACCCAGCGTCAGGTCGCACTGCAACAACAGTCCCAGCAGGATCACCTTGGGGAAACCGTTTCGCTGCTCAGTCAGTTCGTGGGGTTGAACGAGGAAAAAGCCAGTCGGCAAATTTCCTATCACTTGAACCAGTGGTCCCAGAATCAATCCAGCGACGATGGTTCGGGCGAGATTCCCGAGTTGGCGTCCACGCTGACGGATGTCATTCCAGAGGAAAACCTGCGGGCGGAAATCCTTCGAGAAGAGTTTCAACCGACTGATGTGACCGTGTTGCGGGACGCCTATTTGTTTCGTCACGCCGTGCAGTGGATGGACGATCCCATTCGCGAAGACCCTTTGCTGGTCGATTGGTTGAAGGGATTGTCGGCAGAGATTGGCGAGGACGCAGCCGCTCAACTTCGAACCGCCTGCCGGTTGTTCGACTGGACGATTCGCAACATCGCCGCGGAGCCGCTCGACAGTTCAGAAGGGGTGCCTCCGCAAATCCCGCGACCAGCCCTGCCGTTCGGCATGAAGCTGGAGGGACCCGGCTATCGGCAAACGCTTTATCAAACCATTTGGCGAGGTCGCGGTGACCCGATACAGCGTGCCAATGTCTTCACGGCTTTGTGCGAGCAGGCCGGCGTTCGAGCCGCCGTGCTGGCTTTGCAGTCGGATGAAGACGGTTCGTTGACACCGTGGTCGGTGGGCGTTTTGGCGGGAGATCAGATTTATCTGTTTGAAACGGAATTGGGATTGCCGATTCCGGGGCCGGACCAAGTTGGCATTGCGACCTTGGAACAGGCTCGCAAAGAACCGACCGTGATGCGTCGCTTGGATGTGGCCGGTTACTTCGACTACCCACTCTCGCGGACCGATGTGCAGCAGAGTGTGGCTCTGCTGAACGCCCGAATCGAAGCCATTTCACCACGGATGAAGAAACTGCAAAACGGTCTGACGGGTGATCGTCGGATGACACTGTCGATGGACGTGGACGCCGTGGCAAAGCAGTTGGACGCGATTCCCGGGATTGCCGGGGTGCGGATTTGGTCCCTTCCGTTGTTGAGCCAGATTTATCAAGCCGAGGCGGAACGGATGGTCGAGCGAGACCCATTGTTCTCGTTTTGGTACCTGTCCCGCTGGGCGGTGTTGGATGGGGAAGACGACATGGCTCGCAACCTTTCCAGCGGACGTTGGCAGCACCTGACCGGGCATTTCTCGGACGATGATATCGAAGGCGTCAAAGGGGCCCGGACTCGGTACTTGGAACAGCGTGCTCCCGAGTTTGAGATTGAAGACTTGCGAATCAACGTCGACTTGCAGAAACGCTACGGTCTGCGACGCGGGCTGGGGATTGAGAGTTCTCAGTACGATCAACAACTGCAGCAGATTCAAATGTTCATGCGATTGGGGAAACGCACGGCCACTCATTGGCTGGCGTTGGTTCAGTACGATGATGGGCGATTCGACACGGCGGCCAATTGGTTCGGGAAACGAGTCTTGGACGAAGACCAGATGTCGATGTGGGAAGATTCCGCTCGTTACAACTTCGCCCGTGCCAAAGAACACGCGAAAGACTGGGACGAAGTCGAGGAGTTGCTGAAATCGGAGCGGACTTACAGCGAGCATGGCAATCGGCTGCGAGCAAGATTGATCGCGAAGACATTTCAAGAGTGACTTCGACGAGGTGCGGTGATACAATGGCCCCTGTCGGCTTTGGGGCGGAATACTCTTCCGTCCTCCCACCTTGGGCCGTCCCTGCCACCCTCCCTCCCGCCAGCAAGCGATCCGACGATGCTCGTCCGCCAATCACGTCGAGACCAGCGGTCTTTTGATGCGCGCCGCCTTTCGGCCATCCGTTCGTTCTGCGCTTGGAATCTGAGTCTCTGTCTCGCTGCATCACTGGTCTTTTCGGGCGGTGCGAACGCCGATGAACTCGACTTCTTTGAAGCCAAAGTTCGACCATTGCTGATCGAGCGCTGCTACGAATGTCATTCCAGTGAATCCGGCGAATCGATGGGAGACTATCGACTGGATTCTGCCCCTGCGATGAAGGCGGGTGGATCACGGGGGGCATCGATCGTCCCTGGCGACGCGGACGCAAGTGTGTTGGTGCGAGCGATCAGCTACGAAGAATCCGGGTTGGAGATGCCACCGGATGAAAAACTCAGTGGCGAAGAAATTGCGATCCTGAAACACTGGATTGAATCCGGGGCAGTCGATCCACGCGAAGAGGAGCATTCGGTCGCCGAGTCGCTTTCGCCTCTCGAGCGAGATGTCAATTCGCATTGGGCGTTTGTTCCCCCGACACGTGTGAGTGGCGAGGAGTTGCGTGCAAGCCAAGTTGCCACGGATGCAAACTCACGCGATTTGATGGATGACCTTTCGGCGAAGCACGCCGGCGAACTGGGGATTTCTGTCAACGAGATGGCGGATCGGGACACGTTGCTGCGACGGTTGCATTTTGATTTGTCCGGTTTGCCACCGACGTACGAGGAACTTCAGTCGTTTCGTGAGGATCGTCGTCCCGATGCCTTTCAGCGTCGTGTGAATCAGATGCTGGCAGACCCACGGATGAGCGAGCGGATGGGGCGGCATTGGTTGGACGTTGCTCGGTACGCCGACACCATTGGATACACCACCGCGGGCAAAGAACGCACGATCAAAGGATCGCATCGATACCGAGATTGGGTGCTGAAAGCGTTTGCCGAAGACATGCCATTTGATGAGATGGTGCGTCATCAATTGGCGGGTGATCGAACCGATCCCAAGAACGAAAACGGCAACGCCGACGCGATGGGATTCATCACCATTGGTCGGAAGTTTTTATCAAACGATGACACCTTGGACGATCGCATCGATGTGATCACGCGAGGATTGTTGGGGCTGACCGTTTCGTGTGCTCGTTGTCACGATCACAAATTCGATCCGATCCCCACGATGGATTACTACTCGCTTTACAACGTGCTCAACAACAGTGTGCCACCGGAGGACTTGGACGCGGCGCCGAGTCCATTGATGTTGGTGGATCGAGACAAACTACGGGGGCAGCAGATTTACATTCGTGGTCAGCGTGGGAACCGTGGCGAAGAAGCACCGCGTCAGTACTTGACCGCGTTTCGCAAAGCGGAGGAACCGCAGTTTGAGGCGGGCAGTGGCCGACTGGATCTGGCCATGAAAGTCATTTCTCCCGAGAATCCGTTGACCGCTCGCGTCTATGTCAATCGCATGTGGGGGCATTTGATCGGACGGCCGCTGGTCGATTCACCCAGTGATTTCGGGTTTCGGACCCCCGCTCCAGCGATCCCCGGGGTGCTCGATGACCTAGCCGTGGACTTTCAAACGCACTGGAGCACCCAGCGTTTGATTCGCCGCATTTTGTCCACTCGAATTTATCAGCAGTCATCCGCCGTCAGTGCGGAAGCTTTGGCCCGTGATCCGACCAACACCGCACTCGCAAGAGCGGAACGACGTCGGCGTGAATTCGAGTCCTTGCGCGACAGCATCTTGGTGGGGGCGAATCTGATGGATTGCCGGTATGGAGGTGAGTCGGTCGAGATCACATCGCCGACCGTCACGCCTCGCCGGACGTTGTACGCGATGATCAATCGCCAAAACCTGCCGGGATTGTTTCGCACGTTTGACTTTGCAAGTCCGGACATGCATTCGCCGGAACGCTACGAAACCACGGTTCCGCAGCAAGCTCTGTTTTTGCTGAATCATCCCCAGCTGGCTTCGGCTGCCTTGGCGACGGCACGTGACGTCCGGCGTGCCAGTTCCGGCGAGTCCGCGAAACAAGTGACCGAACTGTTTCAGCGTTTGTTGCAGCGAGAGCCCACGGCCTCGGAGTTGGAGCAAGCGGTCTCGTTTGTCTCATCAGCTGAGTTGCCACCTTTGGTCGAGGCGGACCCGCGTGAGTTGTGGACGTATGGGACGGCAACCTGGAAAGACGACCAGCTTGAAGGGTTCACGGCCTTCCCGACTTTCGAAAAGAACGGCTGGCAGATTGAGAGCGAGTATCCCAGTCCGGGATCCTTCACCTACGCACGGCTGACCAACGAGGGCGGGCATCCCGGCCATGGCGACAACGGTGCCGTGGTGCGTCGTTGGAGGAGTCCCGTGGATGGCGTCGTCAAAGTTATCGGGATGGTCGGCCACCGGGCGAAAGAAGGTGATGGGATTCAGGCGGTGATTCGGATCGCTGGTGAGGTCGTGTTTGACGAAAAACAATTCAGCAGCAATCGACCTCTGCCAGCCAGGAAACGAAAGATCCGCAAAGGCGAATTCGTCGAATTCATCGCTCACAGCGGTCCGACGTTGAGCCACGATAGTTTCTTTTGGCGATCGAAGATTTCAGCGACGGCGAATGATGGGGCTGTCGTCGAAGCCAACTCCGTTGACGATTTCAGTGGCCCCTTTGAAAAGACCGAACTGCCTCACTTGGATCGCCTGGCTCAATTGGCCCAGGTGTTGTTCCTCACCAACGAATTCGCATTCGTGGATTGAATCATGAATTTACCTTTGTCTCGTCGTGATGCATTGAAAGTTTGCGGGATGGGCTTTGGCTCGCTCGCACTGACCGACGCTCTGTGCCGTGAAAGCGCTGCGTCTGGGTTGCCCAACCCAGCGAACTTTGGTGGGGAGGTGATGCCACACTTTCCCGCGAAAGCCAAGCGTGTCATTCACTTGTTCATGAATGGCGGTCCCAGCCAAGTGGACTCGTTCGATCGCAAGCCTGCGCTGGAGGAGTTCGATGGCAAGTCGGCTCCGATGGCCAATTTGAAGACCGAACGGCCCACGGGCAACGTGATGCGGTCGCCCTACAAATGGGACCAGTACGGCGAGTGCGGGTTGGAAGTCAGCGAGTTGTTCGAGCACACGGCCAAGCACGCGGATGATCTGTGTGTGGTCAACAGCATGTACGCCGACGTTCCCAACCATGAGCCTTCGTTGTTGCTGATGAACTGTGGCGAGGCTCGGTTGATCCGGCCCGCGATGGGATCGTGGTTGACCTATGGTTTGGGCAGTGACAACGAGAACCTGCCCTCCTTCATTGCGATGTGTCCAGGTGGGTACCCGATCAAAGAGTCACAGAACTGGCAGAATGGTTTTTTGCCAGGCAAGTACCAAGGCACTTACATCGACAGCAGTTTCGCATCGGTCGAGCGATTGCTGGAGAACATTCGAGGGCGTTCGGTCCATCCAACCAATCAACGCGAGCAGTTGGATCTGCTGGCCAAACTGAATCAGCAACACGCAGCTCAGCGTGGAAGCGACCCTCGCTTGGAATCTCGCATTGAGTCGTTCGAACTGGCCTATCGCATGCAAAGCGAAGCGTCCGAGGCTTTCGACATCAGTCGCGAAACGGAAGAAACGCGGCAAATGTACGGCGAGGGTGATTTTTCGAGGCAAGCCTTGATTGCTCGGCGGTTGGTCGAGCGTGGTGTCCGCTTCGTGCAGCTCTACACTGGTGCTGGGCAACCCTGGGACAGTCACGATGATTTGGACAAGGCTCACCGACGAGTTGCGAAGGGCGTCGATCAAGGGATTGGAGCGTTGCTGACCGATTTGAAGCGGACCGGATTGCTGGACGAGACACTGGTGATTTGGGGCGGTGAATTTGGGCGGACGCCCGTGGTCGAAATGCCCAAGGCAGGGTCCAACCAAGGCAAAATGAACGGCCGCGATCACAATCACTACGGGTTCACGATGTGGATGGCCGGTGGCGGGGTGAATGCAGGAACGCGAGTCGGGGCAACCGATGAGCTGGGGTTCAAAGCAGTCGAAAACCGAGTCCATGTGCATGACATGCACGCCACGATTCTGCGGCTGATGGGCTACGACCACAAACAGTTGACGTACCGCTACGCCGGTCGTGATTTCCGTTTGACCGACGTTCACGGGCGTGTTGTTGACGAGATCATTGGTTGATCAGAGTGCCCAACCCAAGGCCTTTCTATTCCGGCTCCTCAGCGTCGTCGTGCTCGTGCTCAGCGAAGCGGTGCTCGTGCTCAGCGAAGCGGTGCTCGTAATCTCGCTCGATCTCAGCATGGTCCTCCGCTGCGGACTCCGCGACACCATCGGGATTTATCGCGAGATCATCGCGAATCGCTGAGCGATGGTGATGTCTCCAACGATCGAGCCACGGCGTCGATCGAGAGTCGGTCAATATCGAGTCATTCGTGATCCAATGATTGCGCGGACAATCGCGTCTGGTTTCGATCACGATTACGAGCACCGTCGCTGGCGCGACTGAGCACGAGCACGAGCACGAGTTTCTGGAAAGCTGGCTGGCACCTTGTGCTCTTGCGTTTTGTGCTCCGTTTGCCCCGGATGGGGCTGCCGTCCTTCGCTCGGGGCGGAAGCCCCGAGACCGATGGCGGACCCCAGCAGGTCGCCCCGGACGGGGCCGTCGTAGGCACTTGAGCTTCGGCTAGGCGTTCGCGTTTCGAACCGCGACGAACGAAGCAAGCTGCTATTGAAAGTGACTCAACCTTCGCGTTCACGCAAAGTCAAATCCGCATTGGCGATCCCTCAGGCTGGCCGCATGCGTTTCCGCCAGCGAGTTGGCTCTGACGCCGAATGGAAAACGCCGCCGAAATGGAGTTGGTTTTCCGTTGCGCGGAACACGACAACGTAAGGGAATCTGGAAAGCATTGCCCCGCGTGTCGGCGGATCGGTGTACCCGAACGATTCAGGGCGGTCGCGAATTTCTACAAGAAGTAGATTTCAGTGCGTCCCGAAAGCGATTGCCAAGATCGATCGCGATCGCGTCGTAGTATGAAAGAGCATCGGTGACGTCGGACGGGAATTCTGGGCTGAATCGATCAACGCGTTTCATCTACCTGTCGCCACATTTGCTCCTCGGTCAAGCAGGCTCCCGGATCGCGTTCCATCGCCTCGAATCGACGATTCGACTCGTCCCGAACCCACTCCGGTAAAGCTGGGCTGTCCCTTCGAGAGGCAATTTGATCCCAAAGCTCAGTGATAAGCTGAAGTTTCTCGCTGACAGGCAGATCGGCAAGGTCAGAATCGCGAACCATTCGGGGGTCTCCGGTGATGATGAGGCGAGCTCATTGTAGCATGTCAGGCGTCTGGGATCATGGGCCGGCGAGGGCCCGCATTTCAGTCGGTGAACGAATTGCGATCTATCCGCTGGTCGAGCGTTGAAAAAGATCCGCGTTGCGGTTGAGTTTGGTCACCTGACTGGTGGATCGATCGTGTGTTGAACTTTGTCGCCGCACTGGGGAGGCGAGCAACGAAGCGACCGGGACGCTCCCTGTCGCGAAATCGAGTCTACCAGATACGACTCTTGGGGGACGGATGGTGCCGGCCACTCTACGACGCTCCGCAAATGCGGATGCCGTGCCGTTTTTAAAAAGAGGTTTGGTGGGTGCCACGAAACGAACACGGTGGTCCAATGCTTGCGCGGACAATCGGGGCTGGTTTCGATCACGATCACGATCACGTCTGCCGAAACCGGGCGTGAACGGAAGACTTTGATTTCAGTTGCCGCGTGAATCAGTTTCCTGGTTCACGGCTTGTTTGCATTGCCGCTTTCAACTTCCTGAGCATCGGAAACCAGCATCACCTCGGCGACAAGCATGCGGTGGTCCGACAAGAGCGAAGGAATCGCCTTGTAGTCGATGATTTGCCAGTCGTCAGACGCGAGGATCCAGTCAATCACAGATCCGGGATCGCTTGAGTGGAAGGTAAACTCAGATTCGCCCGAAGGTGAATCAATGGGGCGACGTTGAAAGAGAGCGTTTTCGTCAACCTTGTCAATCGCATTTCCCTCTGATGCATCGGTTGTCGACCGAGGAAAACCAGTGGGTGTTGAGTTGAAGTCGCCGGCAATCAGCTTTGGTTTGGTCACATTCATGAGCAAATCGACTGACTTCGTTCGAACACCTTCATTGCGATGTGATAGATGCACGCCAGCAACATCGATGAGTGTTCCTTCAATATCCACGACGCATTCGAGCCCGCGTTTTTTGCCCGCAAGCAGTGTTTCAGCGCGCGAATAGCTTGGGAAATCAATGACCGTCGAGTCGCGAATCGGAAAGCGAGACAAAACCGCGTTTCCAAAACGCCATTTCCAGAACAAGACGCGGAAGTCGAGGTTTCGTTGCTCCGCGCGGTACGGGTAGCCTGCCTGTTCGGCAAGGTACTCCGCTTGGTTAACGGAGAAGCTCCAAGAAGAGTCGAAATCGACCTCATTCAATACAACGATGTCCGCATCAACGGACGCGATCTGTTTCGCGATTTCGTCCAATCGCTGCTGACGCATGGCTTTCGATTCGCCAGTCCAGTTTGATTTCGATTGGCCGCGACCGTGAGCAATGTTGTAACACGCGATGCGCAGGGGCCGCCCATTCACAGATGGGGCGTCCATCGACGTCGATGCGTGGGCGGACAGGCCACGCCATGAACTGGCAATCCGGCTGACGATATAGGGGACGAAAATAAGAATCAGGACGAGGCAAACAACGCGAGCAATGATGCGACGTCGATTTACCATGCCATTTCGGCTCGCATTGGAGGCTATCAGTTTTGGATCGACCAAGATCGTAATCCAGCGGGGCCGTGACCAGCGTTTGAATCCAGAACAAACCCGAGGGTGAATCCCGAGTCGAGCCGGACGAGGCAATCAGGGGCGTGTGGATCGTTGCCACCAACATACGCGATTTGATTTCCGTCGAGAATAACATCCATCAACGTCAACGAAGTGAAAAAAAAAGAGCAGACCCGAATCCGGGAAGAAGTTGGGGCAAAGTATCCGCGAGATCTGTTGGCAATTGATCTGGCCCAAAAACGTCATCGGCTCGTCCTCCCACATGGGCCAATCGAACGATGGTGGCACGTCAGGCTCCCCACCGAATTTCGAGACGCCAATTGGCGTTTGGGAGTCTCTTGTCCGCTCCGCTGAGAGCCGAACACACTCGCGCGACAACTCATGCAAAGCATCTTTCAATCTGGAAAGCCGATTGGATTCGATTGCAGAGGAAAGGTTCATGTTTTGTTCCCAACAACGCAAGTCAGTCGGCGAACGTTTGGGTTTTGCGAGCCGGGACGGTTGATGTTCTATAGCCAAGCGTTCGCAGGCCTAGTTCGGCAACAACCCTTGGTTCTTGCGTTGGGCTTGCATGGCGATCGGCTCACCGATGGGGCGGGCCCTCCAGATCGAAGAATACCGGCTGAAACGGGACCGAGCAACAAACGACTGAGCAAACCAGCAAGCCGGCGATGGTCAGTGTGTGGGGCGACCTGATTTCGCACTCGTGCTCGTGCTCAGCGAAGCAGTACTCGTGCTCGAATGCATCAGGGAACCCCGCCTCCGGCTCAACTGCACCAACAGATTCCATCGCGATTCGGAGCAACACCGCAATGATTCGGTGCAGCATCGCTTGCGCCGCCGTACCGTGCTGGACCGTGACGCCCTGTGAGTTCATCGGCGCCGGTTTCGAAAACGAGTGCGAGTACCGGGCTGCGCCCTGAGTACGAGAACGAGTTATGTGCAATGGCTTTGGGTGGATGGCACCGTACGGTTGTATTCGAGTTAAGCATAGAAGATGCCGTTGCCTATCTCTATAAAGCCTGGGCCGGTCGATAGGAGTCAAGCACGCTTGGCTCTCATTCCACTGAAGATCAAGTAGCAGCCGACAGCAAACGAAAGAGCGTGCAATAGCCCGCTAATCCCAACAAACCATTTTGCTTCAGCTAAATCCAAACGTTTAGCCTTTGCGAACGCGATTGCCTCGTCAGTGCTTTGCGCAAGAGACATGTGAAAACCTCGGTCGATGATCGGATTCGCCTGGAGATCGTCAATCTGCTCGTTCAGCGTTTCGACTTCGGCATCTGAGTTCGGCGATACTCGCGTAGGTCGATTGAGATGTTCTGCGATCCGCATGTTGAACCGAAGGCTTTCAAGTTCCAAATCGAACCGCTTTGCTGCGTCCTGGGCAAATGCGTCCAAGTCGGGTGGAAGCGGGGGTAGAGATGCGTCCAGTTCCCTCATTTGCTTCTCGCCACGCAGTTTCTCAAGTTCCTTTATCTGGATTCCCCATGCGGCCTGCTGGCCAGCCCAGGCATCGAAAAGCGAGATTGCCTTTAAATCAGCCTCGCGATCAATGGACCGGGCCGATAGATAAAATTTGACCGTCTCCGGGGCGATTGACAGAACCGCCAAAATCAGCCCGACACCAAGTGTTACTCGGATAGTTTCCTTTTCCGCAGCCATGTTGCTCTTTTGGGGCTTGAGTTGAAAGTGTCTTCACTGATGGGCCGAAATCGGCTGGGCGTGGGCGCAAACGTTTTGCGGTATATTTCAAGTGTTTGAATATGCGATTGAAGTCGCATCATCGAGGCCTCTTCAAATTCTGGAACGGTAAATGAGTGACAACGACGAAGCCGAAATCTCCATGGCGATGACTACGGGACTGTCTCATGCAGAGCATCAAGTAGCTGAAGCAATCACGAACAATCTAATCGGCAAAGGGCTATAGCAACGCCCTGTTTGGTGCCGCTCAAGCTCAACGAATACCATCGAACTTCAGATTCCGCACATACGCAATGGCAATACAATGGTCTTTGGGTGGACGGCACCGTACGGTTTGCGGGAAACGGTGGCGGGGCCAGAGGGTCGGTGCCGATGCGATATGGTTTTGACGCAGAGTCGGTGAGACGCGGGGACGCAGAGACTCGGCCGTTGCCCCGAACTCACCTTCCGTCTTCTGGCAAATTGCATCCGTGGATTCATGCTCTCTCTCGAGCGATTCCATGCGTCTCTGCGCCCTGGCGTCTTTGCGTCGAAACGAACCCTGGCTCCTCGCGGATCCGCGCCGTTGTGCTCAACGGCGTGCAGGGACCGCTCCCCAGCTGCGTTCGAGGTCGTGCCGTTTTTTGACACGGTTTTTCAGCGGGTTTCCGCACGATGCACCTCTCCCCAAACGAAGTTTGGGGGGAGGTCGAGCGACGCCGTTCAGGCGTACGCGAGGGAGTGGGCCGAGCATGGGAGGCGGCGAGCGTGCCCTCCCCCGGAAATCTCGCTGAACACTTGTTTTCCGACCCCTCCCAACTTCGTCGGGCGGGGGTCGCAAGATGTTACGAGCACGGCTCTTCAAAACTGCACGGCCTCCGTTCAGGAGGGCTGATCCACTCGCTTGCTGCGCTGGGTAGCGCTCAGACTGACGGAGGGGCTCCGTCGGCTACATGATCGATGGCGTGGGTGATCCAGCCTCCGCCGAGGACGCGTTCGCCATCGTAGACGACGGCGGCTTGGCCTGGTGCGACGGCGGATTGTGGTTCGTCAAACATCACTTTCATTTGGGTTGGATCGGATGCGTCGATCTCAACTCGCCCGGGGTGAGGTTGCCCGTTGTAGCGGATTTGGATGCCAACTGATGTGGCCTCCGCAAGCTCTTCCGGTGTCACAAGCCAATTGCATTGATCGGCGACCAACCCTGGACGCAGCAGCTCTTCTGATCGCCCGATCACGACGCGCCGGGTGTCTGGTTCGATGCGGATCACAAAGTGAGGCTCGCCCATGGCGACGCCGAGTCGTTTGCGTTGGCCAATGGTGAAGGCTTCGAAGCCGTTGTGCTCGCCGACCACCTTGCCGTTGGTGGTCACGATTTCGCCGGCGGTTGCGCCGACCATTTCCGGGCGTCGGGACTTTACAAAATCGCTGTGGTGACCCTGCGTGACGAAGCAGATTTCCTGGCTGTCCTTTTTGTCTGACACACCTAATCCGAGCGAGGTCGCCATGTCGCGAATTTCAGGTTTGGTGAAATCGCCAACGGGCAGCATCATGCGGGGCAAGCGGGCTGGGTCGATGCCAAACAGAGCGTAGGATTGATCCTTGTGACCGTCCAAGCCTCGGTGCAGTTCGGAGCGGCCGTTGGCGTGCACCATTCGGGCGTAGTGCCCTGTTGCGACGAACTCGGCGTCGACACCATCGGCGTAATCGAACAAACGTCCGAACTTGATCCAATGATTGCACTTCACGCACGGATTGGGTGTTCGCGCGGCGAGGTAATCGTCGACGAAATAGTCCACGATCTTGCGAAAGTCTTCTTGCAGGTCGAGGGAGTAAAACGGGATCCCCATCGACATCGCGACCCGGCGAGCGTCGGCGGCATCGGTCGCGCTGCAGCAGCCCTGTTTGTGGTCGGCTCGTTTACCACCTGCGGACTCGCCCAGCACGGGAAGATTCAGGGGATTGGCGTTTTGGGGTTCGTCGGAATCAATTCGGCAGGCGGCAGCGGATGCTTCGCCGTGGCGCATGAAGACTCCGATCACCTCGTGACCGTCACGCAACAACAGGTGGGCCGCGACGCTGGAATCAACGCCGCCACTCATCGCGAGAACCACGCGAGACATGTAGAATCCGTTTTCGAAGAAAAAAATTTGGCGGACCTTGCACACGCCGTGCACGGCCTCGCCGGTTCACCATCATATCCGAGAGGGACATTTCGTCATGGACGCTGAATTGACGCAACGCAGCCAAGCGATTCGCAGCCGCCTGGTCCAGCTACAGGACTCTCTTTGACCACGCTGGCAAGAACCAAGCGATCGAAAAGATCGAAGCCCAAATGGGGGCGCCCGATTTCTGGAATGACAGTGAAGCGGCTCAAAAAGTCGTGATGCAACTCAAGGGGCTGAAAGGAATTGTCTCCCCGTTGAATGAGCTTGAGTCCTCTGCAGAGGACTTGGAAGCCCTCTTCGAAATGGCAGAGGACGATGATTCGATTGTCGATGAGGTTCGGTCAGAGATCGATCGCCTGGAGGGCGTCCTGGATGACTTGGAATTGAAGGCTTTGTTGAACGGGCCGAATGATTCCGCGGGTGCGATCGTGACCATCAACGCTCGCGATGGCGGGACGGACGCGAACGACTGGGCCGACATGCTGCTTCGGATGTACTCCGCTTGGGCGGTGGGACAGGAATACAAAATCGAATTGCTGGACCGTCAAGAAAACGAGGAGGCGGGGATCAACCATGCTTCGATCGCGGTTCGGGGGCCGATGGCGTATGGCTATCTCAAGGGGGAGGAAGGCATGCACCGGTTGGTTCGGATCAGTCCATTCAACAGCGAAAGCAAACGCCAGACGAGCTTTGCTGCCGTGAGTGTTGCGCCTGAGATTGATGATTCGTTCGAGGTGAACGTCGAAAAGAAGGATGTTCGCGAGGACACGTATCGGGCCAGTGGAGCAGGTGGTCAGCACGTCAATAAGACGGACAGTGCGATTCGGTTGACACACATTCCCACCAACACGGTTGTGCAATGCCAGAACCAACGGAGTCAGCACCAAAACCGGGACACCGCCTGGAAGATGCTGCGTGCCAAGTTGGCACGAATCGAGGAAGAACGCCGTGAAGCGGAGGAAGCCAAGAAGTACGAGACTCAGGCAAGAACCGGTTTCGGGAGTCAGATTCGCAATTACTTCTTGCACCCCGATCAACGCGTCAAGGACGCTCGGACGGGGCATTACGTCGGCAACTTCAACAGTGTGCTCGACGGCAGTGAACTGCAGGGGTTCTTCGACTCGTTCCTGCGTTTGAAGGCGGGGAAGACGGAAGCCGTCCATTCCGACGACGACTGATTCGCGTCGTTGATCCACTTTGTTGGATCAACCCAACGGCCAAAAAAACACCTGCGAGGACCGTGAGGTCCTCGCAGGTATCGTTTGGTTTTCTCTGTGGTGATTGCGTTCTTGGCGATCACTCTGTGGCAAGGATCCTCAGCTGCCGTAGTTGTTGTCCAAGGTCAGGCCGCCTTGAGTCTTCTCGTCTGACTCCAGTTTGTCCTGGTGATTTTGAGCGATGCGTTTGACTTCGCCCACGACATTGGAGGCGGCACGCAGCTCAAAGGACGTGAAGTAAGGCTCGTTGCCGGTGTACTGGCTTTCCTTGCGATTCTTCTCGGCCAGTTCGCTCCATGACATTTTGTCGGTCAGGTGCCAAGTTGCGGCTTGGGCGGTGTTTTGAGCGATGAGTCCATTGCCCAGAGCTTCGCACAAGGCCGTCACAGCAGGGTCTTGGGTGACTTGGTCGAGTGGTGCGATGGTGTATTTCATTTTGGCGTTGGGTTCAGGTTTGCCATGTTCCAGGCAAACGGTGTTGAGAGCCATTTTGGTCGTGCGTCCGGGTGCGACTCGCATGAAGCCACCCATTCCGCCGCCCATGCCTCCGCCCATTCCACCACCCATGCCGCCGCCCATGCCACCACCCATGCCGCCGCCGCCGCCCATGGCTTGACCGCCGCCACCGCCACCCATGCCTCCGCCCATGCCTCCTCCCATTCCACCACCCATGCCGCCGCCCATACCACCACCCATGCCGCCCATCATGCCTTGAGCAAGAACTGGAACGCCAGCGAAGGCGGCGGGAACGTGGATGTGCAGAGGTTTGTCAGTCAGGTTCTTGACCAACAAGTTGGCTTTTGCAGACGATTGAGGGATGAATTTGGCCTCGACCGTTCCGGCTTCCATGGCCTCGAACAAGCCATTGACGACGGTTTCTTCACCACCAGCATTGGCTTGGGAGGGCGAAGCAAGTCCCGCGGCGGCGAAACCGAGAGCGGCAACGCACATCAGAGAGGTCATTCCGGAGAACGAAACTGGGGTGCGACGAGAGAAGAAGTGGCGATTCACGGTCAACATCCTGAGAATCAGTGTGCAGGGAGAAGTAATGGTCGGGCGCTGAAGACAAAATGGATTTTAGACGGCGAGATCCACCATTGATTCGGCACCGTTGGCGATCAGTCCCGCGGACAAGCTGTCCGTTTCCATTGAATGCAGGCAGCAATTCAGGGGAGGGAAGGCTGGACCGGGAGCGATCGGGGTCGAATCAGTATACTTGGTTGCCGCGCCGGGACCAAATTTTCTTCCTGCGTTCCCGTCGCATTTGCACGGGAAATCGACAGCGTTGGCGCTGGGATCTCACCCCTGATTCGGAGGCGGGGAGTCAACCATCCTGCCCGCGGACACTTTGCCGGTATTGCCCAGGGGTCAAACCCAGGTCACGTTTGAACACGTAGTGCATGTATTCCGGGTGATCGAAGCCTGCCCGATAGGCGATTTGTTCGGCGGCCATTTCGGTGGTGACCAGCAATTCTCGGACGCGTTTGAGTTGGACGTTGCGGATTTCCTGCTGCGGGGTGCGTCCCAGGTAGCGACGGAGTTGTCGTTCGAGGGTGCTGCGGCTGACCGCAACGTTTTGCAGGACTTCGTCGACCGTCAGGCCTTCGCAAGCGTGTTGCCGGATATAAGCCAGCGCCGAGGCAACTTCGGGGTGGTCGATGGCAACGACATCGGTGGAAAGTCGGGTTGCGACTCCAGTGGGCGCCACCACTTGCTGTGATTCGTGGTGCGATTCGCCCTTCATTTGGCGAGACAAACGTTCCGCGGCGAGGAAGCCGACCGCTTCCGCGTTGGGGATCACGCTGGACAGGGGCGGTTGGCAGAATTGGCAAAGCAGTTCGTCGTTGTCGGCCCCGATCACGGCAACTTCTTCGGGGACGGTCAGTTCCAGGGTGGAGCAAACCGCCAGGACATGTTGGCCGCGAAGGTCGTTGCAGGTGAAGATTCCGCAGGGTTTGGGCAACGCTTGCAGCCAATCCGAGATGGATTGTTGGTCCTCCTCCCAGGGTCGGGCCAGATTCATCCAGGGCGAGTTGAACGAATCGCACTGGCATCCTTCTTGTTGGACCGTTTTGGTGAACGCTTCTTGGCGTCGATGCGACCAGGCTTCGAAATCAAAGCCGCAGAACCCGAAGTGTTGGAATCCGCGTTCCATCAGGTGGCGGGCGGCCATTTCACCAATTTTGGCGTCATCGCTGCGGACGTGCGCCTTGTCGACTTCGCTGCGATCGTTCAATTCGATGACCGGAATGTTCCGCTGGACGGCGGCCTCGATCATTTCATTGGTGGATCCTCGCGAGATGATCCCGTCGCCCTGCCAATCGTTCAGCCAGGCCGGTGGCGACGTCATGAGGTCCCGTTGTTCGAGGAAGACCGACCAATCTTCTTGCGTTCGCATGAAACGCATGATTCCAGACAGCACTTCACGTCCGTAGACAGTCGCGGTTTCGACCATCAGCGCCACGTGAGGTTTGGAGCGAGCAGGTTTGTTCAACGCGCGTCCTTCAACAGTAAAGTCAGTTGATTAGAGAAGGCGACCGGGATCGCAGAGGAGAGTGTGATCGCGTCAGCTCGTTTCCGCAAATTGCGCTGCCGCTTCTTCGTTGTCGGGAGAGTTTTCGGATTGTTCCGACTCGCGTTTTTTGCGACCGCTGATCGGAACCGCCAAAGGGCCGCCAAACGCATCGTAAACCACCAAGAAGTTCAGCAGCCCTGCGATCATCGTGTACCAGGTGCCCATTTCGTAGCCCGAGCCACGCCGGGCATACCAGGCGGCAACTTCATCGGCCTCGGATTCGTCGACGGGACGGTGTGGGGGCGCCATGAAGCCGTTCCACCAAGGTTCGTAGTCCTGACGAGTTCGCCCGCGATTGTCCGTCGCCAGTCGCATTCGATTGCCCTGAACCAGCGCGGGAAGTGCGGCGGAGCCCACTCCGGCTTGGAGGAAGTAGTGCCAGCGTTTGTCGCCGGGGTACCACGAGGCGTAAACGACGTGAAAGCCGCCCAGTGCAAATCCCAGGGTCCAAATCGAGAGAATGCTGATCACGAACAAGGTGCCCTTGGTGTGGCGACCTTGGTAGTAATGCCCTGCTCCGGGCACCAACCAAGCCAAAAACGCCGCTAAATAGCGATTCCGCAAGTTGACTTGGATCCCGTCGACCTCGATCTGAGTGTCGCCGTTGAAGACCTTGGGATTGACCTGAATGGGTTCGTTTTTTGAGGGGGCGCTTTTGTCGGAGGCTTGGTTTGGGTCGGAGCCGTTGGGACTCGCGCCTGCGGTGGTCTCAGCGGCTCGAGATCTGCGTGAACGTTGGGCCATGAGTGATTGGGGACTGACGAAAATTCGGAATGCGGGCAAATGCCCAAACGGAGGGGCAGGCTTGAAGCGTGTCATTTTGCGAGATTCAGCCCGTGGGCGATAGCCAGTCCCTCCAATTCCATGGATTGGATCCTCCATTCAGTGATTTGGTGCCACCCGGAAAGGGGTGAGCTTGCCGGGCAATATGTCTTAGGGTGAACGGTTGGTTTGGAGGGGCCTTCTCGCACGGGCGTCAAGTGGATCATGATCGAAGGGTGGATCCGTGCCACTTGAGTGTGTGGAACGGCAGAAAATAGTTCGTGGAGGCTGTAAGGGGTGGGGTGACGCTGTATGGTATGTCGTCTCGCTGAAACCCCCTTGCATGATGCAACCCCCGAGGATGTCCATGAACACCACCACGCTCGTTTCCTTTCTGTTCTTCACTGGTCTGGTAGCGTTTCTGACTTGGTGGAAGACGCGTGGCAGCGACGTGGACACCGATGAGGGTTATTTCTTAGCCGGTCGTTCGCTCACTGGCGTCTTCATCGCGGGAAGTTTGCTGCTGACCAATTTGTCCACGGAGCAATTGGTGGGGCTCAACGCAGACTCCTTCAGCGATGGGTTGTCGGTGATGTGCTGGGAAGTGGTCGCGGGGATCTCACTGGTCGTTTTGGCGCTGGTGTTTTTACCTCGGTATTTGAAATCGGGGATCGCGACCATCCCGCAGTTTCTGGAGGAACGTTACGGTCGCGGGGTGCGTGCGTTGACGGCGGCAATTTTCATCGTTGCCTACATGCTGATCCTGTTGCCATTTGTCTTGTTTTTGGGCGCCAACGGGCTCAACAGCATGTTGTCGCTTCACGTTCGGTTCGGGGTCACCGACTACCAGATGATTTGGATGTTGCTGGTCTTCATCGCATCGTTGGGCGGTGCCTACGCGATCTTTGGTGGATTGCGTGCCATCGCGGTTTCCGACACGTTCAACGGTGCCGGGTTGTTGGTTGGCGGTTTGATGATCACCTACTTTTCGCTGCAGGTTGTCGCGGGAGACGAAGGTGGAATTGGGGGCGCACTTCAGAAGATTCAGGAAGCGGATCCCGACGCATTTCGGTCGCTCGGTGCAGCGGACGAATCAACTCACTGGCCAACGTTGTTCACGGGAGTGTTGCTGCTCAATTTCTTTTACTGGACCACCAACCAGCAAATCATTCAGCGAACTTTCGGGGCGAAGAATTTGGCGGAAGGTCAAAAGGGAGTTTTGCTGGCCGCGTTCTTTAAGATCTTGGCGCCGTTGATCCTCGTGTTGCCTGGGATCGCAGCGGCGTATCTGGTCATCACCGCCGAGGACCAGCAGATGATTGATGCCGTCGGGTTGAATGCCGACGGCGATTGGAAGTCCAGTCAGGCCTACGGTGCGTTGGTCGCACGAGTGTTGCCAGAATGGTTGCTCGGGTTCTTTGCTGCGGTGGTGATCGGTTCGATTCTTTCGACGTTCAATTCGGTGTTGAACTCGGCGGCAACGTTGTTCTCGTTGGACGTTTACAAGCAATACATTCGGCCGGATGCGACCACGAAACAGGTGCGTTTCTCAGGCCAGGTTTGCAGTTTCGTTGTTGCCGTTTTTGCTGTCATCGCGGCTCCGCTGGTCTTTTACGGGCGCGAAGGTGTTTTCAGTTTCTTCCAAGGTCTCAACGGGGTCTACTTCATCCCATTGGCCTCGGTGATTTTGTTGGGGTTGTTTCACAAGACTGCGGACGGGCGATCCGCGATGGTCGCGTTGATTGTCGGTTTGGTGTTGATGGTGATCGGGACCTTCCGCAGCGGCGGCGACGACGGTTGGCTGGTTTCCATCTTCGGCAATGGGTTTCACTACATGGGCGCGGTGTTTGTCCTGTTGGTCGCACTGCAGTTGGTGATGGTGGCGATGGGGATTCGTCGGGATTCGCCCTACGAGCAACGGGATGCCAAATTGGTTGACTTGACCCCGTGGAAACCGGCCCCTTACGTCGGCGGCGTTTTGGTTCTGCTGTGCTTGGGCGTCTACGCGTACTTCGCGATTTAGGTTGTTCCATTCATCTCATCGTTCAAGCGGCGACACCGTGATTGGTCCAGCGGTCGTCGCAAGATTCCCTTTCCTTTCAAACTCACTTCGATCGCTTCTTGGAGAATTTGTATGAACCGACTCTTTGCACATTGGTTTGCGGGTGTGTTGATGCTTGGATGCCTTGCCGTTCCTGGCCGGGCACAAGATCAGATGCAGGTCGAGGACTTTGATTCGATCCAGCTGTACACACTTGAAAACAAGTCCGGTGCCAAGGTTCAGATCACCAACTTCGGTGCGATCGTGACCTCCATCGTGGTGCCTGATCGCGACGGGAAGTTGGGCGACGTGGCGCTGGGGTATGACTCCGTTGAAAGCTACATCAACGCAGTCGACAAGCCCTACTTCGGTGCGGTGGTTGGGCGCTACGGGAACCGAATCGCCGAGGGTGAGTTCACGTTGGACGGCGAGACTTATTCGTTGGCGACCAACAATGGCCCCAATCACTTGCACGGTGGCGTGATCGGATTTGACAAAGTTGTCTGGGATGCTGTGCCCACGGCGGTCAATGGAAAGCCCGCGTTGAAGATGACCTACCACGCGAAAGATGGTGAAGAGGGGTACCCCGGCAATCTGAGCGTCGCGGTCACTTACCAGTGGACGGACGAAAACGAATTGATTGTCCACTACGAAGCGACGACGGACAAAGCCACCCCGATCAACCTGACCCAGCACACTTATTTCAACTTGGCCGGTGAGGGCAACGGGACCATCCTCGACCACGAGTTGATATTGAACGCTTCGAAATTCACCCCGGTTGATTCGACCTTGATTCCCACCGGTGAATTGCGGGAGGTGGAAGGGACACCGTTTGATTTTCGAAAGGCGAAAACGATTGGACGCGACATCGGTGTCGACAACGAACAACTCGAATTCGGGCTGGGATACGACCACAACTTTGTGCTCGATCGTTCCGGTGAGCCAGGAGAAATGATGTGGGCAGCCCGTGTTCTCGAGCCAGTCACTGGCCGTGTCATGGAAATTCGCACCACTGAACCGGGGATCCAGTTCTATTGCGGGAACTTCTTGGATGGACGTTTGGAAGGGAAGTCGGGCAAATCTTACGTGCATCGAGGAGGGTTCTGCTTGGAGACTCAGCACTTCCCCGACAGCCCCAATCAGCCGACGTTTCCATCGGCGATTTTGAAGCCTGGTGAGAAGTATGACACGACAACGGTGTTCCGCTTCTCGACGAAATGATCCACGCAATCTCCGGGTCACGCGTGAATCGCTTGGAGGCAATCTTCCAAGCGATTTCGCGTTCCTGACGACAATGGATCGCACCACCAATTGTGTCGTTTTCTGAAAGCTGCCATCATCCCAGTCAGGTAAGTTGGCTCAAATCCACGTCTCAGGAATGACATTGGCCGCAAATCAATTTCAGCGAAACGATTGGGTGATCTACCGCAAACACAAAAGCAGTGTTTCGCCGGGGCCGCGTGCTTCCGACGTTCATGCCGCTGGGAAGGGAAACACCTACCGCTACGTGGTGGAGAAGTACTGGATGGTGGAAGAAGTCCTGGCTGACAACCAATTGAAGATCTGCACCCGTCGCGGGAAACGCCATTTGGTGAGTGCAGACGATCCGTCGTTGCGGCGGGCTCGGTGGTGGGAACGCATTCTTTATCGCAGTCGATTCGAAGCGATCGATTTGAACTCGCCCGTCAGTCAAGAAGACGAGATCGAGTCGAGCTGAGCCGTCGGCTGGCAAAGCATCGCAACCGCTTGAGAAACCGGGCCGATGGCAGGCCCGTGCCTTCTGCATTGCGATTTGCCCGTCCGTTCGCGTTGCGATCTGGACGTGGCGATTCTTTTCAGCAGCTCGCCAGCGTGAGTTCGCTGGCCCGATCTCGGGCACCTTTGAGGTCAAGTTTTCCGGTTCCCAGCAGCGGGATCTGGTCGACTTCGAAGAAACTGTCAGCGGCTGGGATGAACAAGTTTGCCAGTCCGGCTTCCTTCAGCCCTTCGCGGAGTGCGTCGGGGATCTGGGACGTGGGCAAATGCAAGACGATGATGCGTTCGCCTTTGCGGTCGCATGGAACGGCGGTGACGCAAACGCGGACTTGGTCGTCGTCCTCGCCTTCGGAGAGCAGTTTGCCAAGTTCCTCTTCGATTCGAACGTGTGGCACCATCTCGCCAGCGATCTTGGAGAAGCGACTCAGACGCCCCGTGATGTGCAAGAAGCCATCGTTGTCGATGTGCGCGATATCACCGGTCGTGTACCAACCATCGATGACAGCGGATTGAGTCAGGTCATCGCGATTGGCGTAGCCTCGCATCACATTGGGACCGGTCACGAGCAGCATGCCGTCTTCATTGGCATCCAATTCGGTTCCATCGTCAGGCGAGACGATCCTCGCTGAGATCCCGGGCAAGGGACGGCCCACACTGCCTTCGACGCGATCGGGTTGAAACTTCGCAGCCGAACGTGAGGGCGGAATGTTGACGCTGACCAAGGGGCTCATTTCCGTCGTGCCGTAGCCTTCGACGGGGCGGACTCCAAAGCGTTTCTCAAAGGCATCGAACAGGTCGGCGGGCATCTTCTCGGCGCCCACCACCGCGACATTGAGCGTCTTGAATTGTTCCGGGGTGATGCGTCGCAGGTAACCACGCATGAACGTCGGTGTGCCCAGCAGCACCGTGGCCTTGTACTTCTCGGCCAGTTTGCCGATCTGTTTGGAATCCAGCGGGTTGAAGTGGTAGACACCGGCGGGGCCAAGCGTTTGTGCTGCCCAGAGCGTGACCGCGTAACCAAACGAATGAAAGAATGGCAGCACGCCGATGACCACGTCTTCGGTGGTCAGGCGGATCGCACGATTGACGGCATCGACATTGTGGCTGACGTTTGCGTTGGATAGCAGCACGCCTTTGGGCATTCCGGTGGAACCGCTGGTGAAGATGACGGTCAACAGGTCATCGCTCTGGATTTTGTTCAGGCCCAGAATTCGATCCAGCAGCCAGCTCGGCACAATCGTCGCTTGGAGGGCCGCGATGACTTTGTCGGCCAAGCTGACTTTTTCTTTCAGTTTGTCCAGCGAAACAATTTCGGCGTCCAGTTCCACATCGATCTTTTCCAAGAACCGATCGCTGGTCAGCACGTGTTTGATTCCCACATCGTGGATGCAGTGGTTCATCACCTCGCTGCTGACGGTGTAGTTGAGATTGGCGCTGACACGTCGATCAGCGGCCAAGGCCACGTTCACCGCGACGGCACCGACGCTGGGGGGAAGCAGCACGCCAATGAATTGTTCGTCTTTGGAGAACACCTCTCGATGCAGGCAGCGGCGCAGAGCCAGCGTGTTGATCAACAGTTTTCTGCCACCCACTTCTGTGCCCAAGGTGTCGGCGGCTTGCAGTCGTTTGCCCCGGCGTCGCCAGACCCGCAGGACTTGGCGTGCCAGCACTGGGAATTCGCGACGGTGATCGATTTGGGCTTGGGACCCCAAGGCTTGGACCTTGCCGCGAACGGTGGAGATCGGGGTGTCGGCCGGCAGCGGATCGCCGACGTACACCGTGATTGTCCGTCGAAACTTGTCGGGCCATTTCCAGAAGTACTTGCCGCCGGAGAAACTGAAAATGCTGCCCCACATGCCTTCCAAGTGAACCGGAACGACTTTCGCGTCGGTGTTCTTCAGGATTTTGCTCATCCCCGGGCGGAAGGCCTGCAATTGCCCGGTTCGCGTGATCGTGCCCTCGGGGAAAATGCCGACCACGTCACCCTTGTTCAGCCCTTCGCGGGCGTCACGGATGGCTCGTCCAATCGACTTGGGGCCGCCCATCATGAAGATCGTGTCAAAGGCTCGGCCGAGATAATCGCCGATCTTGGACGTGAAGTTGCTGCCGTCGACCACGAAGCGAACGTTTCGTGGAAGGGCCCACAGAATCAAGATCCCATCGATCCACGACATGTGGTTGCTGACCAGGAGGCAACCGCCTTCCTTCGGGAATTTCTCCAATCCCACGACACGTTTCCGGTAGAAAGTGGCCAGGACCGGGCGAAACAGGCCACGAACAAACAGCCGTGGAGAGAACACGGCCAGCAAGATCGCGATGACCAGCAGGGCAATGAGAACAATCAAGATGATGAGATACGTGTCCACCGGCAGCAGCTCCACCTACACAAGTCGAAAACGATGTGGCTGTATCCTCGCGATGCAGCCCAACGCATGATGATACGGTCTGGAGCCCTGCGTCGAGAGAGCGGCTCGAGGAAATCGTTGGTTGCTGCCAAGAAGTCGGGAAAAAGCTACCATGAGTCGTTCGATTGGCCATGAGTTGTTCGATTGGATTGTCAACGGATTGAACCGAGGCTCGCGAGAGGCTCCCCGTTTCTTGCCGCTCGCGCGATCACGATCGACGCCAGGCGGTTTGCATCAAGAAGGAAATTGCATGAACGAAGAAAACGCTGCTGAAAACGAAACCAGCCAACCTCACCCGTTGTCCGCCGCTGCGAGACGTTGCTTGGGCGTGTTGGTTGAAAAGGCCAAGACGACGCCGGACGGCTACCCACTTTCCTTGGCCGGTCTGATCACGGGCTGCAATCAAAAGTCCAATCGTTCACCGCAAATGCAGGTGGATGAATCGGACGCTCTGTCAGCCTTGGATGAGCTTCGGGCCGCCGGTGCGGCTCGCGAGATCCAAGGCAGCGGACGGGTGACGAAGTACCGGCACGCAGCCTATGAGTGGCTGGGGGTCGACAGTCCCGGGGCGGCGATCATGACCGAGTTGTTGCTGCGTGGGCCACAAACCGCGGGCGAGTTGCGCACCCGAGCGTCTCGCATGCACAAATTTCCCGACCTGGATTCGCTCAAGACCGAATTGGATTCGTTGATCGAGAAAGGTTTGGTCGAATCGCTGACGCCTTCGGGGCGCGGGCAAACATTCTCGCACTGCTTGTACACGCCCCAAGAACGCTTGTACTTGGTTGACAAAATCAAGAAGCAGGACGCTTCGGCAGCGCCCACCAAATCGGCACCTGTCACATTGGAACCGGTGGAATCTGGGTCAGGGAAGTCCGCCCACGATGATCGAATCGACAAAATTCAAGATCGACTCGACAGCGTGACCGCCAAACTCGAGGCGCTTGAAAAACGCTTGGAGTTCCTCGAGTCATAGCGTGCGGACCGGGCATTTCTTTCCCGGCGGTTCCTGAGCCATTTGACTCCTAAGCGGCTCGGCGCAGTGGTTCGGTTTGAGCGGTGTCAGTCTGAGGTTGGGCGGCAGCGAATTGTGCTTCCATCTCAGCGGACGACAGGGTTTCAACGCAGGAACCGTCTTCGTCGTGGATTTTCAACTCATCCTCTTCGGTGAACCAGATGGCCGAAGTGCTGTCGGTGCGGAACCGGCGACCTCGATAGAATCCGTCGCAAATGAAGACGGATTCACTCCATTCGGCTTGCGGTTCACTCGGGCGAATTTGAATGGTATCCGGCGAATCTTCTGCGGGTTGGGTGTTCAGCCAAGCCTGGAAGCAGTGACGAGCCCGTGCCAATTTTTGTGATGGCGTCATGCGTCTGTTCGATCCACGATTGATAGGGCAAAATGGGTGCCGACGAAGACAACCCAACCCTTTCAATCGGACCGCAGGCGGTCAGGGCATCGGTCGGTTGCGTTCCCGCATCAGGGGTGACTCGACCGGGAAATTCGCTGCCTTTTCGCTGGTTTACGCAATCGGACTAGTTTGACACTGGTTGCGGGCCTTCGTCGCGGTGAAGGCTCGTCACGTCGCTTTGCTACCACTTCCTTGATCCTCTTTCTCTTTGACCCGCCATGCGAACGCTGATTGACGAATCCCAGCTCGATGACGGGGTGTCGAAGTTGGCCAAGGAAATTGATTCCCACTACGGCGATCGGCCCATCACAGTGGTCGCGGTGATGACCGGATCGTTGGTCCTCTTCGCCGATTTGATTCGCCGGTTGTCGATGCCTCAGCGAGTCGGCGTGATTCATGCGTCGAGTTATCGGGGCGGAACACAGGCGGGCAAATTGGAAATCGATTCCAAGATGCTGATCGATGTGCAGAACCGGGATGTGTTGTTGGTGGATGATATTTATGACACCGGAGCCACGTTGACCAAGCTCAGCGAAGCGATCGCGGACATGGGCGCCTCCAGCGTTTCCACGGCGGTCTTGCTTCGGAAGTTGCGACCGGAGCAGATCGGCCCGAAGCCTGACTTCGTGGCGTTTGAAATCCCGGACGAATTTGTCGTCGGGTATGGGCTGGACTACCTCGACATGTATCGCAACTTGCCGTTCATCGGTGTGTTGGAACCGGACGAGATTGAAGCGACGGCGCGCCAGTGAGTGCGTCTCGGGTGATGTTCGTGGCTCGGCACTATTGGCCGCTGTGCGCGGGGCGACACGAAGCCGCTGCGGCGACGTTTGAATTGACCCAGCGGTTGGCGAGCTGGGGCATGCAGGTGCAGGTCGTGACGCCCCGGCACGGCAACACTTGGCCAACCGAAATCATGTTGGGTGACGTGAAGGTTCATCGTGTGGCGGCAGCCCCTCGCGGTGATTGGTCGACGCAGCGTTACGTCCGACATTTAGGACACTGGTTGGCTGAGAGAATGCCCGGACTCGATGCGATCGTCTGTGATCAACTTCGGGAGGAATCTCGGGCGGTGGCCACCGCAGTTCAGTCGGGGCCGCCGGAGGTGGGCGGCGCGAGAGCCACCGTGGGTGTTGCGATGTGCGGCGGATGGGGCGAGGATTCGGATGAGATCTGGTGCCAAAACACGAGAAGCGGCCGCCGCGTCCTGCAATCCTGCATTGGGATGGATGCCGTGGTCACGGACCATGCCAAAACGGATCGTTACTTGGTTTCGCACGGTGTTCCGGCGGAAAAGCTTCGCCGGCGTCCGGTCGGTTTCCATCGACCGGTCAGGGTGACAAATGAGGAACGAATGGACGCGAGAAGGAGTTTGCGGGGGATCAATCTCGACCTGACCACCGACAACGATTCACGCGTGCTTCTGTGGTGCGGGCCGATGGCCGGACCGGCGTCCTCCGAAAGTGGTGTGGGCGCCTTGGTCCAGAGTGCCCGTTTTCTCGCTGCCCGAGATCCGGATCTGAGAATCTGGATGCTTGGCGACGGGAAGCTACGCGACTGGGTGCACGCGGAACTCCGAGCCGAGGGCGTTCGCAGTGTCGTCGCGATTCCGGGGTCGTTTTCGGACATGACGGAAATCTGGCGTTCGGTTGACGCCGTCGTGCTGAACGAAGATTCTCAGCTGCGGTTCACCTTTCCGGCAACATTGGCGGCGGGGCTTCCCGTGATTGTCGCCGATCATCCAGCGGCGAGGGAGTACTTGCAAACCCAATTCGACGCTTCCATTTTGGATTCGTTGGCTTGGTATGAGCCAGCCAAGCCGAGTACGCTGCGGAAAGCGTTTCGTTCCGTTTGGGGCGATTTGGAAATGGCTAAGCAACATGCCTTCGAATTGGCACGCGATCTTTCGCGTCGTCATCCCTTGGAACCGGAATTGACGTTCTGGCAATCCATTTTGCGTCCCGATCAAAACATGTCCAACCCGAAAGCCTCATGAAGATCGCCTTGGTCATTCCCACCATGGACCGTGGTGGCGCCGAAAAACAGGTGGTCCTGCTTGCCAAGGGGTTGCATGAAGCCGGGCATGACGTCCGCGTGTTCTTGCTCACGCGTGATGGCCCTCGGAGTGCAGCACTGCGAGACGCTGGCATCCCCGTCGTCTTGATTGGCAAGCGTTTCAAGATGGATCCGACGGCGTTGTTTCGATTGAAGAAGGAGCTCATTCATTTCGCACCCGATGTGGTGCACACATGGTTGTTCGCCGCGAATTGCTTTGGGCGTGTGGCTGCGAAATGGGCGGGGGTTCCCGTCATCATTGCCAGCGAGCGTTGCGTGGATCCCTGGAAGACGTCCTGGCACTTTCGCATTGATCGACGATTGCAGAAGCTCTCGCAGGCGATCACGACAAACAGTACCGGCGTCCAAGGATTTTACTCGGCCAATGGGTTGGATCCGGCGCAGTTTGTGGTCATTCCCAATGGAGTCGAGTCTGTCGGCACAACGGGACTCAGTGAGATCGATCGCGAGGAGGCGATGGGCCGGTTGGATGTGCAGCCGGATCGTCGATTGATTCTGGCCGTCGGTCGACTGTGGCCTCAAAAACGAATTCGTGATTTGATCTGGTCGGGCGAGTTGCTGGCGACCACGCACGGGGCGACGACGTTGGTGATCATTGGGGACGGGCCCCAGCGAGATGAATTGGTTCGCCACCGAGACGCGGTGTCCTCGCCGTTGCACGTTCGTTTCGCTGGGCAGCGAGAGGATGTCGCTGAACTGCTGCCGCACGCGGATCTGTTTTGGATCGCGAGTGAATACGAAGGGCAAAGCAACGCGGTGATCGAAGCGATGTTGGCGGGCGTTCCCGTGGTCGCATCGGACATTCCCGGCAATCGAGACTTGGTCATCGAAGGGGAAACCGGATGGCTGTTTCCGCTGGGGGACGAGGCGGCTTTGGTCCGCCGAAGTTTGTCGGCTTTGAATGACCCAGAGGAATGCAAGCGGGTCTCCGAGCGAGCCCGACAACGCATCGTCACGGAGTTCTCGCTCGACGCGATGGTCGAGCGCCACATCGAACTCTACGTGCGACTTTTGTCGGAGCGGGTTTTGCCTGAGAGGTGATCAAATCGCTGATCACGCTCGCTGCCATTCGCAAAGAGGGCCCTGCAGCATTGCTGCAGAACCCTCTGATTTATGCGAAACAAATCTCCAACGGCATTCACTGTTTTTGGTCGTGAGTGCAATCGGGATCGCGATCAACGGGCGTGCCAACTTGGTCGACAGGATGCGTGAAGAGGTAACGCCAGACCGCTTCGTGTTTGTACTCGCCCGTTTTCGGATCCTTGGCGGCGGAGCGTCCTGGCTGCACGCTGCTGTGCGCTCGCTTGGCGTCTCCGTCGACATCGAAGTCCGTGATCAAACGGCGGGTGTGTCCATAGGGCGGTGCCTGTTCATCGACGTTGACAATCGGGCCGAAGGCATTCAGTCCGAGCATTTCCCAGCTGCGGCAGTAGTGGTCATCGACCCAGCCACCGTCCAGCACGTGAGAGAACGCGAAGTAGCGGTTCGGCGGCGTCGCCGACGGAAGGGCTTGCCAGTTTTGGTGCTGGTCCCGCGGTCCACACAACGCGACGACGCGAGCGACTCGTTGGTGCTTGGCAAATCTCGCGGCGGTGGTCGAACCGTGAGAACTGCCGGCCACGATGACTTTGTCCCAGTTCAGGTCGGTGCGGTCTTCGTTGAGGAATTGTTCCCAGTTGCCGGGTGAATTTCGTTCGGCCAGCCAACGAACAAATTGGAAGGCTCGTTCCGCCATCCCGTCAGGTTTGGCCAGGTCCACTTCGTCGGTGTAGTCTTCCCCCGTGGCGGCTTCCAGACGCATGTTGCCGCGACAGGTCGGGGGAACCGGTTTTTCTTGGCAGCAGATGCTGAACCACTTGTTGGCGTAGTGGACTCGAATCGCATGCAGGCCGTAATCGCCTACTTTTTCGAACAGCTGTGAGTTGTGGCCCATCAACCAAATCACCAATTGGCCTCGGGAATTGACGTTGGGATTGAACATCGCCTGCTGTTGATCCGCCGGTTTTCCTTTGGCGTCCTCGATCAAGAAATTGATTTCCGGGTAGGCCTTCACGCGAGGATCGATCTCCGATGCGCGAGCGGTGATTTCAAAACGATCTTGTTTGGCGGCTTTTTCGGCTGGCCCGCGGGTTTGGGCTGTGACGATGGAAGGGATAAGGATGACACATCCGGCCAGGAGAGCGGCGGCGGTCCGCCATCCAGCCACTTTGACGCGAGGGATTCTCAAGACAGAACGCGAGGGTGTGAAACTCGGCATGGGGTCACTTGTTGGGGGAAAGAAGGGGGATTTGGGGAGGGGACGTGTGAAACGCCGCCAATACAATAGCTCAAACCCCAGAGGGTTTTCTTGATCCAACGCAGAGTGGTACCTTTGAATCGTCCATTTTCTGTCAATTTGCAATTTTGAAGATGGTGCCGAAGTCAGGCGGTCGTCATCGATTTGGATCGTTCGTTGTTTTCACTTGACCCAGTTACCTAGGTGATCCGTTGACTTACTTCGGTTTCGTGCTCAAAAGCCTGTGGCGGCGACCGCTGCGCACGGGGCTGACGCTGATGGCCTTGGCCACCGCGATTGGTTCCGTGATGGCTTTGTCGGGCGTGGCCGAAGGGTTCACGGAGTCATTCCGTGGGGTGTATGAATCACATCGAGTCGATGTGGTTGTTTCACGCCAAGGTTCCGCGGATCGTTTAAGCAGTTCGCTGGAAGAAACCTATGTCGCGCGGGTGACGGCGGTCGAAGGTGTCGCCAGTGCGGCGGGAGTTCTTTTGGAAACCTTGTCGGCGGAAGACCAGCAGGTTTACGGAATTCCAGCGATGGGAATGCGGACCGAATCGTGGTTGTTCAAGGACTACGAGATGCAATTGGCCGGTTCGTTGGCGTCTGAGAACTCCGAGGTGGAGGGGCAGGTTTATTTGGGCGAGAACCTGGCAGGACGACTGGATTGTCAGCCGGGCGCGATTTTGAATCTGTTCGATGAACCGTTTCTTGTCGCGGGAGTTTTCCAAAGCGGAAGCGTTTGGGAAAACGGTTCGATGATCGTGCCGTTGGACCAGCTTCAGGATTTGGCTGGCCGTGACGGGCAAATCACTTACATCAACGTGGTGCTGGACGAGTCAATCCAAGCGTCCGACGTTGGTCAGGTGGTGGAGCGAATCAAAGCGGTGGATGTCAAGCTTCTGCCCTTGGCGACGGATGAGTTTGTGAGCTCGGATACTCGGATGCAATTGGCCGGCGCGATGGCTTGGATGACATCGACGATCGCGTTGTTGGTGGGAGCGATTGGAACGCTCAACACCATGATGACCAGTGTTCTGGAACGAACCGGCGAGATTGGGATTTTGCGAGCGATCGGTTGGCCAGCCAAGCGAATCGCGGGAGTAATCCTTTGCGAATCGGTGATGCTTGCGTTGATGGCTTCGGTTTTGGGCGGACTCGGTGCGAGCGTGTTGCTGCAGGTGTTGGCAAACAGCGAAGCAACGGGTGGATTGCTGCAGCCGACGATCGCGACAGGGGTCTGGGTGCGAGGGCTCGTCGTGGGGTTAGGGATTGGTGTTTTGGGCGCGTCATTGCCCGTTTGGCGTGCGTCACAGATGCGCCCTGCGGATGCCCTTCGCCACCAGGGATGATTGCGAGGCGAATGACGCATGACACATGAAACAACGAAACATTCGAAGGTAGGGTTTGGCGTGAGAAACGAACCAATTGCCGTTGTGGGCATCGGGTGTCGCTTTCCTGGCGATGCGGACGATCCGTCCGCGTTTTGGGATCTGTTGGCATCGGGAACAGACGCCATCTCGCGGACCCCCAGCGATCGTTGGAACTTGCAAAAGTTCTATCGTCCTGGAGATCCATTGCCCGGCAAAACGCAGAGCCAATGGGGCGGTTATGTTCGCGGCATCGAGCGATTTGACCCGGCTCTGTTTGGGATCTCGCCCCGCGAAGCCGCGGCGATGGACCCGCAACAACGAATGCTGTTGGAAGTAGCTTATCGAGCGATGGAAGATGGCGGTGCGCCGCTTGGCACGTTGGCAGGCCGCCCGGTCGCGGTGTTCACCGGGATCAGCAGCATCGATTATGCGGTCGCCAGCCTGAGTTTCGAAGATCGGGGGGAGTTGGGGCCGTACACGAACACGGGATCGTCCAGCAGCATCGCGGCCAACCGAATTTCATACTGTTTTGATTTGCGAGGTCCAAGCGTTGCCGTCGACACCGCGTGTTCGTCCTCCTTGGTTGCGCTGCACATGGCTTGCCAAGCGATCTGGAACGGCGAAGCTGAAACGGCACTGGCCGGAGGTGTCAATGCGCTGATCATGCCGGACTTTTATGTCGCGTTCAGTCAGCTCGGCGTGCTGTCACCGGACGGCCGTTGCAAAACCTTTGATTCGCGAGCCAACGGATACGCCCGCAGTGAAGGCGCGGGAATGGTGCTGCTGAAACCGCTCCGCGAGGCCCAGCAAGATGGCGACCGAATCTACTGCACGATCCGGGCGACCGCCCTGAATCAGGACGGTCGGACTCCCGGTTTGACCGTCCCCAGCGGTGAACAGCAAGAGCGGTTGGTCCGGCGCACGTGTGAGTTGGCCGAGGTCGATCCCGCCGACGTGCATTACTTCGAAGCTCACGGGACCGGAACGGCCGTTGGGGATCCGATCGAAGCTGGGGCGCTGGGGCGAGTCATCGCATCGAGTTCGCTCCACCGCGATTCACCATGCCGAATCGGTTCGGTCAAAACAAACATCGGGCACTTGGAAGCCGGGGCTGGCATCGCAAGCTTGATCAAGGTTGCTCTGTCGATGCACCATCAAGCCATCCCACCTCACCTGCATTTGCAAACCCCTAACCCCGAAATCGATCTGCGTGCTTGGAACCTGCACGTTCCGACCGAGTTGGAACCTTGGCAAGCGGAAGGGGCGATTCGAATCGCCGGGATCAACGGATTCGGCTATGGCGGAGCGAACGGTCACTTGATCGTTGAAGAAGCTCCACGCGGGAAGGTGGCAAGCCAATCGACGAGTGGTTTTTCCGACGAAGAGAACCCGGCCGAACCCGGCGGCACTCGCCCTGTTGTCCTGCCCATTTCGGCGACCGATCGCAAGTCATTGGTGGAAGTTGCGGATCAGTGGAATGGTTGGCTGACCGAACAATCGCAGTCTGGCGACGGTTTGTTCGAGCTCGCGGCAGTGGCAGCGACGGCGGCTCATCACCGCACGCACCATGATGTTCGCACGTTGGTTGTTGGCGGGGATGTTTCATCATTGCAGGCGGAGCTGAACACCCTGGCGGATTCGTTGCGTTCAACGACTGCCTCGAATGAAACCTCTCTGATGCCAGCTCGTTTGCCTGCTGCAGAACGGTCTCAAGGGATTGTGTTTTTGTGCTGTGGTCAGGGACCGCAGTGGTGGGCGATGGGACGTGGGTTTTATCGAGACAACAAGGTCTTTCGTCAGATCATCGAACGCATTGAGATCGAGTTTCAAAAGCACACCTCGGAATGGTCGCTGATCGAAGAACTGCATCGCGATTCGGAAACGACTCGGATGGATCGTACCTCCATCGCGCAGCCAGCCCTGTTTGCGATCCAAGTGGCGCAAGCCGCGATGTGGGCTTCGGTTGGGATTCGTCCAAGTTTGATCATTGGGCACAGTGTCGGTGAAATTGCCGCGGCTCATTTGTCCGGTGGGCTGGATTTCGCGGATGCTTGCCGCGTGGCAATTCATCGCGGTCGGACGATGGATCTGGCGACCAGTCGCGGTGCGATGATTGCGGTTGGTTTGACGGAAAAGGAGGCGGAGAAACGAATCGCGGCGCTCGCAAAGATCGATCCGCTGATGCCCGCGACGGTTGCCATTGCCGCGGTCAACGGCCCGGCTTCGATCACGTTGTCGGGCGACAAGGACGCGATCGAAAGATTGGCGGTTTCAATCGAAGCGGATTCGATTTTCTGTCGTCGACTCGCCGTGGAGTATGCCTTTCACAGTCCACAAATGGACCCGGTTCGCGACGAGTTGTTGCGTTCGCTCGATGGCATCCAGACGCGGCCTTTGCACACGCCGATGATTTCGACGGTGACTGGACGTGCGATCAGCGAAGCTGATTCATTGGCTGGTGAGTATTGGTGGACGAACGTTCGCAGCGGGGTCCGATTTGCCGATGCGGTGATGGTGGCAGCGAAGGCGGGGCATGGCGTGGGGATTGAGTTGGGACCACACCCCGTGTTGGCGTTTGCGACGACGGAATGTTACGGGCACACACCCCAGAACATTCAGTTGATTGCGACGGCACGGCGACCGAAAACAGAATCGAAATCCAGTGATTCCGCGGAGGTTGATCAAGACCAAAGGCTTTGGCTGAGCAGTCTCAGTGACTTGTTCTCTCTGGGGTTTGAAATGGATTGGTCGGGGGTCGTTCCTCGGCCGGCGAAACGGGCTAAGTTGCCGCTCTATCCGATGCAGCAGCAAGCGTTGTGGCAGGAATCGGAACAATCCCGTCGCTCTCGGCTAACGACCTCCGTGCACCCGCTGCTTGGTGACGCGGACCGATCCGCCGACCCGGTTTTTCGTGGCCGAGTGGATGGTGACAACCAAGCCTATTTGCTCGACCACCGTGTTCGCAGTGCGGCGATGTTTCCCGCCGCAGCAGGAATCGAGATGGCGTTGTCAGGAACGCTCTCGGTGTTGTCTCAGGCCGCCGAATTGGCGGGCGATCCCGAGCCCACTCGGATCCGACTTCAGCGATTGCAGTTGCTCAACGCGATGATCTTGGATCCATCGCAGACGCATCGATTGGAAACCTCCTTGGCGGGCGACCGACGTTCCATCGAAATTCGATACAGTGAGATTCCGGGCGATGCCTGGACGGCGCTCTTGGCGGCGACCCATGGGACTCCTGCGCCAATCGATGCCGATGCCAAGCGAGCCCAATTGCAGGCGGGCCGGAAACGTTGCCAACAAAGTTTTGACGCAGAGGAATGTTACGACTATTGCCAGTCGATCGGCTTGAACTACGGGCCCGCGTTCCAAGGCATTCGCGAGGGCGTTCGGTGCGATGGCGAGTCAATTGCGACGGTGCAGTTGGAGCCATCTGTTCGCACCCCTGCCTTTGACGCGGAGGCCTCGCTGTTTCTTGTTCATCCTGCGGTGCTGGACAGTTGTTTTCATGCGATGGTGGTTTGCGATCCACTGTTCGGCAATTCACCGGGTGGGTTGTACTTGCCACATGAAATCAAAGACATCCAAGTCGATCTCGAGAGAATCCAGTCGGTCGGATTGGATTTGTCATTGACGGTGCATGCGAAAATTCGGCTGAAGACGGAACACCGTCTGTTGGCGGATTTGGATCTGTATCTGGACGACGGATCGCACTTGGGTTCGATCGTTGGATTCGAAAGCCGACGCGTGGGCGCCGAGACCGAACGATCGACCAAGGATCTGCTGTATCGATATCGTTGGCAGGCGGATGAGTTGGAAAGCTCGTCCAACTCAACGAACGAGAAAATGGTGGTGTTCTCGCCAGCGGATCTCGCCGATGAGCTCGTTCGCGGATGGGGAAAGTCACGCGAAGACTTCTTGTGGGTGCATCCCATTCAAGACCCAACTCAGCACGCGGGACAATTCGTGGGCGATGGCTCGGTGGATCAGGATTGCTACTGGGTGGACGCCGATGACCCGCAATCCTTTTCGCGATTGTGGGCTGAACTCGGGATCCATGAGTCGACGGAAGACTGGCACTTGGTCTATCTGTGGGCCATTGATGCGTTGGACCCGCTGACGTTGGAAGCGATGTCGCCAAGCGATGCCAGTGATGCACTTCGTGACAGCACCTTGATGAGCACGCGGGCTCCGCTGCATTTGGTTCAAAGTTGGGAGGCGATTCCCGATCGTCCGGCCACGCGATTCACGATTGTGACCTTGGGGGCTCAGTCGGGTGATGAATTGGATCAACCGGTTGCTGCGATTCAGATGCCCTTGGTCGGTGTCGGACGCGTGATTGTGAGTGAGATCGGATCGCTGCGAACACGTTTGGTGGATTGCGATCCGAACGCGAATTTTCCGCTGGAAGGGTTGGCTGCTGAATGGGCACGCGAAGACGCGGAAGACGAGGTGATGTTGCGAGATGGCGTTCGATACGTCCACCGTTTCGTTCCTGACACGCATCGTGAAGAACGCTGGACGGCGATCGATCCAGAGCAGCGTTCGGCCTGTCGGTTGGTCAAGGGCACCGCATCGGGAGTCGACGAACTGAAGCATCAGGCTTTCGGTCGAGCATTGCCGCATGCGGACGAAGTTGAGATTCAGGTTGCCGGCGCAGGGTTGAATTTCAGTGATGTGATGAAGGTGTTGGATCTGTACCCCGGGTTGCCTCCTGGCCCGGTTGCATTGGGTGCCGAAGTCAGTGGCACGATCACGGCCGTGGGCGACGACGTCCAAGAATTTGCGATTGGCGACCAAGTCATCGCGGTGGCTCCCGGCGGATTTGCGACGCATGTGTTGGTCAATGCTGCGTTGGTTGCGAAGGCTCCTGAGGCGATGGACCTGGTCGATGCATCCGCAATCCCGGTGGCTTGGCTGACCGCGGATCACGCGATGAATTCGTGCGCTCGGTTGAGGGACGATGAATCGATCTTGATTCACGCCGCCAGTGGTGGCGTGGGGCTGGCGGCGATCGAGGTGGCACAAGAGTTGGGCGTGGAGGTTTTCGCGACGGCAGGCAATGATTTCAAACGAGAGCATGTTCGGTCGCTGGGCGTTGAGCACATTCATGATTCCCGTTCACTGAACTTTGTTTCTGAGATCGCCGATTTGACGGCGTCCCGTGGTGAACCGGGGATCGATGCGGTTCTGAATTCGCTTCCGGGAGAAGCGATCCCCGCGGGGATGAGTTTGCTTCGAGTTGGCGGGCGTTTTCTTGAGATTGGCAAACGAGACATTTACGCCGATCAATCGCTGGGCATGTACCCGTTGCGCAACAACCTTGCCTTCTTCGCGATTGATTTGGACCAGCTGTTTCAGCAGCATGCCGTGCGAATGGGCAAGCGTTTGCGAGCGGTGGTGCAGAAGTTCAACTCGCGAGTTTATCACGGCCATGTTCCAAAACGTTTTGCAGCGTCAGACGCTGCGTCGGCGTTCCGGTTCATGCAGCAGGCCAAGCACATTGGCAAGGTGATCGTTGACTACACCGTTCCACCGGTGCAGGTGCAAGCTCGCGACGAAAGTGAATTCCAGTTCCGCAGCGACGGAACCTACTGGTTGGCCGGTGGTTTAGGCGGATTCGGTTTGCGAATCGCGGATTGGATGTCCGAGTCCGGGGCGGGCACATTGGTGCTCAGCGGACGAAGCAAAACCCTTCGCGAGCAAGCCGTCCCTGTGATCGAGAGAATGCGATCTCGCGGGACTCAGGTGGTGGTGCTGCCGTGCGATATCACGGTTCCCGATGAGATTCAGCGGACGTTGGATCACATCGACGAACAGTTGCCGCCGCTGCGTGGCGTGTTGCACACCGCGATGGTTTTGGAAGACAGGCTGATCGTTGATCTGGATCGTGAGACCTTGGATCGAGTGCTGTGGCCGAAGGTGCTCGGCGGGTGGAATTTGCACCAAGCCACTCGGGATCGTGTTCTGGATCAATTCATTTTGTTCTCGTCTTTGTCGAGTGTGTTTGGGCACGCCGGGCAAGCGAATTATTCCGCGGCGAATGCGTTGCTGGACGGGTTGGCCCATCACCGCCGTGTGTCAGGGCTGCCTGCGACGGTGGTCAACTGGGGGCACCTTGGTGAAGTTGGCTACTTGGCTGAACGGGAAGACCTGAGCGAACGATTGCGGCGTCAGGGGGTGCTGGATTTCTCGTCGTCCGAAGCAACCGAATGTTTGGCTCGCGCCTTGCATCGTGGAGTGACCCAGTGCAGCGTGCTACGAATGGATTGGTCACGTTGGCGCGGGTTGGGTTTGACCAAGGACGTCTCCCCTCGATTTGCGCATTTGATTCGTGGAGGCAACCACACCGAGCAGACGCTCAACGGTGAATCACTCCGTCAGGTAGCAGCTTCTGATCGGGAGCGATGCTTGCACGAAGTGGTGTCGGTCAAGTTGGCGTCGTTGCTGGGCGGAAACGTTGCCGAGTTGGATGTTGACCGGCCCCTGTTGGAAATGGGGTTGGACTCGTTGATGGCGGTTGAGCTTCGTAACTGGATCGAGGGCCAGCTGCAGTTGAAACTTCAGATTGGTTCCCTGATGCGTGGATCCAGCTTGAAGTCCTTGGTGGCAACGCTCAGTGAATCCTTGGCGGCCGAAACCGGTGATTCCGAAGGAGCCTGGGGAACGCAAGTTGGTGCGGACGAACAAGATGAGATCGCGGATGATCCGGCGATGCAGGACCGTCAACGTTATCCGATGTCGGATCAGCAGACGGGACTCTGGTACGCATTTCGTCGCAATCAGAAGGGGACGGCATTCAATGTGTTTTTGCCGACGCGCTTGCGATCGCCGCTGGATGTCGATGCATTGCGGAAGTCGATGGAAGGCGTGGTGCAGCGTCACGCGGCGTTGCGGACAACGTTCACGGATTCATCGAGCGAGCTTCAGCAGATCGTTCACGACGAACTGAAACCCGAGTTTGTGGTTGAGGATTGGTCGGCATCAATCGATGGCGAGCATGATCAAGACGCCTTGCTTCGAGCTGTGATCGAAGAGACCCAGCGTCCATTCGACTTGCAGAATGGACCGATGATGCGAACGCGTCTGTTCCGGTTGGCGGAAGACGACTGGGTGGTGGTTGCGACGACACATCACATCGTGGTTGATTTCTGGTCGTTGATTTTGATTCTGGGCGAGATCAAGCAGTTCTACCCGCAATATTTGACCGGTGCGGTTCCATCCATCGTTGCGCCCGAGAAGGACTACTTCGAGTTGGTGTTGCGTCAGCGTCGACTGCTGAATTCGCAACGAGGTCAATCGCTGAAAGAGTATTGGACGAAGACGTTGGCGGATGTCCCCAAGGTCTTGGAAGTGCCGACAGATCGAACCCGTCCGACGACATTCACTCAGTCTGCCAAGATTGTCGGGATCGAATGTGCGGAGGAGGTCGGCGCGGCGATCAATCAAGTTGCCAAACAAGCCCAGGTGACTTCGTCCTCGGTTGTCATGGCGGCGCTTCAGGTGATGTTGCACCGAGCCAGCGGTCAAGAGAAGTTCATCATCGGAAGTCCTTTCGCGGGGCGGACGCACTCCGATTTGGAGGACACGGTTGGCTTCTTTGTCAATATGTTGCCGTTGGTGGCCGACGTTTCTGGGAATCCAACGTTCCTGGATCTGGCCCGCCGGGCGGGCGATCGCTTGGTTGACTCGATGCAGCACGAAGAATATCCGTTTGCACAAATCGTTCGGGATGTGGATCCCCCGCGTGATACGGGCCGCAGTCCACTGATCCAGGTCTCTTGCACGTTCGAAAAGGCGCACGTGCGAGACGAAGAGGGACGTGCCGGATATCTGTTTCCATCGGCGACTCAGGTCAAGGAAATGGCAGGGTTGAAGCAGGAAAGCTACCCGGTTCCGCACCAAACCTGTCACTACGATTTGGAATTCATCTTTGAGATGACTGGCGATCATCTGAGTGGGATGATTGTGTATTGCAAGGACCTGTACGAAGCGGACACCATGCAGGCGATGGCGGATCAGTTCGTGTCGCTGCTTGGGAAGTTGTTGGCTGAGCCGAACGCATTGGTTGATTCGATCCACTTGTTCAAGGGGATGCAGGCTCAGCAATCGACGTCCCAGCAATCATTGCAGTCTGATCGGAAGAGCGACGCGGATGAGAATGAGCGGACGACTCTCAATGCGTTGATTTTGGAGGGAGCGACTCAGCAATCGCAGACCAAGGCATCGAGTTCACAGGAGCAGGCTGAGGTCGGCAGTGGGCGGCGACGATCCTTCAACCGATTGTTCCGGTCGCCAAAATTAAAGCCAGCCAGCCCTTCCCTTTCTGACCTGGCGGATGAGGCGGTTGCGGGATCGGTTGCGACTCGAGACTTGATCGCACGACGGTTGCAGACGCATCATTTTGAACGCGGAGAGTTTGTGCCTGTGCTGGCGAAGCCCGGCCAGCAAGCGATGGATTTGATTCTGGCGTTGCAGCAGATCGGTGCCGTCCCGGTGCCTCTGGATTCCAGTCGTCCTTCCGTGATGCTGGATCTGGTGGTCCAGCAAACGGGAGCCACCCGGATCTTGGTCGATCAACTCGGCGAGGAGGTTCCTTCGGCATTGCAGTCGTTCACATGGGATCAGCTGACCGGTTCGCAAAATGGCGTGACCAATGGGAACGGCAAATCATCGCTCCCTGGTGCGGCGAAGGATCCGGTGGTCACAGCCGAGGACGCGGCTTACGTGATCTACACGTCGGGAACAACCGGAGTTCCGAAGGGCGTTGTTGTTTCGCAGGGTGCGATCGCGAACACGTTGCGATGGCGAGGTCGGATCACGCCCTTGAATTCATCTGACCGCATGCTGATGCCACTCTCGCATCAGTTTGATGCCGGGTTGGGCATGACATTGTTTGCCTATGCTCAAGGAGCCAGCGTTGTCTGGCCGGACGTGGATCGAGTCGCCGATGTCGATTCGGTGGTGGACCAAATCATTCGCGAAGGTGTGACCGTCTTGGTTGGTGTGCCTTCCTGGATTGACTTGGTCGCCTCGCATCGCAAGTTTGCACATTGTCATTCGTTGCGGCACGTTTGGATTGGTGGCGAAGCCATGCCCGAGAGCCTGCCCCGGACGATCCGTCGAAACAGTGAAGCCCAGATTTGGAATTGCTACGGTCCGACAGAGGCCGCGGTGGAAGCGACCGCGTACCGCATCATTGATGTTCATTCACCGCGACGCATTCCAGTGGGTTTGCCTGCGGATCATACCGACGTGGTCGTGTTGGATTCGGATCGACGCGAAGTGCCGTCCACGTTTGTGGGCGAGTTGGCCTTGGTCGGAAAGGGATTGGCCGACGGGTACCTCGGTGATGAACCATTGACTCATCAGCGGTTTGTGACGTTGGGCGATGGCAGACGGGCTTACCTGACTGGCGATCAAGGTCGTCGGCGAGTGGATGGCATGGTGGAAGTTTTGGGGCGCATGGATCGGCAGCTGAAAGTTCGTGGGTACCGCATCGAGCCAACGGAAATTGAAAGTGTGCTGAAGGATCATCCTGCAGTGGCTCAGGCGGCCGTGGTTCCTCGCGAGATTGGCGACACCGAGGCGAGCCAGTTGGTTGCCTTCGTGCAGTTGGACTTGCCCGAGTCGACGGACGGGCATCCAGGCGATGCTGCGGAACGCGGGACGCAGTGGAGCGATGTGGTGTTGTCGTTGCAGCATCATGTGGCGGAGCATTTGCCGCCATACAAACGCCCCGCTCACATGCAGCAAGTGGAGGCCTTTGTGGTGACCGCGAGCGGCAAAGTGGATTTGAACGCGTTGCCGGAACTCGCGCAAGACGCTTCCGCCTTGGCGGCGTATCAGCCACCGCGAACGAGTTTGGAACAGCATCTTGCGGATCGTTGGACGGAGCTGTTGGGATCGCAGTTGATTGGGATCAATCAGAACTTTTTCGAGTTTGGCGGCAGTTCGCTTCAGGCGGCGATGTTGACGAATCGGTTGAGTGAAGATTTGGGGGTCGATGTGCCCTCGTCGTTGCTCTTTGATCTCGCTGACATTTCCGCGATGGCCGGGCGATTGGCAACACTGTATCCCGAGGAGCTTTCGCGACGATTTGGGGAGTCGTCCGTTGAGTTCTACGCAGACCAAGCGATCCAGCAGAATCACGGTCTGAATGAATTACTGGCTCCGTTGAAAGTCACTGGGGAGCGGACTCCTTTGTTCATGGTTCACCCGCCGGGAGGCATCGTCGTTTGTTACCGGGAATTGGCGGCGAAATTGCCGGATGATCAACCGATGTACGCGATTCGCTCGCGGGGATTGCACGGGAAAGAAGCCTTGCCAGAGACGATGCGGGCAATGGCCGCAGAGTATGTCGACGCAATTCGCTCGGTTCGGCCGGAGGGGCCGTACGTGATTGGCGGATGGTCGGTCGGCGGGGTCATTGCCATGGAAGTTGCCCAGCAATTGATTTCCTCTGGGCACGATGTCGAGGGATTGATTCTGCTCGACTCGTCCATCCCGAGTGGGGCCAGTGACCTGGTCCCTGCGGAAGATCAAACCAACGTGGGATTGGAATACGGCATTGATTTGACGCTGGACGAGTTGTTGCAGCTCCCGAGCGAAGAGCAGTTGCCTTTCCTGTGGCAGCACGCTGAGAAGTTGGGAGTGTTGGATCAAGACACACCTGCTGACGTTGCTGCTCGGGCAATCGACGATTTGAAAGCCTTGTTCCACCACCATTTGAAGTTGGCCACCCAGTACAAAATGAAACCCATTGCAACACGGATCGTCTTGTTCCGCCCCACCGACGTTCCGTTCGAGACGGAAGGCAGTGCGGATCGTGGTTGGTCTCATTTGGCGGATCGCGCGGATGTGATTTTAACTCCTGGGCACCACCACAGCATGGTTCAGGATCCTCACGTCAAGCACTTGGCTCGCTCCCTCTGCGACTCCTTGGATGTGAATTCCGGTCTGAATGGCTCAAATCTGAATCGCTCGAATTCCAATGTGAGTCATGCGGGTGGCTGAGACGCCGAAGCACTCGCACAGCGGTGAACTCAAAATCGGATTGGTGTGTGCCATTGTGGCTCACACGATGTGGGGTTTGTTTCCAATTTATTGGCGACAGATCGGCAACGCTGACTCGATGGAATTGGTGTCTCACCGGATTGTGTGGTCGTTCGTGACACTCGGTCTGGTGCTGCCTGTGATGCTTTGGCGGGGACGGTGGGGAGGTTTCTCAGTCGTCTTGCGTGAGCTTCGTAGTCGTCGTGTTTGGGCGGTTTATATCGTGGCGGCGTTGATGATCGCGATCAATTGGTTGGCGTTCATTTGGGCGGTCAACAACAACCGCGTTCTGGAGGCGTCGCTGGGATACTACATTAACCCGTTGTTGAACGTGTTGTTGGGAGTGGTGGTCTTGGGCGAGCGTCTTCGTTGGCCGCAATGGGTGGCGGTCGGGTTCGCCGCGGTGGGTGTGTCGGTGATGGCGATCGGCAACGGTGGTTTGCCGTGGGTCTCGATGGCCATGGCGTCTTCCTTTGCCGTGTATGGCTTGGTGAAAAAGAAGGCCACGCTTCCCGTGCTGCTTGGTTTGATGTTGGAAGTCACGGTGTTGGTGGTTCCCGCAGCGATCTACTTGGGCCTACGGTTGGCAGAGGGTGTTTCGACGATGCAAACCGGGACGCCCGTCGAGTTTGGAATGCTGTTGGGGGCTGGGGTGATCACCATTGCACCGCTGGCGTTCTTTGCCGCCGCTGTCCAGCGAGTGGATTTATCGCTGATGGGGATTCTGCAGTACGTCGGCCCGACGCTGCAGTTTTGGGTGGGCTACGTGTTGTTTGAAGAGCCGTTGGACCCGTCCAGAAAGATGGGGTTCGTTTTTGTTTGGATTGGGTTGCTGATCTTCTTGGTGGCGTCTCAATTCAAACGCCGACGCTCCACGCTGGTCGCGGAAGCGAATTGAGGATCGACCTTCCCGCTGATCCCGAGAATGCTTTTGGCGCACCGTGATCGGGAGGAGGCCACCGGCAGCTGCGGCTCAGTAGATCTGCACGTCGAGGGGAGTCTCGCCGTTTTCAGGCCGATCAATCACCGCTTCTGCGAAATCCGGTGGCCCAAATTTTCCGCGAGCGTTGTTGCTGAAGCCGTAACGCTCAGCGGGGATCCCGAACTGATTTCGGGACAAGGCGCCGTCGTTGTCTGTGTCGTGGAACGCAGCAATGGCAAATCGTTTTGGGAGTTGGCTGATTGGGATCGTGCACGCCGCCACGCCATTGGGCTGAATGGGCAATTGGGCGGCGACCAACGCATTCTCCGGATCATTGAACGAAGTGTCGGCGTTGTAGAGTGCCAGCCAAACCAGCGAGTCACTCGGGATGGCGCCGATGACTCGAATCAGGACACGTTCCTCGTTCGCGTCAGCTGCTTCGCCGGTGGCCAAGTCCAACGCCGTCAAAGAATTGTTGTGGGCGGGATTGATGCTGGACGCATCTGGAAAGGCCGGCGGGCGGAACTGGTTTTGTCGGTAAGTCAGGACGCCGATTCCAGTCAAAAAGACCAGGGTCGCGAAAGCCATCAGCAGCGAGCCGTGGTTTTGTTGCCAGCGCTCTGGCAGTGACTGCCAGGCGTTCCAGCTTGGTTCCAACTCGACCTGTTCGATGGGGTCGGATTTTGTTTCTGCTTGGGGTTCGAACCCGTTTTCCATCTGTTCCATTCCCGACAAGATTCAGCCCGACTGGACCTGTGTTTCGCTCAAGGAGGCTGTTTCAGCAGATTCGATGGCGAATCGATCGTCCGAACGGTCTGTCCCAAGCATCGTTGATGGTGAACAACGAGTGCCCTCAGGGTAACCGAAATGCGCGATCGATGCGACGAAGCGATTCAACCTGCAACTTCGTCAAACTGGGGCTGGGATGGGTTTCGCAAAAGAGATGCTTGACCTAAACTAGCGGAGCGATCTGCTTGATGGTGGCGACCCTTGCGACTGTGAGTCGTGAACCTGGTCAGGCCTTAACTGGAGCAGCCATAAGCGGTGTAACTTTGTGTGAGGGTTGCCTCCACCAAGCAGACGCGATTGCCAGCCGGTTTTTTTAACCGTTTCTACGAATTCATGTGAATCTGTGAGCGACGATCATTCTGCAGACGACGGGTCGTACGTCGTTGTTGCAAGACGCTATCGGCCGCGAGATTTCACGCAGCTGGTCGGTCAGGACCATGTTGCTCGCGCCTTGCAGGGTGCGATTGAAACCTCTCGCGTGGGGCATGCTTACCTGTTCACGGGGGCCCGCGGGGTCGGCAAGACCAGCACCGCTCGGATTTTCGCGAAGGCCCTGAATCACCCCGATGGTCCGACGGCAAACCCGGACAACGAAAGCGATGTCGCACAGGCCATTGATTCGGGCGAAGACGTCGATGTGATTGAGATCGACGGTGCTAGCAATCGTGGGATCGATGAAATTCGGTCGTTGCGAGCCAACGTTGGGGTGCGGCCCAGTCGCTCGCGGTACAAGATTTACATCATCGACGAAGTCCACATGTTGACAGGGGCCGCGTTCAACGCGCTCTTGAAGACGCTGGAAGAGCCGCCCGAGCACGTCAAGTTCATTTTTTGCACGACAGATCCGGAGAAAATTCCGATCACCGTGCTCAGTCGCTGTCAGCGTTTCGATTTTGCGCCGGTTGAAAGCGATAAAATCGTGCAGCGTCTGCGCGAGATTGTCGAAGCTGAAAACAACACGGTGGAAGAGGAAGCGTTGGAACTGTTGGCACGTCGTGCCGCAGGGTCAATGCGAGACAGCCAATCGTTGCTCGAGCAAGTGCTGAGTTTCAGCGATGGGCACCTGACGGCCGACCATGTGCACACGATGCTGGGGACGGCGGACGATCAGCGTCTGCATCGTTTGGCCGAAGCCATGGCGGCACGAGATGCCGCGGCCGCACTTTCGCAGATTGACGAGGCCATTGCCGAGGGGGTCGACGCGGGGCGGTTGGCGGAGCAAATGCTTGGTTACTTCCGTGACCTGATGGCGGTTGCCGTCGGATGCGAAGCTTCCCTGATGCGATACGCGGCTGCATCGATGCACGGTGCGTTGGGCGAGTTGGCAGGTCGTTGGGGCTTGCAGACGGTGCTCGCAATTGTCGGCTTGGTCGATGAAACGTTGGTTCGAATTCGGCACAGTGTCCACGCTCGGGTTTTGCTGGAAGCGACGGTCATTCAGGTTTGTCACCTGCCCGATTTGCAGGCCATCTCGGATTTGGCGGCTGCGTCAGGTGCCAGCGGTGCAAAGGGCGGCAGCGAAAAAAAAAAGCGGGCCCCGGTAGCTAGCTCAGCTCCCGCGACGGCGCCCGCCACGCCTCAGTCCAGTTCGGCTTCGGAGCGTGACGCGGTGAATGTGCGTGTTGATTCCGCGGCGGAACCCATTTCTGCTCATCAAGCGACGTCCAATCCGGCGCAACCAGTTGCTTCCGCAGCGGCTGCATCCAGTCCCCCGCCCGCAGCGTCACCATCCTCCGCGCCCGTCGGGCAAGCCTCGTCCCTCACCGGATCGAGTCGATCACCTGCCGTGGCCCAGTCACCCGCCGTGGCTCAGCCAGCTGCCGTGCCCCAGTCAGCTGCCGTGCCTCAGCCAGCTGCTGCTGCGGAGTCTGCGGGCGAGCAAGCTGCATCCACGACCTCGACGGATGGTTACCCGCTGATTTCCAGTGAAGAAGCCAAGTCCGGTTGGTCGCAGGTGCTTCAGGAAATGGATCCGATGACCGCGACGTTGGCCAAAGCAGCCGAGCGGGTGGATTCGCCCGAGCCCGGTGTCCTTCGGTTGGTGTTTCCTGGGAGCTCTGGGTTGGCACTGAGTCGGTGCCAGATGCCTGAGCACAAAGAGGAAATTCTTCGAACCGTTGCCCGGGTGACTGGTCGGCGTGCTACCTTGCAATTCGAAGCGACCGCGGTGAAAAAGGCTGAGCCGGTTGCGGCCGCCAAGCCCAAGAATCGAAATCGGATGCAGCGAATGCGCGAGATCCAGGCCAACCCCTTGGTTCAATCCTGCGTCGAATTGCTGGGCGCTGAAATCGTTCGCGTGGACACCCCTCGCGGTTGAGCATCGTGACGATCGGATTCGTTCGTTTTATATTTGATCTCCCTGACTCTCGTTCCACTGGATTGGTCCCATGTTCAAAGGCCTCGGCAATCTCGGCAACATCGCTTCGATGGTTGGCAAGCTGCAAGAAATCCCGCAGAAAATGCAGGAGCTCAATGACCAGATGCGCAGCGAACGTGTCTCAGCAAGTTCGTCTTGCAATCACGTGGAAGTGGTCATGAATGGGATCGGTGAAGTCCAATCGGTGGAGATTGCACCCGAGATCTTGGGTGTCGGTGGCAGCGAAGTGGTTGCCCCCGAAGATCTGCAGCACGCCATTCGCGATGCGACCAACGCGGCCGGTGCAGCTGCCAAGCAGTTGTACGCCAGTGCGATCAGTCAGCTTGCATCGGACATGGATTTGAACATGCCCGGTGTCGATGGCTTGCTGACGAGCCTGACGGGTGGCAATGGATGAGCGGGCATGCCGGTGCGGTATCCGATTTAGTGGACCAGCTCAGCAAGCTTCCAGGGATCGGTCGCAAAAGCGCTGAAAGATTGGCGTTCCATTTGTTGCGAGTCCATGAGGATGAGGCGTTGGCGCTAGCGTCCGCGATTCGTCGCGTTCGCACCGACGTTCGTTATTGCTCGGTTTGTTACAACCTGTCCGAGACCGAGCTGTGCCGGATCTGTGCTGACCCCAAACGCGATGCCACTCGGTTGTGTGTCGTCGAGCAACCGCGTGACCTGCTCAGTCTCGATGCGTCGGGGGTCTACGCGGGGTTGTATCACGTGTTGCTTGGCCGGATCGCACCCCTGGATGGGATCACACCCGACCAATTGACCATTGATTCGCTGGTGGAGCGGGTGCGGACGGGAAATTTTTCTGAGATCATCATGGCGACCAATCCGACGGTCGAGGGTGATGGCACGTCCCTTTATTTATCGAATTTAATGCAGGAATTTCCGGTGGAAATCACGCGTTTGGCTCGCGGGATCACTTCCGGCAGCGTCCTGGAATATGCCAATCGCGAAATAATTGCTGATGCGTTGACGGGTAGGCAGCGGTTATAATCTGGACGCCAGTGATGAATTGGCATCGAATTCGCTCACTCGGTATTCTCTGAGGGGCGATCTACCATTTGATTCACGTCACGCATTTCAGAAAAGATTCTCATGCGGATGTCAGTGGGGCTACAAGCCCGGCAAAGCCAAGTCCAAAAACTCGCGCCACGGATGATCCAGTCGATGGAGATCCTGCAGATGCCCACGTTGGCATTGCAGGAACGCATCGAGCAGGAGATGAACGAGAATCCGTTGCTGGAGCAGCAAACCGGAGATCCTCTGAATCCGGATGAAGGTGACGACGAGGTCCCCGACAAGGACACACGCAGCGAGAACGAGAAGGAATTGGTGGTCGACAACGACCATGACAACAAAGACGACTTTGAGCGTCTGTTGAACATGGATTCGGATCTGCCGAGCACCTTCGATGATTCCTTTCGGCAGAGTGCCAACCGCATGTCGGATGACGCGGACCGTCGTCACGACATGATGGCGAATGCCCAGTCGCGTCCTGAGTCGCTGAACGATTATCTGCTGCACCAGCTCGCTGAGATGGACATCGATGATGAGGTGGAGCAAATCGCTGAGCGGATCATCAGCACGCTGAATGCATCGGACGGTGGTTACTTGCGGATGCCGTTGGCTGATTTGCTTCCCTCCGGACATTCAAAGGAAGACTACGAGAAAGCTGAAGAAGCACTGGCGGTGGTGCAGTCCCTTGAGCCAAGTGGCATTGCCGCTCGCAATTTGAGCGAATGTTTGATTGCGCAGTTGGACTCGTCAATCGAGCATTTCGACGAGTTGTCGATCCTGATTCGGGGGCATCTGAATGACCTGGCAGAAAACCGTCTGCCACAGATTTCGAAGAAGACTGGATTCTCGATTGAGCTGATCCAGGAGTTGCGTGAAGAGTTGCATCTCTTGAATCCGAAACCGGGTGCTGCGTTTTTGGAGACGTACGTTCCCAACGTGACACCGGACATCATTCTGGAGCAGGATGAATCCGGCGAATATCGTGTTCGTCTGGACGACGACCGAGTTCCAACACTGTTCATCAGCGAGTACTACCGGCGTCGTTTGCAAGCCTCCGATTGCTCGGATGCCGAGCGTGAGTTCATCAAGCAAAAGATCAACGGCGCGCAGTGGTTGATCGACTCGATCGAGCAACGCCGAAGCACTCTGACCCGAGTCTCGGAAGCCATCGTGGAGCACCAAAAGCGGTTTCTCGATGAAGGTCCTGAGGCAATTGAACCTTTGAAAATGCAGCAAATCGCTGACAAAGTGGGGGTTCACGTGACGACGGTGAGTCGTGCAGTGGATGACAAATGGATTCAAACCCCGCGAGGGATTCTTCCGCTGCGTCGTTTCTTCGTCGGCGGTACCCAAACCGAGGATGGGGAGGATGTTGCCTGGGACACGATCCGTTTGAAGCTGCAAGAATTGATCGACAAAGAGGACAAGAGCAAACCATACAGCGACGAGAATCTGGTTGACGAGTTGAAGAAAGCCGGGATGACGGTCGCTCGCCGAACCGTCACCAAGTATCGGAAAAAGATGGGCATTCCCAGCAGTCGACAGCGACGCGATTGGAGTCTCACCGCTTCGTGATGTCCGCTTTGAAACGATCTCTTTTCGTTGGCTTGGTGGTGATGAATGTGAGTTTGATACTCCTGGTCATCGCACTTCTGGTTCGCCGTTCTGAGGTCGATCGGTCTTTGCAACCATCGACAGAGGTCACTTCTCCAGGGCCGCGTTCAAGTGGAAGCGGATCCACTGAGACCGCCACGCGACGCAATTCGTATGTAGTGGAGCGGACGGCGAATGAGGGCGAGGTCGCTCGCGAAACGATGGGCATTTCCGCAGCAAGCGAAACGCCGGATTCTGAGTCGCGGACGATTGAACTGTTCCGGGTGACATCACCATCGGTCGTCCACATCACGACCTCCAAGGTGGCTCGCGATTTCCTCAGCATGAACTTGCAGGAGATACCGCAGGGCAGTGGGACCGGATTTGTTTGGGACAAAGTCGGGCACATCGTGACCAACAATCATGTCATTCAAAACGCCGACGTGGCGATGGTGGCGTTTGATGATCAAACCAGCTTTCCGGCGAAATTGGTGGGCGTTGCCCCGGACAAAGATCTTGCCGTGTTGCGAATCGATGCCCCTGCGAAACGGCTTCGTCCTATCCCGCGAGGTGTCTCAGCTGATTTGGAAGTGGGGCGGACCGCGCTTGCGATTGGCAACCCTTTCGGATTGGATCAGACCCTCACGACGGGCGTCATCAGTGCGCTCGGTCGCGAAATCAAGTCGGACTCGGGGATCCCAATCAAGGATGTGATTCAAACCGACGCGGCGATCAACCCTGGCAACAGTGGCGGGCCGTTGTTGGATCGTTCAGGGCAATTGATTGGCGTCAACACAGCGATCTACAGCCCCTCGGGAGCTTACGCCGGAATTGGATTCGCGATTCCTGTCGACACGGTTCGTTGGGTGGTTCCCGAGTTGATTGAACACGGGCGAATCATCCGCCCCGGAATCGCAATCACGGTTGCCAGCGATTCAATGAGCAAGCGGTTCAAGTTGCCGCCGGGCGTCTTGATTCTGGAGGTGCCTGATGCCAGCAGCGCTGCGGAGGCAGGATTGATGCCGACGCGTCGAACCCGCTTCGGGGACATCGTGCTGGGCGATATCATTGTGGCGGTGGACAATCATCAGGTCACTTCGACGGCGGATTTGACGCTGATTTTTGAGAACTACGAGCGTGGTGACGTGGTTGACGTCACGGTGCTCCGCCAAGGTACTGAATTGGTTTTGCCAGTTGAACTCGAAACATTGGACTGATCGGATTTCTCGTTCCCCTGCCCCCATGTCGCGTCCCTGGTACGAAACGGACAATCTCGATGAAGTCAATTCGCCAGCGTTGTTGGTCTACCCCGATCGAGTTCAAGCCAACTTAGATCGGATGATCGAAATGGCGGGAAGTTCCGATCGTCTGCGGCCCCATGTGAAAACTCACAAGATGCCCGCCATCACCCAGATGAACATTGCCGCGGGGATCACTCGGTTCAAGACGGCGACGATTGCAGAAGCTGAGATGACCGCCGAAGCCGGGGCCAAGGATGTTCTGCTTGCCGTGCAGCCAGTGGGACCAAATATTCAGCGTTTGGTGAAGCTGATCAAACGCTATCCCGGTTGTTTGTTCTCGTGCTTGGTGGATGAACCTGCGGTGTTGGAGCAACTTGAAAATGCGTTTCAAGGGGCCGGTGTCTGCGGAAGCGTCTGGTTGGACGTCAACGTTGGCATGAACCGAACCGGCATCACGCCATCCGCTGCCGCATCGGATTTGGTTCGATCTCTGTTGTCGAGGGAGCATGTTGCTTTCGCTGGGATTCACGTCTACGACGGTCACTTGCATGACACGGACGCCGAGCGTTTGAAGCAACAGTTCGATGACGTCATGAAGCCGTTTTGGGCGTGGCTCGCGGAGTGGCAGCACGACTCTGAAACCCAGCCGAGATTGGTTGCGGGAGGGACGCCCACCGCCAGTTTTTGGCAGGCGGAGGCACGGGCTCGGCAACTTGAAATCGAAACGGGCGCCGGGACGACGGTGTTGTGGGACGCGGGGCAGCCGACCTTCTCTCCTGCAATGCCTTTCGAGCCCGCGGCAGTTGTGATGACCCGCGTGATCAGTCGGCCCACGGAGTCGCACGTTTGCCTCGATCTCGGTCACAAAGCGATTGCGTCGGAGATGCCACTTCCACGCGTCCAGTGGTTGAACTGGGAGGAGGAGCACGAGGTGGTTGGTCACAATGAAGAGCACCTGGTTTTGCAGACCAAGGAACGCTGTTCGCTCCGCTGTGGCGATGTGCTCTACGGCGTCCCGGTGCACATTTGTCCGACGGTCGCGTTGCATCAGCACGCGGAATGCGTGCGGGATCATCGTGTGAGCGAGCAATGGAAGGTGGTGGCTCGCGATCGCAAGCTGACGATTTAGCTGGCGATCTAACCGTCGGATCGACCGACCGTTGCCACTTTCACGGAAGAGGTCATGCCGTTTTTTGACACGGTTTTTCAGCGGGTTTCCGCACGATGCACCTCTCCCGAAACGAAGTTTGGGGGGAGAGGGCGAGCGACGCCGTTCAGGCGTACGCGAGGAAGGGTCCGGGCACGGGAAGCGGTTCGCACCGCCCTCCCCCGAAAAGCTCGCTGAACGCTCGCTTTCCGACCCCTCCCAACTTCGTCGGGCGGGGTTCTCAAGACGCTACAGGCTCAGCATTTAAAACCGGCGCGACCTCTGAAGGTGAGGGCTCTTAGTTCAGCTGGACTGGGTTCGTGGCTTCTTTGATCTTCTTTCGCATCAGTTCGATCGAAGCTTCTTGGCCGGTGAAGAGTTTGAACTGATACGCGGCTTGGCGGACGAACATGTCCACACCAGTGATCACGCGAGATTGTTTCTGTTTCGCTTGTTTGATCAGCAGCGTGTTTTCGGGGTTGTAAACCGTGTCGAAGACAACCATGAACTGGTTCAGAGCGGACTGGTTGAACGGGGTGTTGTCGACATCTGGGTGCATGCCGATTGGAGTCCCATTGATGAGCAGTTGGACTTTCGTGTCGTGGCGTTCTTCCCAGTCGACGACATGGCAACCGATGTCAGCGGCCAACATCTCAGCGCGTTCCCGGGTTCGAGAGCTGATGGTGACGTCGCACTTGCGTTGCCGCAGTCCCCACGCGATGGCTCGCGAAACGCCGCCGGCTCCTAGGATCAGTGCCGTTTTTCCTTGCAGGGAATTCTCGGTGCCCCGTTCGATATTGAATGCTTCTTCGATGCAATCCATCGCAGCTCGATAGTCGGTGTTGTATCCGAGGCGATCGTCCCCGTTGAAGACCATCGTGTTGATCGCACCGATGCCAGTGGCGGCCGATTCGGCTTGTGTGCAGTACTGGAGAGCTGATTCCTTGTGGGGAATCGTGATGCTGATGCCTTGGATGCCGAGGTCCGTGCAGGTGTTCATGAACGAAGGCAGGTCATCCTTGGGCACCCGCAAAGGCAGGTAGCGAGCATTCAGCCCCGCGTCGACAAAGGCTGCGTTGTGAATCAGTGGGCTGTGGCTATGGGCGACGGGGTCTGCGATCACGCCGAACAACGCGGTGTCTTCTTTGATTGTTTCGTAGTGATAGACGCTGTTCATTTCCTTCCAGTTCAATTGGCCCGGAGCAAGTTTTTTGTCCGAGCTGAACGTCGCGTAGGTGAAGGGTGATCCGACGCGGTTGGCGAGGATCCGGGTCAGCATGCCGATCTCGCCCATGCAGATCCCGATTGTTGGGATCTTGGCGTTCTTGCAGAGGTTGATCATTCGGATGTTGTCCGAAAATGAATTTGCCATGCAGGCGATTTTGACGATGTCGGCGTCTTCGGCTGCCATCGCCTCGTGCAGTTCGTCGAGATTTTCTGGTGTGCCACTGAAGTCGTGGTAGCTGATGATTCGCTTAGTGTTGCCGTATCGTGGGATTTGCGAGGCGATATCGGCTTCGATGTCGACGTATTCGGCTCCCGCTGCAATGACACTGCGTAGCAGCATGAGGCGATCTTGCTCGGATCGTTCCCATCGCCCGCCGTCCTCTTTGCGACGAACCGTGGCGACCACGGGCCCGGGACGGTCATTGAGTAATCGTTTCAGGTCCACTGCGCGCGAAATGTAATCCAGACGCAATTCAACGAGCTGGGCGCCTTGTTCGACCAAGTACTGGTGTTCGGCGATCATGCGTTTGTGGCGGGCACGGCCGAGACTGACACAAATCATAAAACTTCGGTGGTCGTGAATGAGGGCAGATGGGGGCGAGACTTCGCCTGGTCGTTATAATAGTCGGCAGCGTTCTGCTGGGCAGTACGGGAGGCCAACCAGAAACACACAAAATGTGCTGAATGGACGATGATTCACTGCTTTCAAGACACCGCATCCGCAAAAAAGGTTCCCGCCATGATTCGAGTCGGTTGTTGTCTCGCTGTGTTACTAGGCGGATGCGTTTTGCCTGCGGCATTCGCAGAAGATGTTGTTTCGCCGGTTTGGCCAACGGCACGTGGGAACTTCGCCGGGACCGGAGCACGAGCGACCGGATTGGCGGAAGAGTTGGTGCTGCAATGGGAAACCAAGACCGCGGAAGCGATTGAGTCCGCTCCCGTGAGCGATGGCAACCACGTTTTCGTGGTGGATGTGATGGGCGGTCTCGAAGCCATCTCGCTTTCAACGGGAAAGTCGATGTGGCGGCACGAGTTGGAGACGGGGTTCGTCGCTTCCCCTGCCCTGTTTTTGCCCCTGGACGTTCGCCCGTCTGTGGGAGCTGTGAATGTTCTGGATGCGAGCGACCTGCCGGCGAATACCAGTCCTTTGCAACCGGCAGGAATTCAATCGTGGGCCGAAAACCTGTCGCCTGTTTTGGTTTCGGGAGATGTCGAAGGCAATGTTGTCGCTTGGGATCCTGTCTCAGGGGAGCAGCTTTGGAAAAGCTTGACCGGTGGCGAAATCAGCGCGTCGCCTTCTTTCTACGTGTTGCGCCGGCCTGATTCAGCAGGGGAGATTGAATTGCAGCCGCGGGTGTTGGTCACCAGCCAGGATGGCAGTTTGTATTGTTTTGCTTTGGATTCGGGCGAGCTGATTTGGAAGTATGAAACTGGCGACCAAATCCGCTGTGGCGCGACCATCGGCGATGGGAAGACTTACCTGGGCGGATGCGATGGCGGGTTGCATGTGGTGGACCTGAGCACCGGCAAGGCCTCACGGGAAGCGATTCCATTGGGAGGCCCAACGGGCAGCACACCCGCGATTCAGGGAGGGGAATTGTTTGTTCCGATCATGGATGGCGTGCTGTACGCGTTCTCACCATCAAACGATTCGGATGCTCCCGTCGAGCCGACTTGGGAATACAGTGATCCCGATCGAAGCCAGGAATACCGCGGCAGCGTCGCGGTCACCGACGAAGTGGTTGTCGTGACCAGTCGCAACAAAACGGTGGATGCGATTGAACGCGAAACTGGCCAACTTCGATGGAGGGTGACTTTGAAACGGCGTGCGGACGCTTCCCCTGTGATTGCGGGCGAGGATGTTTGGATCGCATCGACGGACGGCCGACTCGTGCGTTTGGCGCTCCTTGACGGACGAGAAAAGTGGGATTTCGAAATTCGCGGTGCCTTCATCGGTGAGCCTGCCATTGTGGGGGGGCGTTTGGTCATCGCGGACGATGAAGGCATGGTACGCAGCTTTGGGCCCAAGTAAGGCTTCTTTACCGAAGCGTTTTTGGCCAGGATTCGAGGCTCACCGGTTCGGTGTGAGCAGCGAATCGACTATTCTGAAACTGATCATTCGCACGCAAACGGGAATTTTATGACGACTGCATCGACCCAGGACGAGTCTCGCGAAAAAAAGCCGGAAGGTAGCAAGACGGAAGTCGGCAGCTACTTCATCAGCAATTACCCGCCCTACAGCCAGTGGAAAGCGGATTCGCTCGATGACGTGAAGCAACGCATGGATTCCGCACCGACCAGCGAGAATCCGTTGGGGCTGTATCTGCACATCCCGTTTTGTCGAAAGCGTTGTAAGTTTTGTTACTTCAAAGTTTTCACGGACGTGAAAGCTCAAGAAGTTCAACGCTACGTCGATGCGTTGTGCAACGAGATTTCGATGGTCAGTCAACTGCCGGTGATGGGTGATCGCCCGTTTCGGTTTGTTTACTTCGGCGGTGGGACGCCCAGTTTTCTTTCGCCCAAACAATTGACCAAACTCGCCGATCGTTTGCGCGAGCACATCACTTGGGATGGTGCCGAAGAAGTCACCTTTGAATGTGAACCAGGCACGCTGAGTGAGACCAAAGTCAAGACATTGCGTGAGCAATTGGGTGTGACCCGGTTGAGCTTGGGAATTGAAAACTTCTCCGACAAGTTGTTGGAAGAGAACGGTCGGGCTCACCTCTCAAAACAAGTTTTCGCGGCTTGGGAGTGGATTGAAGCGGCTCAGTTCCCCAATGTGAACATTGACCTGATCTCGGGAATGGTGGGTGAGACATGGGAGAACTGGCGAGACAACATTCGTCGCACGATCGACATGTCGCCAGAAAGCGTGACGATCTACCAAATGGAACTGCCGTTCAACACGGTTTACAGCGCCGATATCTTGGGCAACAAAATTGACAGCCCGGTGGCTGACTGGCAGACCAAACGCGACTGGGTCAGCTACGCCTTCGATGAGATGACATCAGCAGGATACAAAGTCAGCAGCGCTTACACGTTGGTCAAAGACACCGGGAAAGTGAACTTCTCTTACCGTGACAATCTCTGGCGAGGTGCCGACCTGTTAGCAACTGGCATCGCTAGCTTTGGCCACGCAGCGGGCGCTCACTACCAAAACCTGCCCCACATGGAGCAGTACCTCGGCGCGATTGAGGAAGGGAAGTTGCCGCTCGGCCGCGGATTTGTTCCGACCGAGCACCAAGCGTTGATTCGCGAAATGATTTTGTTGCTGAAACGCGGTTTCCTCGAACGGGACTATTTCCAATCCAAGTTTGGCGTTGATATCGTGGAGGATTGGAAATCGGTTTGGGATGGTTACGTGGAAGAAGGCCTGGCAGAAGTGCATCCCGATGAGGTTCGTTTGACTCGTGAGGGGTTGCTGCGAGTGGATTCATTGCTGCCGGCATTCTTTGAGCCTGAGCACCAGAACGTTCGCTACACATGATCCGACGCGCGGTGTGGCGGACGTCTCGGCGTTGCTTGGAAATCGGCCGACGTCCGCTCGTGATGGGGATTTTGAACGTCACGCCGGATAGCTTTTCAGACGGTGGCCGCTTCGTTTCTGCAGGTGAGCAACTTGCGAGTGAGAAGACTTTGGCGGATGCGGTCAACGTTGCGTTGGAAATGCAATCCGCGGGAGCCGACTTGATTGACATCGGCGGTGAGAGCACGCGTCCCTACAGCGATCCGGTGAATGCGGAGACCGAAGTACGCCGTGTTGTGCCAGTGATTGAGCGGTTGGCGAGTCAGTTGACCATCCCCATCAGCATCGATACCAGCAAAGCCTCCGTTGCGCGAGCCGCAATCCACGCCGGCGCAGAGATCATCAACGATGTGACGGGTTTGGAAGGTGATTCCATGATGCCTGCGGTCGCCGTTGAAACATCGGCAGGCGTCTGCGTGATGCACATGCGAGGCAACCCGCAAACGATGCAGGACGATCCTCGTTACGACGATGTCGTGGCGGAGATCGAACGGTATTTGTTGGCTCGCCGGCAAGCTTGCCTGGACGCTGGGATTGATTCAGAGCGTATTTGTCTGGATCCCGGAATCGGGTTTGGGAAGACCCACGAGCACAATCTCACCTTGTTAACCGCAACCCAACGCTTCGCTTCGCACGGAACGCCCATTTTGATTGGGCATTCCCGGAAGGGATTCATTAAGAAGCTGTTGCAGAGCAAGGAGCGTTTTTCAGGCGACGACTACGACCCGATGGCTGGCACGCTGGGGGTGTCGATGGCAGTCGCTGCGGCTGGTGCTCATGTCATTCGTGTGCATGACGTGGCGGAAACCGTTCAGGCTTTGGACTTGTTTGAAGCAGCGGGTGGCTTGGATGCCAGAGCTGCTGCATCGTGATGGACGGTTCATTGGATCGACGCATCTTCTAAGAAGTAGCGGTTTAAAAAAGCTTGGCGTTCATCACTCGGTGTCGCAGCAAACTGAACCATCGCATACAGGCGTTTTTGATCGCGTTGCCGTTTCTCTGAGAGCCACGAGTTGTTTCGGAATTGTTCTGGCAACGGGCCGATCAATTGGAAGCATTCTGGTTCCCGCGGGCCTGCGACCACGCCATGCCGGTCGAGCATGGCGAGGGCAGTGTCGACCCGGTGGTCATGCGGGCTGACCCGTTGCAGTTCGTTGCGAAGCCAGTCCAGGCCATACGCGATGCAACGATCCGCGTGGTTCTCGAGTGAGAACATCAGGCGATCGTAGAAATCGGCATCCGGATTGGCCCACTCGATGAACTGCATTTGTGTCATCAGGTCATCTTGATCGTAGAGCCAAAGGCAACGACTCGGCAGATCGTCGCGGCCCGCCCGTCCAATCTCTTGGTAATAGGACTCAATGGAACCTGGGGTTTCGACGTGGACGACCAGCCGAATGTCTTCCTTGTCGACTCCCATGCCAAAAGCAGGCGTGGCCAGGACGAGATCTCGTTCGCCCGACATGAATTGGTTTTGGATCCGACGTCGATCCTTGCGTGATTGATCGCCGTGATAGCAGACATGATCAATGGATCTCGCCAAGAGCAGGTCGCTGAAACGCGTCAACGTCTTGATCAACGAGAAGTAGAGGATCGTCCCACCGCTGGCCTGAGGGGTTGGTGACGGAAGCAGCGGTTCAGAGAGAGCTTTCAGGATCTGTTCGAGCTTTTCGTCGTCACCCATCACTGTTTCGACATCGATTCGCAAGTTGGGGCGATCAATTCCTTCGTGGAACAGTCGCATGTCGCCATCTTCGAGTCCGATCTGATCGACGATGTCGGCGCGACATTCTGCCGTGGCGGTTGCGGTGAGGGCGATGGTCGTCGGAGATCCAAGTTGTTTTCGAATGTCGGCAATTCGGCTGTAGTCTGGCCGGAAGTCGTGCCCCCATTGGCTGACGCAGTGAGCTTCGTCGATCGCAAGCAGCTGAATGTTTCGTCCTGAGATAGCGTCGAGGAACTCAGGCTTCCGGAATCGTTCAGGCGTGACGTAGAGCAACCGGTAGCGATTCTGACGCAGTTTCTCCTGTCGCTTTTCTCGCTCCATCCGATCCAGTGAGGAATTGATGAGAGTGGCATCGATGCCTTTCGCGACCAGCCCATCCACTTGATCTTGCATCAACGCAATCAGTGGTGAAAGCACCAGCGTCAGATCGTCGTCCGATCCGAGCAAGGCGGGGATTTGAAAGCACAGTGACTTGCCACGCCCCGTGGGCATGATCACCATGGCGTGCTCTGCCGCGAGAATGTGTTGGATGACGGCCGACTGACTGGGGCGAAACGACTCGTGCCCGAATACATCCCGCAGAATGGGTTGGGCTTGCTCAAGCGAACGCTTGTCCGATTTCAAATTCGCGTTGGCGGGACCATCCATCGGCGACGCAACTTTCTAATTTGAGGATTCGAAGATCATGAGCGAAGTCGATGTCATTTACGAAGACAATCATTTGCTCGTGGTGAACAAGCCCACTAAGTTAGCGACGATGGGAGCGACTGGGCAGCCGACCTTGCATTCGTTGGGGTGTGACTACATCCGGCGAACTTGCAGCAAACCCGGGAAGGTCTACCTTGGCATTGTCAGTCGACTGGATTCGATGACCTCAGGGGTGATCGTCTTGGCGCGGACGAGCAAAGCAGCCAGTCGACTCACGCCCCAGTTCGCGAACCATTCTGGCGAGGGAGCCAAGAAAACCTACCTTGCGGTGGTGGCGGGACGGGTCGAGCAGCAGCAGGGCGTGTTAGTCGATGATGTCTACAAAGACGATGCCGCCCATCGCATGCGAGTGGCTCATCATCCGAGAGCGGACGCGAAGGAGGCTCGTTTGGAATTTGACGTGTCCGGGTACGAACGCGATTCAACGCTGTTGAAGGTCAAACCGCTGACTGGCCGGAAGCACCAAATTCGCCTGCAGTGGTCGGAGGCCGGCTTTCCCATTTTGGGTGACACGAAGTATGGAAGCGAACGGTCTTGGCCGACCGGGATCGCGCTTCATAGTTGGCGGCTCTCGATCATGCATCCAACAAAAAAAGAACGCCTGACCTTTGAAGCACCCGTTCCAGAGGTCTGGAAGAGCAAGCTCGATTCGAGTTTGCTGGGTGGGCGTTGAGATCGAGCGTCGCTGGGGCCAGCAACGAAAAAACGTCGTCTCCAACTTGAAGACGACGTTTCGTTCGTTTGACTCAAGGGTGATCGAGGATCAGTTCCGCAGGAGTTCTTGGATACCGTAGGTGAAGAAAGTACCGAGGCCGAAGTTCAGCAGTTCTTCTTCACACTTGTATTGCAAGATCAAAGTGTCGCCAGGTTGAACCAGTGGACGGCTTCGCGGGTCGTTGACTGCTCTCGCAAGGTCCACCTCGATCGCAACTTGTCCGTTGCAAGGTGTTTGACGCAAGATATACAGCATTCCTGGTGGGACTCCGCCAACCGATCGTGCTCCTCCGAATCCACTGCCACCGGTCGTTTGTCCGATGCCTCCTCCAGCGAGAGCCATCGCTCCCAGGACGTCCAAGTCATAGTCACGAGGGAGCGGGAATTCGCCGCCGGGCAACTGGCCACCGGTGTAGAAGACTTCCGTTTCGCGGTTTTCGATGTAAACAATGTCACCGTCTTGCAGTTCCACATCTTCCGGTGAGATGTTGGGAATGACTCCTGGTGGCAATCGCAATGGGATGCGAAGGATCGATGGGTCTGGCGGCAGTTCAGGCGGGCAGACACAGGGATCGAGCATGGCGTTGCGTTGAGACGCGTAAAAGTCTCGGACGAACTGAGCTCGCTTGCGTTTGTCAGCTTCGCTGGCTCGCAACACTCGCACTTCGTTTTTGGCATTGAGCCCCGGCAAACCACCTGTTTCGACAAGAGCGTGCAGAATGTCGTTCTTGTAGGCAGGGAGTTTGACCAAGCCACCGCTGGCCGAGTTGTCACGGCCACGAATGAACTCGCTGGACTGAGCCTGAAGTGAACGTTGGTTGCTTTCGCCCAGTCCATCTTCGCGGACCACGATCACGTCGTAGGTTCGCTCTTTGATGAGTGTGACAATCGGGCGAGCTTTTTCTTCTCGCAGGATGTCATTGTCGATGTAAGCCTCACGAATTTTTTCGCGAACTTGATCGAGCGTCAGCCCTTCGACCTCCAGGGGTTCAATCAGTGGCAGCGACAGCGTGCCGTCATCCTGAACCGCGATGGGGTAACCGATCGATGGCGGCAGAGTGCTGTCTTGTTCTGGGAAGTTGACCGGAGGTGGCTCGGGCGGCGTGTTCGGCGGGTTGAAGGGCAGAACACCTTCGATGTAGACGCCGAGGATGTCATCCGGGCCCAGTTGATAGTCACGTGGCGGTTCGAGCGATAGCAACGCGATATCCACCGGCACCAGATTGTTCTTGGGAGCCGGGAAGAATTCGGGTGGCAAGCGGTGAGCCGGCACGCCATCGATTGGCTGGGTCAACGACGAGCAGCCGGTCAATGAAGCGACCAGCGACGCGGCAACGCCAAGTCCAACCGTGTAGCGAATGTGTTTCCACACTCGGGTTTGAAAGAGGTTGATGTTCATCCTTGAACTCTCTGAAAGTGCAATCGGGTGCAAAGCCGCCCGGACTGGTCTGTGGTTGAGGAACGGTCTGAAATCAATCGAACAAGAATTGCATCGATTGATTGTTTGCAGGCGATTCGACTGCTTCGTTTGATTGGGCCTGACGATCTGGCCGTCCAAAAATCTCCTCGATCACCGAGTCGATTTCGTCTTGCGTTGGTTCGGCGACGTTCGTGCTGACCGGTGTCTGAAATTCTTTCGGAACGAGGTCAACCGGCGTCGAGGTATCTTGCTCGGGAAGATCACTCAAGAATGACTCGGTCGCTTCCGGAAAGTGATCCGAAGGACGTTGAGTGGGCGTCATTTGAGAGAATGGATCATCCAGGGCGTCTGATTTGGGATCCGACATCTTCTCGCTGGCTTGCTTGACTGGAACCGGCAAGTTGGCGGGGGCTTCTTCTGGGAAGCCAACCGCTGGTTCATTCGGGTCTTCAAACGTGACTCGGCCTGGCACGAGTGTCTCGCCTGCACCGAGTTGGATGCCGGGTGGCAGGGCGTTGGTCGTTGCGACGGGCGGAGCAGCGGCGGCCGGCGTGGGCGCCATCGAGCCAGTCATCGCGGCAGGTGCGGGACGTGTCGGCGTTTGGATACGAATTTGGTTGTAATATCCAATCCCGTCTTGTTCCGCTGCTTTCACACCGAGTGGAAAGCCTTCAAACCAAGCGTTCACGGCACTTTGACCATCACCGGACTGGTGCTTCCAACCCCAGTAGTCAGGAGACACCACAGCGGGCGTGCATCCCGATCCACCGGTGGCAACTTCCATGTAGCCTTCGATGAAGCCCTTGCGAAGGTCCTTCATGTGCCGATGGTTTTTGTGACAATGTGAGTTTCGCAACCAAGCCTTGGAAGCCATGACCTTGTTGCGGTGCGAGACCATGAAGTCATCAACGCACTCGCTTCGGGTCATTTTGGATGACAGGCCGCCCATGATGGTGCAGCCAGTCATTCCCGTTGTCAAAAGGCCTGCCGCAAGACTCGCCAAGAAGGCTCGTTGAGCTCGTTGGCGAATGATGTTTCGCCTCGATTGCTTCGGGCGGACGGACGCGTCATGTCGATTAAGCTGGGTCATAATGCCGGCTCCCCTAGCGGCGGATCTATCTGGATCACACGACTCGTGCGTGCAACATTTCCAGTCGCCATCTTGCCCCCAAAACTGGCTGCAACGGCTCTCGGAATCTGGGTCGCACCGCTTGTAGCGATTGTGCTAGCGAGCGATGTCCCCGCATTCTTTATCGCCGCTTCGGGGATTCTGGTTTAGCCAAATGTGCACGAATTGGGGGTGCTAGCAGTCGGTCGGGTTAGTGAAGCTGTTCCGGGAGGCGAGAAAATCTCAGGTGTCCCGGCGCGTTCATCGCGAAAACCCCAGTGTTTTCGCTACGCAAGAGGGGTGCCACGACCCCTTTTGAGTTGCAGGATTTGGGGAGATCTTTCGGTTACAACGATTGTTGACCGCAATCCCGACGAAGATCATTGAACTTTTTGTGACCCCTGGGGGTGGATTCCGGTCTGACGCGTAAGATGATGCAACGCGGAACCGTTGTACTAAAATGATGAGGTAGTCTTGTCACACAGGGTTTGCCGGTCGGCCTTGCTGACTGATGAACGGCCCGCCAAGCCTGCCTTGGTGGTACTTTTCGATGCATCCGTGTCAAACTGCCCTCCTCTGATCCAATCAACTAGCAATGACACCATTCATCCTCGTCACTCTTGCAGCTGCCTTCGTCACGATGTTGGTGTTGGTGCCGGTTGTGCGTGCGTTTGCAATTCGAATCGGTTTGGTTGACAACCCTGATGCTGAGCGGAAGCTTCACGACAGACCCATCGCCTTGGCCGGCGGATTGGCGGTTTTCCTTGCCACAGGAATCGCTTTTGTTGTCGGCATCGCGTATGAAAGCGGCTGGGGGGAGTTCAGCAAGATGACGGAGTTGTCGTCACGATGGTTTGTCTTGCTGGGAGCCTCCACTGCGATTCTGGTTGTCGGATTGATCGACGACAAATGGGCCCTTCGAGGCCGGCAGAAGTTGCTGGCTCAGTGCGTGATCGCCATGATCGTCGTCGCAAGTGGAACCGTCATGCGATCGATTTCACTGTTCGGATTCGAAATCCCCTTGGGGATCTTTGCTCTGCCTGTCAGCGTTTTGTGGTTGTTGCTTGCAATCAATGCGCTCAACCTGCTTGACGGTGCCGATGGGATGGCGACCACTGTGGGAGCGTTCGTTTGCGGCGGGTTGGCACTGCTCAGTGCATCCAGTGGGCATTCGGCCTCCACCGTCATTGCTGCCACCGCCTTGTGTGGTGCTTTGCTCGGGTTCTTGGTGTTCAACCGTCCGCCGGCAAGCATCTTTTTGGGCGACGCCGGAAGCATGATGATCGGGTTGATCGTTGGCGTGTTGGCGATGTGGTGTTCGCTGAAGGAGTCCGCTGTTGTGGTTGCCGCGCCGGTCGCCATTTTGGTGCTGCCGCTGTTCGACTCGACCGCCGCCATCATTCGACGATGGATGACCGGACGCAGCATGTATGCGACCGACCGCGGTCACTTGCACCACCTGTTGAACGAGAAGTTTGGCCCGAACGGCATGTTGTTGGTCGTGGCAGGACTTTGCAGCTTCAGTTCCGCAATCGCGATTCTTTCGGTGCGGTTCAACCAAGATTGGTTGGTCCTCGTCGGGGCCGTTGTGGTTCTCGGTTTCTTGGTGCTGACGCGAACGTTTGGGCATTCGGAGTGCAGGCTTCTGTTAGGGCGTCTGTATCACTTCGCTCACTCGTTCGTTGTTCGTCCCCAAGACTGCGAATCCTCCAAGCATTTGCGGAGTGTTCAAATTCAAGGCGAAGGTTGCTGGGAGCCCGTCTGGGAACCTTTGGTCGAATTCGCGAAGCGTCATGATTTTGCCAAGGTGCAAATCGACGCGAACATGGCTTGGTTGCATGAAGGCTATCACGCGACGTGGCAAAGCGTTCGGTTGCCAGAAAAGTCGGTTCAGAGTGTGGTGCGGATCCCATTGTATGCGACCCGACCCGGCGAAGAGGAAGCGGTTCCAATCGGCAAGGTGGAAGTGATTGCGAATTCGTCGCAAGAATCGCTGGCTCACCTGAGCTATTTCCTCGAGCACGCTGAAGAACTGCAGACGCAAGTCCGATACTTGGTCGCGAACTTGGATAAAAAGACAGCCGCCGCGCGACTGAACGCAGCGAGCAAGCTCTCGAAGCCTGAGAGCGAAGAGCCGGCGGTCGGAACAGAAGAGGTCGAGACGGCTCCGACCAGCTAGGTCGATGCCTGGTTCACGACGGTTTTGCTACGTGTTGACCACGCAACGATGGAAAGGCCAACAAGGACGAGGATCGCTGAAATGGCAATCCAGGCTGGTGGCAAGTGTTTGGAGCCATCCGCATCGCTGAGCCCCAAGAAATCCAGTCGTTCGTGATAACGAGCGGCCATTTCCAGCATCCCGTTGTGGACGAAGTGGAGCAAGACGCCCGGCCAAACGCTTCCCGTTCGGTAAGCCACCCAGCCCAGTAGCAGTCCCAGCAGCATCGTGGGAAGGAACCGTTCGACGAGGAGCGTGCTGCCCACGAACACATGGAAAAGCCCAAAGAGCACCGCGGTGACGACGATCGTTTGCCAGGGACGAAGAACGGCCGAGAACGCGGAGAATAAATACCCGCGAAAACAGAGTTCTTCGATGAGTGCGGGAGTCGCTGCCATGGTCAGCAGCAGGATCCAAGGCGGGACGGTTTTCCATTTGTCCAACAAGGACCGGGTGCGCTCGATTTGGTCATCGGATAACAAAGCGATTCCGAACTGATCGGCGAGTGCCAACGCTTCATGAGCAAATGCCCACGCGCCTCCGGCAAGCACGATGGCGCCTAAAAAAGAGGCCATCGGCGGCTTTGCAAACCGGTAGGTGGACCGAAAGCGATGCTTCCCAATGATGGTTGCAATCAGAGGAATCAGACCGAATACCAGGATCAAGCTCAGTGCATTGAGCAGCAACTGGGAGCTGATCGAGATGCTTTCGGAAAGAACACGCAGCCACTGCATCAAGCCATTCGAAATCAGGAAGGAGGCTGGTAGAAGCAACGCAACGACCAACCCCGCTTGGCTCACGCTGGGATGGTTCGTCATCGATTCGGGACGCTGAAGAAGCGAACCAAACGATTTTTGACTGGTCCGCTCCACTGCGTCACTGCCAAACAATTTGGCGGCGATGCCCAGCGTTGCCGCTGCATAAAACAGCGTGCTCGTGACGGCAATCAAAGCACCGGCAGTGGATGCCGAGCCTGAAAGAATGTCGCGTGCGAGCAATACGATGTTGAGAAGCGGGGCAACGGCCAGCGGTCCCTCCAGGTTCACGCCCGGCATCAAGGACAGCATGGCGGGACCGAGTGACAGCAGCATCACAGGGATCAGATAAGCCTGGGCCTCCTTGAATGACTTGGCGAAACTGGTGAGCGAGAGCAGCAATGCAGAGAAGAAGCAACTGAAGAGCATCAACAGTCCGAGGATCTGCAAAATCTGTAGTAGGCCAATCGCGGAATCTTCCCCAGCCAGCATGCTGACCAGTCCGGTCACCTTCATGGTCACAAACATCGCTAGCAAGTTCGCCATGGCGGTGAGAAACGCCACGCTGACCACCGCAAGGTATTTCGCGAGCAGCACCCACCAGCGCGGAACCGGAGAGGCCATCAAGGCCTCCATCGTGCCCCGCTCTCGCTCACCCGCAGTCAGGTCGATGGCTGGGTAGACCGCTCCCGTGATTGTCATCAAGACCAGAACCAGGGGAATCACCGTCCCAAGAATCGAGCCCGATGCCTTCTCGCCGATCGACCGGATTCGCAAATCAATGGCTCGGTAGTTTGGATCGATCCTCTGAGCGATCTTCATGGTCTCGGCCAACTGCAGCCATTGCAAACGCTCCGTCAGGATCCTTTGGGCCGTGCTGCTGGCTTGATCGTTGTTGTACGAGACAATTTCGACGGAGTGAACGGAGTCAGGGCCGTTTTGAAACTTGACCGCGATGTCGAGTCGGTTCTGAGACAACGCGTCTTCGGCGGACATCTCCTCGGGCACAACGACCTTGAACTGTGCCAGTTGGCCTCCGTTGACCTTCAGGATGGGCTCCGGAGGCGCGCTTCGCGGATCTTCAATCAGCGCCTGCAGAAAATCGCGTTCGGCGGGCGACGAGACACCGACCAGAAAGGCTTGCTCGGCCGGCATCCCAGACGAGAGCAAGAAGCGATTCAGGGCCATGCTCAGCAACGGGTAAACCAACAATGGCATCATCACCAATGTCAGCATTGTCCGTCGATCTCGCAGAGTTTCCCGAAGTTCTTTGAGTGTGAGTCGGCCAAGCCGAGACCAGGAAAGATTCACGCGTGGTCCTCGGTCAGCGCCGGTTCAGTGGATTGCATCAAGTCAACAAACATCTCCACGAGATGTTCGCGTCCGGTTTCTTGGCGAAGATCATTCAGTGTGCCGCGGTAGCGAATGCGGCCCTGATGAAGCAGTCCGAATTGGTCACAAAGCCGTTCGGCTTCATCCAATCGGTGAGTGCAGACAACCACCGCTTTCCCCGCAGACCGAAGGTGGGCGATGTATTCAAAGATGGTTTGGACCCCGACGACATCCAACCCACGCGTCGGTTCATCGAGCAACATCACGGGCGGGTCATGAATCAGCCCCCGAACCAAGGTCACTCGTTGCCGCTGCCCGGTGCTGAGAGAACCCGCCCGACGATCCAGCAACGCTTCGATTTGCATCACGTTGGCGAGTTCTTTCAGTCGATCCGCTGCTTTCTTGGGAGCCACGCCATAAAGATCTGCGAAATATAGAAGCATCTCGCGAACCGATAGCCAGGGATAGACTCCGTCGCTGGCGGAGACAAAACCTAGTTTGGCCTTGGCTGCGAACGGGTTTTCAGCGGTTCGAATGCCAGCGACTTCCGCATATCCTTCGTCTGGTTCGAGCAACCCAAGCACCATTCGCAACGTGGTTGTCTTGCCTGCTCCGTTGGGGCCCAACAGGCCGAATACCTCTCCGGGGGAGACTCGCATCGACAGCCTGTCGACCGCGAATACAGTTCCGCCTTCGATCGAGAATCGTTTGGTCAGCGAATCGATCAAAAGCATGGTTGAGAACGGACTTGGCGGAGAAGAAAGCAGCAAGGAAAGTTGCCGTTGCAACGAACTGCTACGTTGCTGACAACGCATCGGGTCTGCTTCCACCTCCAAAACAATGGATTAGGAAAGCATCGCTTGATGTCCCGTCACCAATCGCGGAGGCAAGTGGGTCACGCTGTTGAGCGAATCCAATTTCCAGCCCGTCGTTGACCATTGTAGGGAAGTGACGGATGTGTTGGGGATGGGACCAACCGACTCCATTGCGACGGTTCCTGCCAGCATCAGCGACAACATCTCACGCAAGAAATCGGCGTGCGCGATCAAGACCACCACCGGATCGGTGGAAAGACTGCGAGGCTCATGACTCGGTCGTTGTGGGAACGTGTTCTCAAAACGTTCGATCACCGAGCGGGAACGAGCTCGCATCTGGTCAGGAGATTCGGGATCTCTGCCGCCCCACCATCCGTCGCTTTGGATCTCGGAGTCCACCGTGAGAGGAGGCGGTTCGCGATCTGGAAGTTGATCGCTGATGTCTCGAAAGAACGAGTGAATCGCCTCTCGGCCCAAGCCTTCCGCACCACGGAAGTTCTTTTCATGATGACCATGGTAGCAGCCACCATTTTCAAACACATCGTGCCAAACCGCGATCGGGTACCGTCGCGGGGCGGTGTGTGCGTGTTGCAGAACGAATCGAGTCGTTTCCAACGTGCGAAGAAACGGGCTGGTGATCAGCTGATCGATGGCCAGTCCCGACATCCATTTTCCAAGGCAGTCCGCTTGCAGTCGACCTCGCGCCGTGATGCTTGGATCACAAACGCGAGCGTGCACCGGTTTGGCGTTGTTCTCGCTTTCGGCGTGTCGAATGAGTAGCAACTGCATCGGTCAGGATCAGATGTTGCGGCCTTGGCGACGGCGGTCTGATTCCTTCAACAGGATTTTTCGCAGGCGAATGGATTCAGGCGTGACCTCAACCAATTCATCGTCCTCGATGTACTCGAGGGCCGCTTCCAGGGACATGTCGCGTGGTGGCTTCAGGATGACGTTTTCATCGCTGCCGCTGGCACGCATGTTGGTCAACTTCTTCTCGCGACATGGATTCACGGTCATGTCACTTTCGCGAGCGTTTTCGCCGACGATCATCCCCTCGTACACTTCGGTGCCCGGTGGAATGAACAGTTCTGCACGATCTTGCAATGCAAACAAGGCAAACGGCATGGTTTTGCCGCCGACCATCGAAATCAGAACACCGTTGGCACGGCGGGGCACATCGCCCTCGACCACGCGGTAGCTTTCAAATCGGTGGTGAATGATGGCGGTTCCGCGAGTCGCGTTGAGCAATCGAGTTCGCAATCCGATCAAACCACGCGAGGGAACAATGAAACGGAGCAGGCTGTAGTCGCCACGTTGCTTCATTTCTTCCAGTTGACCACGGCGCAAACCGACCAGTTCCATGACGGGACCCATCGCTTCGGTGGGGACTTCCACACGCAGGGTTTCGAATGGTTCGTGCTTTTTGCCGTCGATCTCTTTGAAAACCACACGTGGTTTTCCAACGCTCAGCTCATAGCCTTCGCGACGCATGGTTTCGATCAAGACGGCCAAGTGAAGCACGCCTCGGCCGGCAACGGCGTAGGCTTCGGTGCCTTCGATCATGGAGACACGAAGTGCAACGTTGCGTTCCAGTTCTTTTTCCAAGCGGGCTTTGATTTGACGCGTCGTGACGTACTTGCCTTCGCGGCCAGCCAGCGGTGACGAGTTGACGCTGAAGACCATTTCCAAGGTCGGCTCATCGACTTTCAGTCGTGGCAACGCCTTTCCTGTGTCGCAGGCGGTGATGGTGTCACCGATTTCGACGTCATCGAGGCCTTCCAGTGCGATCAGGTCGCCTGCGCCGGCGCTCTCCGCGGGGACACGTCCCAATTTGTCAAACACGTGCAAGCACGATGCTTTGACTCTTCGGACGATTGGATTGCCTGAGGAATCGATGGTGTGAACGTCGACTGCCTGTCCTGTTTCAATTGTTCCTGCGTTGACTCGACCCACCGCGATTCGTCCAACGTATTCACTCCAGTCCAACGTGGTGACCATCATTTGAAAGTCGGACTTGGTATCGACGGTTGGACCGGGCAGGTGATCGACCAACAGATCCAACAAAGCAGTCATGTCTTTGGTGACTTTGGTGGGATCGTCGGTGGCGTAGCCTTCTTTGGCACTCGCGAAAACGTAAGCGGCACTGTCGAGTTGTTCTTCGCCACCGAGGTCGGCCAACAATTCGAGTGCTTCGTCGAGTGCTTCGGGAGGACGTCCATCAGGACGGTCGACCTTGTTCACCACGACGATCGGTTTGACGCCGGCTTGCAGTGCCTTTTCAAGCACAAATCGTGTTTGTGGCATCGGGCCTTCAGCTGCATCGACCAACACCAGGGCACCGTCCGCCATTTGGACGACGCGTTCGACTTCGCCGCCGAAGTCCGCGTGACCCGGGGTGTCGATCAAGTTGATCTTCACGCCGCGGTAGTGAACCGCGATGTTCTTGGACAGAATCGTGATTCCGCGTTCTTTTTCGATATCATTGGAATCCAGAATCCGTTCGCCCTTGAGCTCTGCGTCACGGTACTGACCACTTTGTCGCAGCAGACAATCCACCAGCGTGGTTTTTCCGTGGTCGACGTGTGCGATGATGACGACATTTCGGATCTCTTCTCGAACAGCGGTGTTGCTCGAGATTTCAGTGCCGGCGTCTTGAGAAGGGGATGCGGTGGAAGACAAAGGACAACTTTCAATGGATAAACGTTTCAGGCGGAAGCCCACGTTCTAACGGCCCATTGGAAAGTCAACCAGTCAAAAATCGTTTTGTGCGCCCTGCGGCAACGCTAGGCGTGTCTAAGTGGGTTTATTTTTGCATTTAGAGGTTTTCGATGCTCGTTGCTGTCACCGGTGCAACCGGTTTTTTGGGTCGACACGTCGTTTCGAATCTGTTGCAGGGCGGCCACTCCGTTCGCGGATGGACCCGGAAAGCGGCTCCCCCAGAGTTAGAGGGGGTCGATTGGGTCCGTGGTGAGCTGGACGATCGAGGCTCGGTGGAAGGCTTGGTCGCCGGCTGCGATGCGGTCGTCCACACCGCTTTGGCGCGTGAAGGGGCCGGCTTCATGGATGTCCCGCAGCAGCCGCTGGACTACATCCAGACCAATTTGATGGGATCGATTGCTCTGCTCGAAACAGCCGCCGCCCATTCAGTTGGGCGGTTCGTCTTTGTTTCGTCGGGGGCCGTTCACCAGCACGTCGTGGAGGGCATTGCACTGGATGAACAGCATCCGCTGCGGCCCGGATCTCTGTACGGCGCGTGCAAAGCATCGATGGAAACGATGGTGCACGCGTACGGCAGTTCAGGCCGAATCAACGCCGCCAGCCTTCGCCCGGTCGCCATCTACGGTGTCGACACTCCGCTAGAGAATTCGAAGTGGTTTGACTTGATGCGAGCTGTCGCTCGTGGGGAGTCCGTTCCAGCGGATGGCGGCGGAAAAGTCGTGCATGTCAAAGACGTTGCCGCTGCGATTGCAACCTTGCTCGAAACAGAATCACCGATCGCGGGAGAAACCTACAATTGCTGCGATCGATTTTTCTCGGAGCATGAAATTGCCAGCCGCGTGATGGAAATCACGAACTCGAAAGCGATGCTCACCGGTGATCCCAAATCTTCTGGCCGAGAAATGTCATCGGCCAAGCTGGAGTCACTTGGCTTTCAATTTGGCGGGCTATCCAGACTGGACGAGACTATTCGCCAGCTCGTGCAGGAACTGTAGCTCGTTGAAGATTGCCGTGTGTTGAGACGACGCCACTGGTTGCCAGTGCGTAGACGCCGAAGAACAAACCGCTGTAAACCAAATCACCCGCCAAGGTGTACTGGAAGAATGGGGCGGCTGCTGCGAAGCATGCGGTCAGTCCGGTCCAAGTCGAAGGGTAGAACGCGACCCAGACGGCAAAGTTGGTGGCCAGGAAAAACAGCACGCTGCCGGCAAGCGAACCTGCGAAGACCGTGAGCGCGCTGGTGTTGGCACCGACCAGTTTGCGACCGATGACAAAGTTCGCCAACAGGCAACCGTAGACAACTGGCATCAAAGAATGGAATCCGAGCACAGCATCGCTGATCAACATCGCGATGATCACCGACACGGCCATGATTCGGGGAGAGACCGTCATCGCACCGGCAAACAAGCACATCGCTGCCAAAGGTGTGAAGTTCGGTGGGTGCGGGAGCAGGCGGGAAGCGACAGCGATGCCGATCATGGCCAAAACGATTGCAAAACGTTGCAGATTGTTACTTGGATTCACAGGAACACTCAATCAAAAAAATCAAAGGTACGGCGGGAAATTCAAAGGTACGGAAACTAGGAGGGGCCAACAGGCCATGTTCGTCGGATGACGAGACGTCACGAGTTGGTCTCGCCTGGCGCTGTTTGGACCGGTGGAGCTTGAGCGGCCCGCCGCTGGCGTACCAACTCAAGAATGGAACGTTTTTCTGCTGGGGATGCAATCGACCATTTGCCAATCTCGCCCAAAGTTCGTGAACATCCGATGCACATTTGCTGGTGATTCACTTGGCAAACCCCAACGCAGGGCGACTTGGGCGTGTCGGTGGGTGGGATCATGCGGAGTCACCCAGCAACTCGAGGGAATCGATCCACTCGCCGTTTTCGGACGAGTCGGAATCATCGTCGGATTCACGCCCCGATTCACTCCACAGCTGATCAATCAGCTCCGTGGATAAACCGCCTGGATCGGAAAGCCTCAACGATTCTGGAACGATCGACGCGAGCGTCTGAGGGCCATCCAGTGCCGATGCTTGAGCTTGGTTTAGCTGATTCGTCGTGATCGCTTCGATGCGTGAAGATTCCGGCGAGATCTGAATGGATCGAGCATCAGGGGAGCTGGTGACTGGTTCGCCTGAGGCGGTTTCTCCATTCAGATAATTGATCACTTGCAACGCATCCAGGGCGGAAACCCGCCCATCACCAGAGACATCGTAGAAACGGCCAATCAGTTCATTGGGGTCATTGGGCGTCAGCAATTCATCGGACTCGCCTGAGTTGAGCCGGTTGATGACGGTCAATGCATCCAACGCAGTGACTTCGCCATTGGCGTTGACATCTTCGCTGCGAATCGCGTTTTGCCAGGGGGTGCTGGTGATCACTTGAACTTCGATCGTCTCGGACACCAGGCGTTGGCGAATCAATCCGTCCGCGACGAGGGGCGCTCCCAGTTGCCAGCTTCCGGTCAACTCTAGATTTTGGCTGCCGATGCTGGTGATGGTGGGAGCATTGGTTCCCAGCAAGGTGGTCAGGCGAGCCGAGTCCAGCCGATAGGTCAGGGGCTCGTCAGGATTGGATGCACCCAGCACCAGTTCTTCAAATCCAACCACCCGATTTTGTAGCCAGGCCGCCAGGTCGATGGTGGATCCGCCGCTTTCATTTGCGAGCCCGTCGGATGGTTGAAGGATCAAGCGATCGAATCCTTCTCCGCCGTCGATCGATGTGAACCAAGTGGTGTCGAGCAAGACGTGATCGTCACCGGCACCCATTTCAATGGTGACCAAGCCGGTCGCCTCTGCGAGCGAGGCGACCGACAACGATTGAGCTTGACCATTCAGGACAACGACGAAACGTTCGTCGCGATTGTTGGATGTCCAAACCGAATCATTGCGAAGATCACGCAGGACCAATTGCTCCGCTTCCAACGCCAAACTCAGGTCGGTTGGTTGGTAGTCGACGAGTGTGAAGAAGTCCTGTTGGGATTCCGCGGAGGCATAGCCGGGGTCACTGAGGTCGCTGACAATTTGCAGTGTTAGCTGAACTGTTTGATTGGGTTCCTGCAGGGTGTCCACGTTGGCCGAGACGGTGATCGTTTGAGGTTCAGACCAATTGTCGGGGGTGAATGTCAATGTGTTTGCACTGAGGGAGAGTTGCTCACCTGCATCCATGGATTCAATCAAAGCTTCCACTGAAACGGTGACACTTGATGCAGGGCGTTGCGATAAACGAACCTCGTACAAATTGGCTGCTTCGCCCTCGATGACCTCCAACGGCTGAAGCAACCGGTGCAACTCGATGCCTGGGGTTTCGTCGTCTTGGATCGAAACATTGGCGTCACCGGCAATGTGGCCGTCTGCGGACACTGTCCAGCGGGCGCTGCCGTCGGTGTTGACCGTGCGGTCGTTCAGTATCGAGACCGGGATTCGAACGGAGTCAGCTCCCGCGGGGATCTCGATCGGTGCATCGATCGCGAAACGTGGGTCGTCCGATTCGAAAGTGAGCGGTAGTGCTGAACTCAAATCGGCTGCATTTCGATGGATCACCACCGACGTTGGCTCCGCGGACACTTGGTCCAGGATCACGTTGTCTGCCGCGAAATAGGCGGGAGTGTTCATCCCGAAGTCACCGACATCCGATGAAGAAAGGTCAAATCGAAGCTGGGAGGCTCCGTCCAAGGAGGTCAAGTCAATGGTGGTCCACTCACCGACGATGTAGTCCAGTGAGTTGTTCTCGAAACGGTAGTCAGCAAGGTAGAAGTCAACGCTTCCGACGGTCTCACCAGACAAATCCAGGCCGACGATTGTCAGCAAGAAGTAGTCCGGGTCGTCACCGGTTTCTCCACCAAACTGCTTCGCGAAGGAGTCGCCTTGCTGCATTGAGAGTGCCGCGTAGGTGCTGTTCGTCAATGAAATGGACGCGAATCGGGCGTCGGACATTGTTTCGGGCAGAGTCAGGGTGGGAGCGGAGTCGCCGCTGCCTGCACCGATCAAGAAGGTCTCAGAAGAATCGCCACCACCGGGTTGGTCCCCAGAGAGGTTGGAATACGCAGCGTACTGGTTGGAATAGCCGGGCGTTGCCACGTCCGTCACGTTGGACGCCGCCCAACCGCTCCAGAAGTCGTACTGCTCGTTGTAGACGTTCGGGAATTCAAGTGGCCCGGCAACGATGGCTCCCGACAGATCAGAGCCGTTGTGGAACGATTCGGCATCGAGGCTCGAGCCTGTGTCTTCCACGTTGATGACGATGATTTGTGACTCATTCAACGTTTCATTTGAATCGTGAGTCACCGTGAGCGATTGGGTGTCGTTGTCTTCGATGGTCAACGAGATGACTTGAGGGGCAAACCCGTTTGCCGTGGCAGTGATCGCGACCTCTCGATTGTCTTCTGCCAGCAGATTGTCGATCAAACGAACTGGGACTGACACGCTGTCTTGCCCAGAAGGGATGACGATCGTTTCAGGGATCCGGATGTCGGTTCGGTCAGCAACCAAGCTCACTTCCAACGGTTCGCTGTTGTCGAGTGTTTGCCGGTGGAGGGTGAGTTGCGGCAGCCCTTCGCCTGGAGCGGCAAGCTGGACGTCGTCCAGTGCGAAGTAGCCCGGCGTGTTCATGCCGAATTGGCCCACGTCAGTGGACGACAATCCAAAGTGCAGTTGGGTTGCTTGGCCGATCGGTGTGAGGTCAACGGTGGTCCATTCATCAACGATGTAGTCCAGCGAGTTGTCTTCAAAACGATAGTCGGCAAGATGGAATCCAACTTCGCCAATCGACTCGCCATTTTCATTCTTGCCGATGATCGTCAAGACGAATGTGTCGGGATCATCGCCTGACTCACCGCCAAATTGCTTTGCGAAAGCGTCGCCGTTGAGCATTGAGAGTGCGGCGTAAGTTGTGTTGGTGACGGCGATGGATTCGAACGGTTGAGAATCATTGGAACGCCGGATGATGGCATCGGCACCGTTGTATCCGATGGCATAGGTGTTCGAATCGCGAACGCCCTCGCCGGTGATGGCAGCGTACTGGTTGAAGAAACCGGAGGTGGTTGTGTCCGACTCGCGACTGATCGAGAACCCAGACCAACTGTCAAAGCCGTACGCGTTGCTAAACGAATTGCCGAATGTCAGTTCACCATCGACGAAGACACCTGCTTGTCCGGCGTTGTTGTTGAATTCATCCGCGACCAAGGTTTGCCCGAACGATTCGAAATCGCCGATCGAGGTGGAATCAGATTCCAGCAGTGGTTCGGTTGGCCCGCTGATCGTCAGTGCTGGCGAATCAGAATCCAAGACAGTGGTTTCAAGTCGTGCGGTTTCGAAGCCTGGCGTGCTGGCTTCGATCACCCAGTCCAGACTTCCAGTCAATGTCTCATCGGGTTCGATCAGCCAAGTCAATTCCGCGGCGGTTGCTCCCGCGGGGATTGTGACTTCCAAGGGCCCATCGATGCGTTCGGTGAGTGACTGTTCCAGCGTGACAGTGACCGATTCAGACACGCTGGATGCGGGGCGAGTGACCGACAAACGAACCGACTGTCCTTCTGTCACTTCGTTCAAGGCGACGCCCTGCGAGTCAAGCAGAGCCAACACGAAGGTGGGGGCTTCGTCGTCGATCACCGTGACATCGAATTCAGCAGTGGCGGCGTTCGGATTGGATGCGACCACCGTGAACGTGTGACTGGTGTTTGCGACGTCGTTGTCGATCAAACCAATGGTGACTTCGACGGAATCAAATCCAGACGGAATCACAATCGAGGCCGGCATCGTCAGCAACTCTGGATTCGGGTTGGTGAGCCCGATTGTCATGGGTTGGTCGAGCGACGCATCATTGCGATGGATGATCGCGGTGACGGTTTGACTTGGATTGGATTCTTCCAAGGGAGACGCTGGGTTGGTGGCGGTCAACGCACGCGAGTCGTCATCCAGGAGTTCGACTGTTGCAACCGATTCAGCGTGTCCTTCAGCGGTGGCGACCAATTGAACAGACTGTGCCGGCGAGAACTTTTCGTCATCCGTGATCGAGATGACCAGCGAAACTTCGCGTTGGCCCGCTGGAAAGGTGAGCGATGCAGGGTAGTTCAACCGTGAATCGGGCTGGGCAGAAACAGAAACGGCCAACGGGGATGAGATGTCGAAGTCATTGCGGCGAAGCGTCAGCGTGGTGGCGGAGGCCCCTTCTGTTTGTTGCAAAGAACTGCTTGAAAAGACGAGTCCCGTTGCATCGTCATCGAGCACGCTCAGTTCTCGAGTTCGTGGGGCCTGCAGTTCAGCTGTGGCAGTGAACTCAACCATTTGATTTGGGCCAGCCAAGTCATCGTCCGAGGTGGAAACGGTGAATTCGGCGTAGTCAGCGCCTGCTGCAATGGTGACCTGAGTTGGCAGGTTCACCAACGAACTGTTCGAGTTGCTGATCGAGACGGTCATCAGCGAACTGCTATCGAGAGCAGGCCGTGAGACTCGCCCGATCATCGATTCGGATTCCAAGAGCGATGTGTCTTCGAAATCCAAGGCGACCTGTGGGCGTTTGACGACCACGTCATCGACCGCAAAGTAGGTTGGAGTGTTGATTCCAAAGTCGCCGATGTCCGAAGATCGCACTTGGAACTGCAATGCTTGAGCGCTTTCAAGCGATGACAGATCGACCTGGATCCATTCATCCACGATGAAATCATCCTCCGAGTTCTCAAACCGGAAATCGGCAAGCACGACGGTCACGGTGCCGATGGATGTTCCCGCGTCGTCGAGCCCATGGATGTCGACTTCGTAGAAGTCTGGGTCCGTGCCGCTGTCGCCACCAAACTGCTTCGCAAATTGGTCACCTTCGGTCATCGAAAGTGCGGCGTAAGTTGTGTTGGTGATCCAAAGCGAATCAAACTGGGAACCGACTTCAGGATCCAGTTCGAGTGTGGGGCGGTTTTCGGGGCTGGCATACTCGGAATAGAAGCCGACGGCGTAGGTGTCGGAGCCATCATGGCCCTCACCGGGGAAGGCACTGTATTGATTGGAAAAATCAGCGGTGGTGGAATCGGTTGTCTTGGAAATCGACCAGCCCTGCCAGCTTCCGTACAGCGAGTTGTAGTCGTTGTTCAGTGACAGTTCTTCTTGCTCGAAACCGTTGGGGGCTTGGTTGGAAAAAGTGGAGGCACCGAGTTCGGAACCGAGCGTTTCGAAATCGATGATCGCGGGACCCGTTTGTTTGGCGTGCAACACGGCGACGCCATCGACATCCAGTCCCGCACTGCCGGTGGTGGGAGTGGGGTCGTAGATCGGGTCGCCTTGTCCATCCAACGAGGTGCCGTCACCAAAAATGTCGACCAACCGAACGTGCGTGATGGCGGTGACGTCCAGTCCGGCGGTGCCGCGAAGTTCTTGCAGATCGAACGGCGTGCCAAATCCACCGCGGTACTTGCCCGCCAAGTTGTTCAAATTGGTTGGATCAATGGACCCGAACGCAGCGACAGCCGAGTCGGTGCGAGAATCGCTTTCAAAGCGGACGAAGTTGACTCCGTCGGAAGAGACTTCCACGTAGCCAAGTTCGAGAAATGTGTCTGAAAAGGAATTCTCAAACACAGCAAAGTCGAATCCCAACCCATCTCGAATGGGATCCTCAAAGGTCAGCGTGAGTGTTCCCGCTCGTCCTAGCGAGACGATGCTGCCGGATTGTCCTTCAGCGGGACCGAGAGCTCGAGAGGATTCCTGCCAAACTTCATCCACCGCGGCTCCCGGGGTGTAGTCTTCCACGCCGGTGGCCCATCCCACGATGGCGGGCGATTCGCGATCGATTGCGGATGAGCCCACTTCGTTCGCGGCTGGGGCGTAAGGGCCCGCGGCAAGGAGCTGACGCGATTCCAATTGTTCGATGGTCAGATGCAACTGTCGGCGACGAGCGAAACGACTTGGCTTGAGCGGGTTCACGGCAGATCCAGGGAGTGTTTGATTCAATGATGTGTTACAGGGTGGCGTCGTCATGTCCGGCTCGCGTGCAGAGCGCCGCCAGGATCTCTAGGTCGAGTTGCTCGGTCAAAAATGTGACCGAGCTGTCCGCGCGAAGGACCATCACGCCACCGACGTGAAAGCTACGCATGTCGTTTTCAAATGCGGGGGCTTGGTTGATCGGGAAGGCTTGATCAAACAAGTTGCGTCCGTTGATCCATTGCCCATCCGGAAACGCGGCATCCTCCGAGACCATCACGGTGTTCGAACTGCCGTCCAAGATGTCGCGCATCGCGAGAGCTCGGTCGTGCAGCATCATCCCGTTGGGGGGATCGTTTCGGCCCGTGATTCGCTGACCGTAGATCCCGCCGTAGTCGGACGCCCCGCGACCTTGGATCTGTCCATCGGTCCGCGGCGTGCTGGGGCACAGGAAGGTCGGCAAGGCGGTTGCCGCGGCGACTTCATTTTCCGGAGCATCAAACGCGAGCCGAAAGTCGATTTGTTCGTGCAGTCCTGATTGCTCCAGAAACGGCAACACAAACGCAGACCAAGCCAATTGTTTTCCATTGGGATACTGAGGTCGCACCTCAATCGCACCCGGTGGAAACTTGTTGTGGGCGGCATGGTAGTTGTGCAACGCCAAACCAATTTGGTGCAAATTGTTTTGGCAAGACGCACGCCGCATGGCTTCACGAGCGGCCTGGACGGCGGGCAGAAGCAAACCGACCAAGACGCCGATGATGGCGATCACGACCAGCAATTCCACCAAGGTGAAACCCATCGCGAAAACGCTTCGGTAGCGGCGGCAATGCGAACGAGGAGACGGGAGCATGCAAAGCGATCGAGTCAGTTCGAATGCGGACCCATCGCTCGGGAAATACCCGCGCGGAAGTCGCCTTGATCATTCGGACTGGAATTCAACGAAACAGCCAAGCGAAATTGGATTTCGCCCCGACGCCGATCTCGCCCAAGAAGATCACTTAGCGTCCGTTTCGTGGTAGGTCTTCTGACTCCCGACGCAAACTCGCAAACGCTCGCCTTCTCGTCTGTCACGGAAAATTCCGATCAATGACAATGGCACAAGAGGAGTGTTTGCTTGGAAGTCACTGAGTCAGCAACTTCGCGTCGGATACAGCGGCCGGGCCGTCTCGGAATCTCACCGAAGTTCCCTGTTTCCTAGGATCCAAGCCTTGGATCAAAGGCACCACGCAACGTTGCCGGTAGTATTCCCAGGTCCGTTCCGGTTGTCAATCCAATTCGTTTCGTGGGGATTGAGTGATTGGCAAATCTGTCGCGATTCACGGTGGGAATGCACCCCCATGGCGGTCGATTATCTTTGATAAATCGGCAAGTAATGGTAGCGAACGCTGAGGCTGAGAATGGCCAAGGCGGTGGCGTAGGCGACCCCCACATTGCGTTCTTCGCCCTGGTGACTGACCCAAGATCCGTTGTCGGCTTGCAATCGCAGCAACAGCTCAGGAACCATTTTGGCTGCTGTGGTCGCGGCTTCTCCCCCGATTTGGTGCATGCCCTGAGCGTAGTAATACATGCCGTAGAAAAAGAACCGCTCGTTTGTTCGAGGAGGGTGTTCGAGCAACCACGCTGCCGCCCCAGCAACCAAGGGGGAGTCGTATTGGCCACAGGTTTGCATGGCGAGCAAACCGGCCGCGGTCATTGTGAATGCGGGATGATGTGTTCCCGGAGTGTAGGCAAAGCCGCTGGCCTTTTCTCTTGGTTGTCCGTTTTCGTCCAATGGCGACGTGTACGATTCTTTCAGGTACTCCACTGCCAAATCGATCGCTTCGGAGGGGACGTCCAGGCCATCATTCTTGGCGGATCGCAAGGCCATGACTTGCCAAACCGAAACGGATAGATCGGAGTCTCTGGAATCGGGTTTGTATCGCCACCCGCCCTGAAGGCGTTGTGGTTTGGAGACGGCTTGCGATTGGAGGATGACCTGGATCGCTTGCACCAGAGCGTTGTGAATCCGTTCGTTTTGGTCGATGGTTGCCCCCATGCCCAATATCTCGGTCAGCATCAGCGTGGTGATGCCGTGCCCATACATGCGAGACCCATCGTGATGGCCAAAGTACCCCTGCGTTTGATTGCGAGGTTGCAACACAAACTCGATGGCTCGGCTCATCACGCGACCCTCGAGAGTCGCTGGTTCCGGAATCGTTCCGATGGATGCGAACGCCATGATCACCAGCGATGTCATCGCCGTTGCATTGCCGCGATCGGCGATCGATCCGTCCTCCTTCTGTAATCGCAACAGGAACTGGATGCCCTGGTTCACGGAATGGTCAATGGCGTCATCAACATAGAGATCTGTCAGGTCCTCTTCTGCGGAGGCTGAAGTGAGGAACCGGTTTGCCCCCGGCCCAAGTGCGCTTGCACACGTTATGCCGGTACCAAACATGGCTCGGGCGAGCCAGGATCGGCGGTCGAGTGGGGCGTGCTGAGGAACTTTCACAGGAATCACCTGTCCGATCGTGGTTTGGATTCACTGGACTTGGCCGCTTCGGCGGAAACAGCTTCGAAGTACGCCTGGACCGCTTTGCGGTACGTCATCGGAAGACGCACTTTACGGTCTTGGATGACCTCTTCGGTTTGACGTTCTCGTAGGTCGCCCCAATCCCCGTCCGCAATGTTCCAATCGCTTGCATCGATCAGAGAGTTGTCACGTGCTTGCCCTTCGCCGCGGGCTGGATGGTTCGCTTGGGGACTGCTTGGTTGCGAGGAATCTTGATCCGATGGCTGGGATGGATCGCCGGCTTGTGCAATCTGTTGCAACTGTCGTTGGCGTTGTTGAGCCAGGTTGCGGATGGCTTGCTGAGCCGCTTCCGCCAGTGTCGAGGATGCCTGTCCCGACGTTTGCTGCTGACCGGGGCTGGCCGGCGAGTTGGGCTGATTGGCCTGCTGGCTGCCTGACGCCTCGGAGGAGGATTCTCCCGCGGAACCATCCGCCGATTGATCTGAGGTTTGGTTCTCAGGCGTTTGCTGCGATTGCGATGTCTGAGAGGGATCGGATTGGGCGTCACTGCCTGCCGGATCCGGGGGCGGTGAATGGAGGGCTCGGTCCAGTTCATCCAGTGTTTTTGCGAGTTTTTGACTCTGCGAGGAAGACGGGGCGTCATCCGAAGCAGTGGAGGAGTCGCCTTCTCTGTTGGCTGGATCGCTGCTTGCTTGTTGGGCGAGTGCATCTGCTTTCGCTTGCAGTTGCTCGGCCGCTTGAGCGAGCTGCTGATTGGCTTGGCTGGCTTCACCGGACTGCAAGGATTCTTGGGCTACGTTCATCGGTTGTTGACTGACGGCTTCGATTTCCGTGGCAACCTCGTCAAGTTTTTCAGCGGAAGTCCTGTTGCCCAGTCGTGCTTCGTGGCGTGCTGCTCTGCGAAGTTCTTCCGCTGCCATCGCGACAGAGTGTTGAAGTCGCTGTTGTTGCTCGGCAAGGGGTTGATTCGAGGACGCGGGCGGTTCGAGCGATTCGTCGATCGCGAGCGATTCTTGGTTGGAATCGAGTGATTCGGCGAGGTCCTGCAGTTCTTCGGTGGCCTGCTGAGTGACACGCGAGAGCAATTCAGCAGCGGGATTGGCAGCATCGAGGTTGGCAACCGCTCGATTGCGAGCATCTTCATACCGTTGTTTCGCCTGACGCTCCGATTCGCGAGCCAAATCGCGAGTTTGCTTGGCGGCTGCCGCCGCGGTTGCTGCGTTTTCGACTTGGGCTTGTTTGTCTGCCACGTTTTTTTCTGCCCACTCTTCCCCAGGGTGCTTTTTCTGTTGTTGCTTGGCCTGGTCGAGGCTTCGCTGAGCATTGCGTTCTTGGTTTTGAGCTTGTTGGATTCGGCGGCCCGCCTCATCGACATTGCGGTGCCACTGTTGGTTCTCGTTCTGAAGCGATTGCAGGTATTGGTTTTTTCCCCGTCGTTGCATTGCTTCCAGTTGTCGAGCCGCTTTGGCACGTGATTGCTCGTTGTTGTGCAGGGATTGTTTCTGCATCTGGCGAGCCTTCTCGTTGATCGCTGCGGTTTGTTTCGCGGCATCCTGAACCGCCTCGCGAAGGGATTGGTTGGCGTCTTGCAGGTCGTCCAACAGGGCCGCGTCGTTCTGTGCCTGTTTGCTGGCTTGCGTTGCTTGGGAGAGATCATCGCGAATCTGTTCGATTGCTCGCTGTGTCGCATTTTCGTTGGACCACCCACTGGCTTGCTCTGCCATTGCCAGCAAGTGTTTCTCGACGGCGTCGGCGCGATCCGAGATGGAACGCAACTCGTCCCGAGCGATTCGTTTCTGTTCCGAGAACTCTGCGTCAGAACGTTCCAAGTTGCGACGCAGCGACGTTTCTTCGTTGGCCGCTTCGCGAATCATTTGTTCGGCGGCACGGACCGTCTGCTTCGTGATGTCCTGCAGCGATTCTTGCATCGGTTGGTCGGTGGGCAGCTTCTTTTCAAGTTGTTCGAGCAATTGCTCGGGAGTCATCTGGTTGGCTTTGGCGACCGCTTCCGCTGCGTCGAACTGGTTGTCCATGGACGGGTTTGCTTCCGAAGAGGGCGTCAGTTCATTGAGGGCGTCCCGAGTCTCGGAGGCATCTTCACCTTCGTCGATGGCTTCGAAGTGGTCCGCAATGGTCTCCAATGTTTTCGAAAGGTCAGCAAGTGATTGCGAAGCCTCTTCCGGTTGGTTTTCACGGAGCTGGCTGGCAACTTGTTCGGTCTGTTGTTCCATCGCTGCGATGGCCTGGTCAGCATCGCGGGCAGCCTGCGCGTCGTCCGCTTGGGAGTAGTCCGCGTTGTTGGCTCGGTCCGCCAATTGTTCGGCGATCGCGCTGACTTGCTCCTTCAAATCGTCGAACTTGGATTCCGCCTCGGTCGCGACCTGTTCGGGGGATTCGGGACGTTTGGACTGGTCTTCTTCAATGGCATCGCTCTGTTGCTTGGCTTCTTCCGCTGCCTCACGTGCCTGGTCGGACAAGCTCGGTGTGAGTCTGCGAAGGAATTCACGAGCCTCTTCCATCATCGGGTCGAGATCATTCCAGCTGGATTGATAGGTTTTCAGGATCGACTCAATCGGGATGGCCGCTGACACTGGCGTTTCGCTTTCCCAGCGACGACGGTTCAATCGATCACGGGCTTGGCTGGCGTCTTGATTCCAACGAGTGTCCCGCAGCGGGTCGGCGACACGGGGATCCAGGCCGAGATGCCGAACTTGCGCCATCGGGATTTCGTTGGCGACTTGGATGTGTTCGAGTCGGATGGGTTGATGGATGATCCCGTCAGCAGAATTGACTGGGTACCGTTCTCGGTCGGCCACGAACTGCCACTGTTTCTCGAAGCGATGCAATTGGTTTCCTGCATCCAGCGTCATCACCGCTTTCGAGACTTGGTCATGAAATGCGACCTCGTCGAGGTCCGAACTTTCCGGCGAGACGAATCCATCGGCAGTGATGGCGTCCAGGGTCCGGGCGATGAGGTCGAGGTCCGAGCTGGCGGTCACCTGGGAATCGCTTCTCGCTTCTTCAAAACGTTCCGCTTGTTGCAGGCGGTTCAGGATGGTGTCGCGAAGTCCTTGAAAGGATTCCTGGTGCAGTCGTTCCACGGATTTGGATTCAGCCAATTCATTGGAGTCGCCGCGTTCGGCGAGTGATTTCGATTTGCGTTGTTGGTCGTGCCATTGCTTGCCGATTCGATTCAGCGTTGCGAGCTGTCCAGCCCATCCCATGGATTCCGCGGTGAACTCCTTCATCGCGGCGGCGATTCGGTTGGCCACGTTGCCGTGCAACAAACTATGAACTCGCAACGCTTTGACTTCCTCTGCAATTTGCTGCATGGTTTCGCGGAAGGGACGCTCCGCATTCCCATCTTGCGACGTGCGAAGTTTGTCACGAGCGTCCGAGATGACCTGGGTGCGTTGATCCACGAAGCGATGGATTTGCTCATGGTGTCGCTGCACTTCTTCGGGAAGATCCGGTTCCATCGACTTCAGGAGGTCACTGATTTGTTGCAGTTGCTGATGAAGCAGCTCGCTTTGTCCCGGCAGCCTGGTGATGGGGATGTTGGCATCCGCGTCACCGAGCATCGCGGCGCTGGTTTGAATCGTTTCCATGTCCTGGGAAAGTCCCATGGCGAGCTCGATGGCCAGGATCGCTTTCGTGAACTCGATCGACCGCGACGTCAATCGAGTGAGCATGCCTAGTTTGCCAACATGCGAGCTCGAAAGCCGTTTGCGTTGGTCCACGGAATCGTCGTTGGGGAATTGCTCGCCAATCTGCTGCCAAGTTTTGTATTGAAGCGACGTCTGTTCGAGGGCAAAAGTGGCAGCCGAATCCAGACGCGACCATTGGTCGATTCGTATCGGATCGTCCATCGAGGCCAGAAGTTTGCGAATGGAGGTCGGCGCTGCTTCGTCCGGCGCGGGTGAGATTTCATCGGCCGAGGCATTGAATCCAGAAATCGATTCCCACCGGACACGAAGCTGTTGCAATTGAGCGGGAAGATTGGGATTCAACTGGAACGACTCAGTGTCCGGGGACTCAATCGCGGCTTTCATGCTGTTTTGCATGCCTTGACTGATCTGGTTCAGTTCTTCGAACCAAGGCGTGATTTGTTGTGTGAGTTCTTGGTGAGCCAACAGATCGTGATGTCGATCGGGATCAAAATCCAACTGCGCAATGAAAATATCAATCCAATTGGATTGACCGCGGTGGCCTGCTCGATCCACGGCGATCAGTCGAGTCTTCAAGCGACTGCCGGACGGCAATTTTGCATCCGCATTTTCGCGTCCATCAAAACGAGCCAGGTCCCAGTTCAGATCCACGCGAACGACTGAACTGGGATCTTTCAAATCAATCTTGGTTTCTGTCAGCCCTTCACCTTCCAACAAGATTTGCTGGATCGCATAGTCCATCGGAATGTCGTCCTCCAAATGTCCGACCAACGAAAGCACCGCCGCTGGCGAGGCAATTTGTCGACGCGGAATCGATTCGTCCCACGCCGCGATGGGGCTGCGGTCGATCACGGGGTCAATCGTGTATCTCGGCGAAAAGGGGTTGTTCAGTCCCGTGTCGGAACCCGTTGCGTCCAGGCGATAGCTGCCGGGGGTTGAGATCGGAACGGTGATTTCGAACTGCTGATCCTCGGGGGAAACGGATGCCAAGGCAAACCCAGAACCGCGCGAAGAGAAACGCATCTCCGCGTCTCGAACGGGTTGATCGAATTCCACTCGCATCGTGACCTTGGTTCCGACGAACGCGGTGAGGTCACCATGGTTCTCGGTGACGGTTTTGTTTGGCAGTTTGGTGTGCGACGGGTACTGATACTCTTTGACAAACGAAGTCGCACGCGGGCGAGGTTGCGGGGTCAGCGTGTACCACAGGGTCTCCGCATCTCCTGCAAGAATTCGATATTCAACCGAAGTTTGCTGGACCGGAAGATTTGCCGAATAGGTTGGCAGCCGAGGTGCGTCCAAGGCTGCCTGATCGTGTGTTTGATTCGCGAGGGCTTCGTGTGAACGTCGGACCATGCGCTGACGTTCTTGTCCCAGTTCGTCGCGGATTTCAAGCCAGACATCGGACCGGCCCAAACGGTCCACTTCCACCATCACGCCGACGAGATCCCCTTCGGCAACCATGGCGGATGGTGGGGCGGGTTGGAGCAAATGGATTTTGGTCAGGGAGGCTCGTTGGATGGGGGCGATTGGCAGCAGGACGCGCGCGAAGCGCCGTGGCAATTCCAGGGTCGGGATCAATCCCAACGCCGTGATGGCGACGAGCAGGGAGAACAGCACCCACAAGGCTTGTTGGATCAGTTTCCAGGGCAACAAGCGTCGCACTTCGACATCGCCCATCTGATCGGCGACATGCGATTGCAGTTTCCGTCTGAAGTCAGGCGAGCCATTGAGATGGTCGACTTCACTGAGTTCGACGGCGGACAGGATTTGACCGCGAAGTTTGCTTTGAGCGATTTCAAAGCTTCCGGCGACTTCGGCGGGGGAACTTTGAAATGCGGAAGCGATTCCGTTTCGGTAGGCTGCCCAGCCTGCGGCAACATACGCAAGCAGACTCAGCAAGACGCGTGGCAGGGTGCTTGGACGCACAAAATGGTCGATCAACGCCAGGGCAATCATGGCGGTGATCAGCATGGTCACGCCCACGGCGACACCACGACACGCTTGCAGTGTGGCACGCCGTCTGGCGAAGGCACGCAGCGCATCGCGAGTTGCGGGCAGCAGTTCGCTGGGGGCCTGGTGGTTCGTTCTGGGCAGTTCGCCCAGCATTCCGTAGGGCAGTTCGCTCATACCAATCCCACCTTTTTACGCATCCACCATTCGGCGGCTAGAAGTCCCAGGATGGCCACAAACAGCCACCATGATTCCCACATCAACGTGTCGGTTTCAATGATTTGGCCGCGAGACAACGGCAGCAGCTGGCTCAGCATCTCTTCTGCGGACGACTCGTGGACGTAGGTGCCACCGCCGGCGCTCGCAATCTCTTTCAGAGTGTCCTCGTCCACCGCCACACGATCCAGTTCACCCTTGCGGGACGGTTCCACCCAAATCGGTGCGGTTGCTTTCAAGGCGGAAGCGTCATAGCCACTGGCGCGAACTCGCACGTGATAGGCACCGGGCGGCAGAGAATCGGTTTGGGCCAAGTACGTTCGACGAGACTCGTCGTCAAGGTTCATCGGAAGGGTGGCAACGATTTGGTCGTCGCGAATCAACAAGGCATCCACCGTCGCCGGGGTGTTGGGGGACGCTCCCTCGCCGAACGGTGTTTCATTGTCGAGCAGCCGGACCCGGATCAGCGCTGATTGGCCGGAGTCGTAATCGATTTTGTCGGTTCCGATCGCAACATAGTCGTCCCGCACGGCGTACGGCGGTTGCATCGCGGCGGTCAGCATCTGATTCCAGAAACGGCCGTGCAGTTGACTCTCGATCTTGTAACGCCAACGCCAAGTTTGATCCGTTGCCAGAAAGAACACACGCCCTGCACCAAACAGACGGGTGACCAACCAAGGGACGCGGCTGTCGGTTGGAGAAGATGTCTCAGTTGCTTCTACCAAAGCATCTGCCCAGACTTCGGCATCCGCCCGAGCCGTTGTGACGGGAATCACGCCCGGGACCGGCATGCTGCGCCAGAGTTGCTCGTTGGACGCGATCTCAGAACTCAGCAACATCACCGGTTGAGAACGTCCCGTCGCTGTGGGGCCAATGGACTGAACGGATGGTTGTTGTCGTTGGTATCGAAGCAGGTCGTTGTTTTCGGAGGAGCCCGCAGGGTCGACGAATTCGACGGGCAACAGGTCGTTCAGCGACTCGATTCGTGACAGACGGTTGTAACGACCATTGAGCATGATGAGTCCGCCACCGCGACGAACGAATTCTCGCAAGCCAACGGAGTCCGCCTCGGTCCATTGTTCTGGTGGAACTTCGCCCAACACGATTGCGTCGAATCGGTTCCAGTCTTCGGTTGTGGCCGGCACCTCTCCGTCGTTGTCCCCCCGTGAAATTTGGGGGGAGTCCGTGCCCGGGCCGAACAGAACCGTGTTCACTTGCCAAGCGGGATCCCGAGCGAACAGGTTCCGCAGATAACGTGTTTCCCACCGCGATGAGCCGTCGAGGATCAATAGCCGACGGTCACGACTGGCCGCTGCAATTCGAAAATCCCAGGAATCGTTTTCGGGTTGGCCCAAGGTGGTTGGGACGGTGGGATCGGCCCTGCGAATGGATGCGGTGAAGGGCAAGACAAGGCTATCGCGGTCCACGCCTCGGGCTTCTTGGTTGGCGAGACGGTTCGTGAGTGGCTCCACGGGAAGGTCAAAGTCGATTTCGGTTTGTCCGTCCTGGGTGGCCACAAAACTGTCGGACCAAACCAGCGTCTCACCCGATCGAAGTTCGATTTGAAGCGTGTCGTTGGTTACCCCATAGTGCTTGGCCACAATGGTTCCCGTCAGGCGACCATCCGCAGCAATTCGCTCGGGATGCAGGACGTTGGTGATGCCGATGTCGGTCGGTTCGTCGACGCTGCCCAGACCAACCGTGTGAACTTGCCACCCCGACTGCGAAAGTTGCCAAGCCAAATCGGAGGCATCGTCCACGCCGGCGGAGTCGCGTCCGTCGGTCATCAGCACCACTGCCAGTGGGGAGGCCGCGGTGCCAGCCGGTTCATCGGGCTGGACGAAGGATTGGGCCGGATCCCTGTTGCCTGACCGCGGCAGCATGGGGCGCAACGCAGCTGCCAAATTCGTGGTGGATCCGTTGGCTTCACCCAGGATGATTTCGGTCGATTCGCGTTCGCTCTCAGAGTCGAGATCGTAAGACTTCCATCGTGGTTGAGCGGTGGCGTCAAAACTCATCACGTCGATCAAGTGAGTCGATTGCAGCGTTTGAATCCAACCCTCGCTTTCATTTTTGCCGAACAGCATTTCAACAGAACGGCGCAAGCGATCAGGGGACTCACGGTCCGATGAGTCTCGTTCACTCATGCTCAACGACTGGTCAACCGCGAAAATGAGTCTGGCGGGCTGGCCGATGACTTGGCGGTGGTGCCAAATCGGGCCAGCCAAGAGCAGAATGGTGAGGATGATCGCGGTCGAACGCAGGGCAGGAAGCACCCAGGCGGCAGTGCCTGCCAGTTGCCTGGTTTCTTTCAGGTACAACCATGCCGCAGCCAGTCCGGTGAGGATCGCGATGGCAAGGATTGCCCAAGTCGGGAGATCCCACGAAAACCGCAAACTGGCAAGGTTCGATCGAGGACAATCAGTCATCATCGATGACTCCCTGCGGAAGCGGCGGGAGCGTTCCAAGCGGTGGCGGCCGATTTGGGACGCCCGGCAAATTGTTGCCAGAGGAGTTCCGCGATCAGGACAAGCAGCACCAAGAACATCAGCGGTCGCCAGATTTCTTGGCCAAATCGATCGGTTGCGGTCGCCTCCACCACGTCTTCTGGTGTGTCAAACAAACGTGCTTGCAGACGGTCCGCGAAGGTTTCGATTTGGCTGGGTTCCAACGTTCGGAGATCCGATTCAAAGGCGGGGATTTCTGCGACGCGAAGAAGAGTCGTGGCGGGGCCATCGCTGGACTCTGTGGTTGGGGCCTTCGGCCGAAAACGATAGATGCCAGCGATTTGGGTGTCGCTGAAAACGCCCGATGAGATGTTCGGAGCGTCGTTTTCAGGAGCTGGATCGAGAGGAAATTGGAGTTCGGAACTGGAACCATCCGGCGACGTCACCGTCCAAGAGGCTGTCGGGCCTGGAACCAGCATCGGTTGGCCTGCCACCACGTTCATGGATTCTTGGCTGCCTACCAAGTCCAGTATCAGCTGCTGCATCATCGGCAAGTAAACCGCACGCAGTGGCAGCGTGGACCATTCTGTATCGCAGCCAATGGCAAACTGAATCACGTTGGATCGACGAACTGCTAAAACGGCTTGATCCGATGTTCGCAACAAGACCTGGGTGGACTCCGTGGCAGAATCCTCGATCAGCAACCGACGATACCGTCCAACTCGAACTTCTTCCCAGATGCCATCGCCGGCCTCTTGCAGTGATCCCCAAACACTCTGTCTGCCACGCGGCGGTTGGATGGTGAATCCAAGGCGGTCTTGTTCTTCCGTCGTGACGGAGTTCTCGCTCTCCAAGACGGCTTCGACGTCCGAAGCGGTGATGAGTCGATCCAGTTTGGCTGGCAACCATGGGACGTTGTTCCACTGGTCTGCGGCCACTTGATCGCCGTCGAAGAAGACGAGCTTTCCATTGTGAGCAAGAAACTGTTCGAGCAACTTGTTGTCAGAGTCATCTCGCGAGTCGATCTGTTTGACGTTGGCAAAGATGATGACGTCGGGACGTTCGGCGGTGTCCATTTGGGTTGCCAGTTCAGGGGACCATCGCGAACCCGAAAAGACTCGGCTGCTAACCAAATCCGAACGAGCATTCTGGTCTGCTCGTGCACTCTCATTGACGCTCGCGAAGGCAAAGGGACTGAGTGCCAAACGCAAGAAGTCCGTTTCGCTTTGCAACGGTTCGTTGGATGGATTTCCATCGACCAACCACACCCGGATTTGGGGCAGGACGTGGATGGCAAGTCTGCGACGATTGTCCGCCGCGATTGCGTCCGTGTGTTCGACGGCGAATGCCAGCGAATGGTCGCCACCTGTTTCCGGGGTGTGCGTGAACGAGAGAGTGGATGAACTGCGAGGAGCGATGTCGAGGGTTGCGGTTTGCACGGTCTGCCCGTCGTAGAACCATCGTCCGGTCAATCGACTGACGGAGCGATCTGAATCATTCCGGATCTTTGCGGTGAAGTTGACCAATCGATCTTTCAAAACCGCTGGGGCATTGGCGTCGAGTGATTCCACCACCAAGTTGTCGAGCATGGCGTCGGCTTGAGCAACGTTGAGGAAGTCGACTCGCGGTGGCGGTGTCATGCGATCCAGTTGAACGCGAGCGTCTTCGACCGCATCGATCCATTGATTCCCAGCAGCCAAACAGTTGGATTGAAAGTCGCCGCAAAGCACAATTCGACGATTCGGATGCGAGGCCTCCTTGCATGCGTCCAGGCAAGTGTCCAACGCTTGGACGTAGTCCGATGGAGGACCGTCGAATGGAAGTTCGGACAAGCCGACCAAAGCATCGCGAGGGGCGGATCGCTGGAACGCCGCCGTGAGCTGACTGGCCCGAATCACAATCACCTCGTCACCGCGTGATAGATTTTCAATCAGTCCGGTGGCTGCTTTTCGAACGCGATCGTGACGTCCGGCAGCCTGCATGGAGCGACTGTCGTCGACACACAGGATCAGCGTCAGCGGTTCGGACCCAGGCAAGGCGCGAGCCGACGAGAGCAATGGACGAGCCATCGCGAGCGCCAGCAAAATCGGAATCGCACATCGAAGTGCCAGCAGGATCCATTGATGCCACTGCATGCGTCGGCGGTTTTTCGCAACGACGTCCTGAAGCAAGAACATCGCTCCCCAATCCATCGATCGATAGCGACTGCGGAACAACAAGTGGATTGCCAGGGGAACGACAAATGCGAGTGCGCCGGCGAGGAGTCCGAGGTTGAGGAAATTCATCTCGAAGAATCGCCCTCCGCCGAGGCATTCGGTTGGGAGCTTGCCAAGACGGAACCGGGGAAGGTCAGTGAACCGCTGATGCCACCACCACGCCGCAGCGTCACGAACCTCGCGAGCGCGTCGACGACGGGAACATCGGTGGTGATCATGGCATGGTCGACACGGTTGCGACGGCAGGCTGCTTCGATCGTCGCGTTGTGACGATTCAGGGACTCAATGTAGCGTGAACGAATCTGTCGCGAATCGATGATCTCACGATGATCGCCGTTCTCTAAATCGCGAAATTCGATTCGGTCATGGAAGGGGAAGTCGACTTCATCCGGATCGAGGATTTGTAGAAACACGACCTCTTGTCGTTGAGCTCGCAAGGACGCGAGTGATTTGCCGAGTGATTCAGGATCACCAAGGCCATCGGAGATCAGAACCACCAGCGAACGTCGTGGCAGTTTCAGCATCGCTTGGCGGATGACGGTGCCCAAGTCCGTTTCACCGCCACCAGAATCACTGGCCAAGATCGCAAGCAAGGCTTGGAGGTGCGACGGCATGGTTCGCGGTGGCAGCGAGTCACTGATCTTGTCGTCAAACGTCATCAATCCAACCGCATCTTGGCTGGAGAGCATCATGTAAGCGATCGCCGCGGCGATCGCGGTCGCATAATCTTGCTTGCGATTGCCCAGGGAGGCCCGGGAGTCTGTCAGTTGCAACGCTCGGCTGCCGGCGTATTGCATGCTGCCGCTGCGGTCGACCAGCAGCGTGCACCGTAGATTGGTCTCTTCTTCGAATTCGCGAATGTAGAGACGATCGCTTTTGCCGAACGCACGCCAATCGATGTTCCGCAGTTCATCGCCGGGAACGTAGGGGCGGTGCTCTTTGAACTCGACGCTGGACCCTTTGTGCGGAGATCGGTGGCGACCCGCGGTCAGTCCCTCGACAGCCTGTCTCGCGATCCACTGCAACGCGGCGGCACGCGACGCATCACGCGCGGTGAACAGATCGGGGAAACGCATGGTGGGCTGGGGCAGGAAGGCGGCAAGCGGAGGCGAAATCGTCCCCCTATCCTAATGCAACGGGAGCCGAAAGTCGCTGAGCAAAGCGAACTCTTCCCCGCTTGGCGTCTCCTTCTCCGGACGAGTCGATCCGGTCCTTGGCAGGTCGCCTCCGGCCATGGAGGGGGTTAGGAAATCGCGGCGAACGCCCGTTCCAGGTCCGTTTCCAAATCGCGGGGCGATTCCAGACCGACGGAGAGGCGGATCAGCGAATCCGTGATTCCATGTGCAGCACGTGCTTCAGGAGCGTAAGACGCATGGGACATTGTGGCGGGTTGCTCGATCAAGGATTCCACTGCGCCCAGACTGACCGCGAGGTGAAACAATTCGGTCGACTGGCAGACCTTGGAAACCTGTTTCAGCGATGCGTTCAGTTCGAACGTGATCATCGCACCGAAGTGAGTTTCTTCCTCGTCGGGTTGCTGCTGCCCGAACAATTGGCTGGCCAAATTGTGCTGGTCATGCGAAGTCAGGCCGGGATACAGCACTGATCGGACCAGCGGGTGAGCTTCCAGCCACTTTGCCAATCGGAGTGCCGTTCGCGACTGCTCGCGAATTCGCAAGTCCAATGTTTTCAAGCCACGCGAGATCAGAAAGCTGCTCATTGGATCGAGCACCGCACCGGTCGCGTTCTGAATGAAATAGAGTTGGTCGTGAAGTTCAGAATCGGAGACGGCCAGCGTTCCACCGAGGCAGTCGCTGTGGCCGCCGAGGTACTTCGTCGCGGAGTGCATCACGATGTCGATGCCGAAATCCAAAGGGCGCAACAGCGCCGGGGTGCCGAACGTGTTGTCGACGCCGGAGAGGATTCCCTTGGATTTGGCCAGCCGAGCGATCGCCGGCAAGTCGGAGATCGTCATCCGAGGATTTCCGATCGATTCGGTCCAAATCAGTTTGGTCCGATTGGTGATGGCGTTTTCAATCGCACTCAAATCGGTGACATCCACCAGGCAGACTTCGATGCCGCTGCGATTGCAAATTTGGTGCAGCAACCGGTAGGCACCGCCATAGATGTCCGTTCCCGCGACGACGTGGTCGCCGGATTCCAACAGCATGGTGACCGCGTGGATGGCAGCCATGCCGGATGAAAACGCCAGTGTCCCGCAGGCGTTTTCGAGCGACGCAAGTGTGGTTTGCAGGCCCGTTCGAGTTGGGTTGCCGCTGCGTGAGTAGTCGTATTGGCCCCACTCGCCTGCACCGGGTTGGCGGAATGTGCTGGCAAAGTGGATGGGTGGGACGACGGCGCCGGTCGATGGATCAACTTCGTTGCCAACGTGGATGGCACGCGTTCGAAATTCGGCGTTTGGTTTGGATGGGTTCATCTCAGATCACCGCCAAAGCTTGGTCCAGATCCGCGATCAAATCCGCTGAATCTTCGATGCCACAGGAGTAACGAATCATACTGTCGGCGATTCCAAAGCTGGCTCGTTCTTCCGGTGAGTAATTGAAATAGCTCATCACAAGCGGTTGTTCGATCAACGATTCGGTGCCGCCCAAGCTGGGGGCGATCCGAGCAATTTTCGCTCCATCGACGACGCGTGACGTTGTTTTCCAGTCCGCATCCTTGACTGTGAAGGTGATCAAGCCGCCGTAGCCCAGCATCTGTTTTTTCGCGATCGCGTGAGAAGGATGACTTGGCAGGCCCGGGTAATAGACGCGTTCGATCTTGGGATGTTGATGAAGAAATTCAGCCACGGCTTGGCCGTTTTCGTTGTGACGCTGCATCCGCAGTGAGAACGTCTTCAATCCGCGTTCCAGCAAGTACATGCTGTGAGGAGAGGAGACGCTGCCCAAACATCCACGAAGAGCCCGGATGGGATCGAGCAATTCCTTGCGGCCCGAGATGACTCCCGCCAGCAAGTCGTTGTGCCCGCCCAAATACTTGGTCGCGGAGTGCCAAACGTAGTCGACGCCATGATCAAGCGGTCGCACGTTCATTGGAGTTGCCAAGGTCGCGTCGATCAGCGTTTCGATTTCACGGGCTTTGCCGAGCGCGACAAACTGTTCCAGATCGACGCAGGTCAAGTGCGGGTTGGTGGGCGATTCACTGACCAGCATTTTGGTGCGTGGCGTGATCGCGGCTTCCATGGCAGCGAAGTCGCCGGTGGGAACCTGTCGAGTGACGACTCCAAACTTTGCCAGGTGCTTGCCACAGAATTCCCGGCTGCGGTGATAGCACTGATCGAAGAAAATGATTTCGTCGCCGGAGGACAAGCGGCTCATCAGCAACCCGACGATTGCCGCCATGCCGCTGGAGTAAACCACCGCGTCTTCGGCGTTGTCGAGTGCTGCCAGTTTCTGTTCGACCAGCCGTTCGTTGGGGTTGCCGTAGCGTCCGTATTCTTCGCGCTGGTCGCGACCTTCAACGAAATCCAACAGTTTGTCGGTGGATTCAAAGGTGAAGGTGGAGGCCGAGTAAATGGGGGTTGTGATGGCCCCTTCGGCGTGCTGACGCGAGGGGGCATCCGGGGCAATGTTCCCGTGCACGCACTGAGTCGAGAGACCCGATGGCGACAAGCCCGTGGGAGAAGGTCCCGCGGCACGGGACGTTTGGTCGATCATTTCGACCGGATCGATGGCGATCGGTTTCATGTGTTGGCTTTTTAGCAGTGAGGCTGCAAGCGGCCGCAAATCCCTAAACAAACGTCAGAGTGGAGGGGATGCGATTTCTCCACGACGTGCATTCAGCCTAGCCACGGGGGAGGTTTTGGGCAACTGATTTTTTTGCCGACCTGGGACGCTTTTGAATGGGCCCGCCTGTTGGCTTTGGCAGTGGCCCAATCAAATCTTGGATCGCTGCTGTCGGAACGAGGTTCTTGGTACACTTCGAGGTACCCGATGGTCGTTCGCTTTCCTCTTTGTGCAAACCTTTCCCGTTAGGCAAACGTTTTGTTTTCAGCCCCCGCTACAACCGATTGGATTCGCCTTTTTGCGACACTGGTGGCTGCGTTGATGCTGTCGCCGGTGGGGGCATGGGGCCAAGCCGACGAAGGCCAGGACTCGCTCCCGAAGACTCCGCCCGCGAACACCGATCCAAACGACACGACCACCGATTCGGTGTCGACCAAGTCGTTTCGAAAAGCCCCGCTGGATCCCGAAAAGATCGCCCAAGTGTTTCGGGCTCAGGCGGTGTTTCCCAATGCAGCTTTACCGGCTGAAGCGGAGTTTGCCGAAGAGGAGTCCCAAGGCCCCGCGGCGGATCCGAACGACGCAGAGCCTGAGGTGGACGACGAAACGATTCGGCAAGCCAAGATAGCGGGGTTGATCGCTCAACTCGGTGCTCCCGAATTTGCCATTCGTGAACAGGCAACGGCGGGCTTGAGGATGCTAGGCGACGATGCTCTGCCGGCACTGCGAAACGCTGCCGTCGAACACGACGATTTGGAGGTTCGTTTGCGAGCCGAAAATGTGGCCTCGGGAATCGTCAGCAGTGCCGTGGCCGGGCGAATCGATTCTTTTCTGGATGGCCAGCCAGGTTCGTTCGAAGGGTGGGATGTCTTCCAGGAAATCTTGGGCGACGGTCCACGGCTACGGGAGGTGTTCATCGAAATGATGTTGCGACATCAGGATTTGGTCCAGTCGCTCGACGTTGGGACCGAGGCACGGATGAAGGCACTGGAAAAAGTGATCGCCAGGATCCAGCACCGTCAATTGCTGGAATCGCAGCTTCCCTCCGGAGCGGACGTGTTTGCGATGTTGCTGTGTTTCAACGATCACGACTTGAGGTTGTCCAATATCCACGAAGAAGCGTTGCTGCGAATGCTGCGGATGAGCGTCACGGCGGAGCTGGTTCGAGACGAACAGCTTGCCGGGCCGTTTCGCACATTGTTGGCGGGGTGGATCCAGCGGTGTGATCGAGCGAGTTGGCCGGAGGTGTTTTGGTTGTCGATGCAACAGAGCCTTGAGCGGACATTGCCTTTGGCGGAACGCGTGTTGGGGCTTCCGGATGCATCCATGGACGAGACCGTCCTGGCGCTGCAGCTGATCAGTCGGTTTGGCAACGAAAGCAACGTTGCGGCCGTTCGGTCGATGCTGGAAGACGATCGGGCGGTGACGGAATTGGAGTTCATCGGTGGGAAACAGGTCCGTGCCGAGGTCCGTGACCTGGCTGCCGCCACCATCATGATTCTCAAGCACAGGCCGCTGGATGAGATTGGCCTGAATCCGAACTCCCTGCATCCCAAAATCGGATTCATCCCGCGCGGGTTGGGCTTTCCAACGGACGATCCAGAACCGCGTTTGATGATGCTGAAATCGCTGGAGGCTGTGTTGGAAACAGGCACGGGGTCGAAACCCGAGTCACCGGAAACCGAGTCACCTGAAAACAGCGCCCCAGAATGATCTTGGACCTGGCAAGACGGGCCGTTTTTTAAATGAGGTTTATGAGGTCCGAGAGGGGAGTGCGCCCAGCGACGACTGCTACAAACCGCACCGACCGAGTTTGAATTTTGTGTCTCGGAGGACTCTTTGTTGGGGGGTGATCTCCCGAATCGGCTGGATTCGGTTAAGTTGAGAGGTTCCACGTTGCTTTCTTTGATCAAATTTTCTTCTTTGTTTGACTGACTTATGCGAGTGCTCTCGGGAATCCAGCCAACTGGTCGGCCCCACTGGGGAAACTACTTTGGTGCGATTCGCCAATACATTGATTTGCAAGAGGCCAATGAGGGCTTTTACTTCATTGCTGACTTGCATGCGTTGACCACGGTTCGCGAACCGGACGTGCTGCGTGAAAACGTGCTCAACGCCGCGTTGGATTTGCTGGCGTTGGGTTTGGATCCGGCGAAAGCCAATCTGTTCGTGCAGTCGGAGATTCCCGAGGTGACCGAACTGACTTGGTTGCTGATGACCGGGACATCGATGGGATTGCTGGAACGCTGTCACGCCTACAAAGAAAAGAAAGCCAAGGGGCTGGCCGCTGACGCTGGGTTGTTCACTTACCCCGTTTTGATGGCCGCTGACATTCTCGCCTACGATTCGCAGATTGTGCCGGTTGGTGTTGACCAAGTTCAGCACATCGAAGTCTGCCGTGACTTGGCGGGTTCGTTCCATCACGCGTTTGGTGAAACGTTTGTGTTGCCGAAGGCGAAGACCTTGGACATCGGGGCAAAGGTCCCGGGGACCGACGGTCAAAAGATGAGCAAGAGTTACAACAACACTCTGCCGTTGTTCGGTGACGTGAAGAAGATTCGCAAGCAAATCATGCGAATCGTGACCGACAGCCGTCCGATGGAAGATCCCAAGGACCCGACGGACGACCACCTGTTTCAGCTCTATCAATTGTTCGCCGCGCCAGCGGAAGTCGAAGCGATGGCGGCGAAGTATCGCGCGGGCGGTTTCGGATACGGCGAGATCAAAAAAGCCGTGGCGGAAGTCAGCGAGGAATACTTCGCCCCGGCACGAGCCAAGCGGGAAGAGTTGGAAGCCGACCTGGACACCGTGCGAGACGTTTTGGCCGAAGGTGCCAAGCGGGCTCGTGAGGTTGCAGCCAGCGTGGTCGAGCGAGCTCGACGCAATTGTGGGTTGCGTTAGTCATGGCAATCGTGGCAGTCGGGACCGAGATTGTTCAGTGCGCTCGAATCGCTCAAATGATTCAGCAGCACGGGGAGCAATTTCTGGAGCGAGTTTTCACGGCTGCGGAAATTGACCACTGTGCCCAACGGCCCGATGCGACGGGGCACTTTTCTCGTCGTTGGGCCGCCAAGCAAGCTGTCTTCAAAGCCCTGCGTTGCCACCGGCGTGGCGTCAGTTGGACGGAGATCGAGATCGCGACGCACGCCAGTGAGGGGCCGGCGATCACGCTGCACGGCATCGCAGCGGAACTGGCGGAGGAAGCTGAGATTGATGCCATTCATTTAAGCCTGGGCGGATGTCGCACTCAGGCAATCGCTTATGTCGTGCTCTGCGACTAAGCAGGTACGCAGGTGTCATCGGGTATGTGAGCCGTTTGGCGTTAGCCACGGTTCCCACGCAAAACCGGGGCTAACGCCCAAACGGCTCACAAGGTGAAACCCAATCATCCCTGCGTACCTGCTTAGTTGCCCTGTTTGCTCGTTGATGACGTGGTTCGGTGGGGATCCAGCGGATTGCGTGAGGCAGTGGATCAAGACAATGGATTGAGGCAACGGCCATGGGGGGATTGGCACAATCTGCATGCCGTTCGGTGGCGCTGTACAGTAGGGGGTGCAATCCACCTGGGTGTCTCCGTTGCTTCCAGAGAATTGTTCCAGGCACCCATGGCAAATGAGCAAACGCGATGCAGTGGAGACGACCGAGTTTCGTGATGTTGGTGTGTGGGGTGTTTGTGCTGATGCATCCACCGCCATCGCACGCGGCCGATGCGTTTCGAGTTAGCAATGGCCTGACCGCGTTCTATACCTTTGAAGCGGAACGTGGCGACACGATCAAGGATCGCAGCGGGAATGGAAAGCCGTTGGACTTGAAGATTGAAAAGGCTTCGGCGGTGGCTTGGGGCGAAGGTGTTCTCGAGGTGCGTTCAGCGACCAAAATCGAGTCCATCGGCTCGGCTGGGAAGTTGGTTGGCCAGGCGAAGCGTGCCAACGCTTTGACAGTCGAAGCGTGGATCAAACCCCGCAACACCTCTCAAAAAGGGCCGGCTCGCATTGTTTCGCTGTCAAACAATTCGGTCCAGCGGAACCTCACGCTCGGGCAGGAAGCGGATCACTACCAGGTTCGTTTGCGAACGACTGCAACCAGTGACAACGGGCTTCCTGAAACGAATAGCGGCACGGGCAAGGCGGAGACAAAGCTCGCCCATGTCGTTTTTACTCGTGCCAGTGACGGAAGCGTTCGTTTCTATGTCGACGGCAGGCAAACCGCTTCCAAAAAGGTGTCCGGAACGCTTGCCAATTGGGATGGTGACTTCCCGCTGGTCCTGGTGAATGAGCGAAGTTTGGGACGCCCTTGGCTGGGTGAGCTTCACCTCGTTGCGATTTATTCACGGGCGCTCAGCGGTTCCGATGTGTCGCAAAATTTTCGCGCTGGCCCAAACGCCGGGGTTGATCCACACGAAACTCAGCGACTGGCAATGGCTCGAGCTGAGCAGACATTTGCGACCAAGGTCGCCCCACTGCTGGCACGCAGGTGTTTGGAATGTCACGATTCGACGTTGAAAAAAGGCGATCTGGATTTGTCGCACAAACTCGCCGCGTTAGCCGGGGGCGAGAGCGGGAGGGTGATCGTTCCCGGGAGTGCTGAGTCGAGTTTGCTGTGGGACCAGATTGAATCAGGCGATATGCCGCCGCAGGGTCCGGGGTTGTCTGCCGCCGAGCGGGCGTCGGTCAAGGGATGGATCGATGGTGGAGCGGTTTGGTCGATCGACAGGATTGATCCTGCCGTCTACGCCTCCAATCCCGGTGCGAGTGACAGTTGGGTTCAGCGACTGACAACTTCCGAATACATCGAAACGGTTCGCAGTGCGGTCGGGGTCGATATCTCGAAGGAAGCGAAGCAGATGTTGCCTCCGGATCTGCGAGCTGATGGATTCAGCAACACGGCCTACAACTTGAATGTCGATTTGAAGCACATCGAAGCCTATTCGCAATTGGCGGAAAAGATCGTTCAGCAAATGGACATCCTGGAGTTTTCAAAGCGTTTTTCCAAATCGCAGAGTCTGAACACCGATGCGACTGCACGAGACTTGGTCGCGAAGACGGGGGAATGGTTGTTCCGTGGCCCGTTGGATGAGCGGGAGGTGTCCAATTACAGCGGGGTTCTGACGGCTGTGGCGAGTGCGGGAGGCAGCTTCGAGCAAGGCGTGGGGTTGATGCTGGAAGCGATGCTGCAGTCGCCACGCTTCATCTACCGCATCGAACAGCAGCCCAGCGGAGGCGGCAGTCAACGTGTCAGCGATTTCGAATTGGCGTCGCGAATGAGTTACATCCTGTGGGGTGGGCCCCCAGATTCGGAACTGCTGAAAGCTGCTCGCGAAGGTCGGCTGGCAGACGAAGGACGCTGCCGCAAGGAAGTTGAGAGGATGTTGCAGGACCGCCGAGCGGTCGAGCGGTCCAAGCAGTTTGCGACGGACTGGTTGAACCTCAATCGGCTCGCTCATTTGCAGCCCAACCAGAAGCGGTACCCTCAGTGGACGGCTGAGTTGGGCCGCGACATGCGAGACGAAACACTGGCGTATTTTGAAGAGGTTGTCTGGAAGCAGGGGCGGCCGCTGAACGAACTGTTCGACGCTCAGTTCACCTACGCCACGCCTCGATTGGCAAAGCACTATGGGTTGAAGCCTCAGGGCGATGGCCTGCGTCGCTACGATCTCTCGGACCAGCCTGCTCGCGGTGGATTGCTGACGCAAGGCAGTGTGCTGACGATCGGTGGCGATGATGCATCGATGGTCACACGCGGCTTGTTTGTGATGAGAGACCTGCTCCGAGGCGTGATGGGGGCTCCCCCGCCGGGTGTCGATACGACGCCAGTTCCTCCCAAGCCCGGCGTGACTCACCGCGATGTGGCGGAAGATCGCATTCGCAGCGAATCGTGCGGAGGCTGCCACATCAAGTTCGAGCCCCTGGCATTTGGCTTGGAACCGTTTGATGGCCTGGGGGCATTTCATCGCCAAGATGAATTTGGCAACGCTCTGCGTTCGGACGGGCAACTGGTAATCCCCGGCAAGGCCAAGCCGCAAAAATACGAGACTCCGGCCGAGTTGATGAAACTCTTGTCGAGCAGCGACCGTGTTCGCCAGACGCTGACTTGGAAGGTGACGCAGTTCGCTTTGGGGCGGCCATTGGGAGCCCGAGACGCAACTGAAGTTCAGCGGATTCATCAGGCCGCCTCCACCGCTGGCGGGCGTTACACCGATTTGATCACGGCTGTGGTGATGAGTGATCTGGTTCAGGAAGCTCGATCGCCAGACGAGCCATGACACAACTGTCACCCCGGTCACGAACAGCTGTGACCAGGGAATCTCCGCCCCACCTCGTTCCCTCGTTTTCAATCGGAACCGTCATGAAGAACAAGCTCATTCATCGCCGCACGATGCTTCGTAGCGTTGGGGCGGCGACGGTCGGACTGCCTCTGTTGGAGGAGATGCTGGCCTCGACCGCCAGGGCGGCGACGGCAACGCCAGAGACTCCAGTTCGTGCATTCAACGTGTTCTTCGGTCTCGGCATCCCGGCGCCCCTGCAAACGGAAGGTTTTCAAGGCGTTCTCGAACCGCTGCAGCCGCTCAGCAAAAAGTTGCTCATCATGCGTGGTGTCGACCAAGTCCGCTGTGATGAGAAAGGCATCAACGCTCACTACGACGGTGCCACTGCCGCGTTCACCGCTGAACCGCCGGACGGCGAAGCGAAGTCGGGCGGTCCATCGATTGACCAAGTGATCCGTCGAACGCACTATCCCGATGGGTTGCCAAAGGGAATGGTGCCAACCTTGGTCGGAGGAACCTTCTTTCGCAGGTCTCGCGTCGGACGCTATGTGCACAGTTACAACATGGACGGCACTGTTGCCGCGACGATCCAGGAAAAGCCTCGCGAATTGTTTGATCGAGTGTTCGGTGGCGTCGCCGTGGGCGGCAGTGATCGAAGTGAGAGATTGAAGCGAAGTGTGCTGGACACCGTCGTCGAAGACTATCGACATTACACGGGTGCGAACTCGCCGCTGGGGGTCTCCTCCCGATCACGTGTGGCGGACCACTTGGACCGGATCCGGGAGTTTGAGCAGCGAGCTTTTGCGATGCAGCACCAGCAAGAGAATGGTCTGCAGGTGCCACCGCGTTCGGCCATTCCACACGGCGGGCCTGCTGATCCTGGCGGGCAGGGCATCGACATCACGCTGGAGGAGCTGTCCTCCGAATGGCGGCTGCTGTCCGACGTTTATGCGTTGGCCGTGCAAATGGATCGCGTTCGCTTTGGAGCCCTGACATTCCTCGCCGCTGGCGAACGCATTCGGCTCACCGGCGATTATGAGTACGACGGTGAAAAACGGTGGGAATTTGACGACGCTGGGCAGCAGAACGCCAGCGGGGACCGAGGTTGCAGCCACGAATGGTGGCACAAGTTCAATGAGAAGAAACAAAACGAGGCCCTCCGTGCCCACGCTCATATGAAGATGCGGGAGGTCGCTTACTTCCTGAGTGCTTTGGACAGGGAGGATTGCCGAGAACCAAACGGACGCACCATCCTGGAGAATTCACTGATCACGATTTCGACGGAGTCAGGTGATGGGCGTCACAATGATGTGAAGCGAGAGCTGTCTGGCGTCTTCCACTGCATCACCGGTGCCAATGGTCGATTCAAAACCGGTCAAATCATGGATGTCGGGGCCGAGGGAATCGACGTTTACAACACCATGCTCGAAGCCTTTGGGACTCGGGATCGACTCGGTCCGAAGAAGCGAGATGCTCGCCAGATTGACTCCATCCGGGCTTGAGTAGGAATGTGTGGGATCAATCCCGTGCGCCGTTCGGGCGTTAGCCTGGGCTGCGAAATGTTTGCTATTGGCGTTCTGATAGCGAATGCAATTTTTCTTCCGACTTCTACTTTCTTCATCCCGGCAGGGATTCCAGATGGTAGCCGGGGGTTGCTGCATGGGACGTTCGAAAAATAAATGATGGCTGGCGTCTGGGTTTCGCCCCGGATGGGGCCGTCGTGCTTAGCTCGGGGCGGAAGCCCCGAGAGACCGATGCCGGAAAACAAACGGTCGCCCCGGATGGGGCCGTCGTGGGAGTTGGGGGCGTCCCTCGCTCATGCTTCGGGTTGTGATTGGTGGTTGCTGCAGAAACGGCCCAAAACCCAGCACCAGAAAACGGCACTACCTCCGAGCGGGTGAGGACAATTCTCAATTTCAATTGACTCTGCTAAGTTGGTCATCGATTGATCTCCCCATTCAACCTTTCGGTACAAATCGATGAAACAAGTTTTTCAAGGCGTTTGCTTTGCCTCTTTGGTCGCCTTCGGCGCCTGTGCATTGCCCGGTTGTGGCTCCGACGAACCAGCCTCGGTCGTGGATTCCACGGACCTCGACGCCATTGCCGAGTACGAACGAATGATCGCTGAAGAAGAAAAGTCTGCGAATGAAGGCATGGAAGCCACTCAGTAACCCGCTCACAACCGAGTTGTCCCAAAAGAAAACGCCACGTTGGAACTCAACGTGGCGTTTGCAGCAATTCAATGATGGGTGTCGAACGACCTTAGAATTCGCCGTCGATCACTTCGCGTGATGCACGGGATCCCAATGAGCCCCACAATCCGAATGGGCTTTTTGACCCAGGCTGATTGAGGTTGGCAGCGTTGCCGCCGAGGTGAACCACTGGACTGTTCTGGTTCCCGGCTTCGATTGAAGAAGTGATGAACTTCACGGCACCGTCGCCCATCAACACATGCACCCCACCCTGGTGACGACTAGAGGCGGTCATCAGCGAGGCACCATTGGAGTCATGAGCGACACACAGTGGTGCGTTGGGTGGCAAGATGGTGTGAACGTTCGATTGAGCGTTCTGGGAATCTGCCCAACGGTAACCACGGCCCTTGAGAACGCTTTCCAACCCGCTGTTGACCCAAAACTGTGGACGGGTTGGATCAATCATCGGCGACGTGTCTTCGATGCAAAGCTTGGGATTGTCACGCATCGACGCTTGAGCACCCTGACCGCCGGTATGCACTTTCCCACGGGTCCGATTGTCGCCGTCCCCCAAGTCCGTCGCGATCTCAGCCATTGCGATCGTGTTGGACAGGCCATCCAGCACATCACGGAACTTCGTTTGCGAATGCATTACAAAGAAACCGCGGTTGGCAGCACGTGAATTTTGGGCATAGGTGCTGGCATTGCCTGGATTGGCTGGACGCAACTTTCCTTCCATCGACCACCAAAACGAGTCACCCATCGACATCGCATAGTTCGTCCGACCAAGGCTGGGCAAACCTTCGCCTGGATCGCTCGGACAACGCAGAGTCGGGAGCTCCGTGGCCCAAGGTTTGTACTGGACATTGTCAGGGGCTGGTCCCATCGGAGGCCAAGGATTGGTTACCACGCCAATCGCTGCTCCCGTGTTGCCGTCGGTTCGCTCCGAGTTCGGGTTGGTGATCTGCTCCCACAAAGCTTGCTGCTCCATGAAAGGGGTCATCCCCACCAAAGCGTTCAATCGCCAGTAGTTGTGGGTCGTGTAGCTGGTCCACCAGTTGTGGCTGCCATCCCCGGCGTCGGTTCCCACACCATGCATCGGAGCCCCGTTGTAGGCGCTGTGGTAATTGTGCATCGCCAGACCGAGTTGCTTGAAATTGTTGCTGCAACTCATCCGTCGTGCGGCTTCGCGAGCGGCCTGAACGGCAGGCAACAACAACCCGACCAGAACGCCGATGATGGCGATCACGACGAGCAACTCGACCAGCGTGAAGCCGCGGCGAGAAGGGCTTTTACTTAACATGTAAACATTCCTTGGGTTCAATAGTGCTGTTTGGAAATATTATCAACCGAGCGAAACAATTCTCGCCGTTTGCATATGCGAATTTTTCACATAGTTTATATTCACTTGAACACCACTATCAAACCTTGGTGTCGATTGTTTTGCCAAAAACACCTAAAAGAAGGGGCCAAACCCCTCTTGAGGTAAGCCACCCACAAAGGGGCCCCCGGGACAAGAGACACTTTTAAACAAATCCCTGCATGAGGAGCCTGATCACCACCCAAACGGCATAACTTTTCTTGTCACGGGTTTCCGGGCACCACGACTTGCCGTTGTGGCGAGTGCCGCCTGCGAATTCGCGAGGGCAGAGCGAGTCACTGGACCTCCTCGGAACACTGGAGGCGGTGCAGCTCTTAAGTGCTGTGTTGCCAAGCGTTTATCATCACCCTCCCTCTGGGAGGGTCGAGCGAGGCGAGGGGAGGGCTCAGCATTGGATCCAGCGCGTGCCCCTCCCCGGCCCGAAGTGGGCCGACCCTCCCAAAGGGAGGGTGAAATCTAACCGCGCGAACTCCTTCGTCGGGCGGGGTTCTTAAGACGTTACTGGAACAGCACGTAAGAACTGCACGGCACTTCGTTTGGCGACAGGTGGGTGAGCGACGTCAGAGTCGAACCGTTGTCCTCAACTGTTCCTTCGGGCAACTCTCAAACGCCAAGCCTCATGGCAACCAAGCCCATCTCCAACCGTTCGCGTCACATGGCTCGACGACAGCGACCGACCACGCAAACATTTGGGGACAAATGTTCTACTCTCATTCCAGACGCCAGTGATCGATCCCAGCGATGCCAGGCTTAGGAGGCGTCCATCCGCTTCACTCAGAGAGCGACTGGTTCAGCTCGCCGGCTTTGACTTGGGCCGCTTGCATCACGGTCTCAATCGCGACCGGAATGCCACCTTGGCGTTTGCTTTCGAAAGCGGCTTGCATGAAGGCGTACAGCTCGATCGTTTCCGCGGATTCGATCGGCGATTCGCCGGTGCGGAAGAATTTGGCGATCTCGACGAGCAAGGGGCGGTAACCGTCGTACTTTCCAATTTCCTGAATGGCCTTTTCTCCGTAGACCATTCCGCCGTAGCCGGAGCTGCCGGCTCGGATCCCTCGAAACGTTCCGATTCGTCCGTCATTCCAACGGCCGACTGCAAATTCAAAGTCCTCCGTCGAAGTGTGGGAAACCGTCTCGCACCCCACGCCCATGCAGGTGTAAAGGGTTTCGACGCCATGGATCCCATACCAATACAAGTCCACGTGTGACGGCTCGATCTTGCACGGGCTGTGTGCGCTGCACCCCAGCACCTTGCCCACGGAACCACCACGGATGGCTTGGGCGCCGTGGCTGTAACGCAGCGAAGAACTCGAGAACATCGGCACCTTGTAGTGCTTCGCCGCTTCGTAAATGGCAATCGTTTCGGCCAGGTTCGCCCCAACGGGTTTGTCGATGAACACCGGCTTCCCGGCCGCGAAGACCTGCAACGCTTGTTCGTGATGCAGCGTCCCGTCGTTGGTTTCGAGCAACACGCAGTCCACCTTGGACAACAGATCGCTGATTGAATCAACAATCTCAATTCCCATCGACTTCAGCTGCTCGGTGTAGCCGGGGATTCGGCTGCTGCTGGACTCGATCGTTTTGCTTCCGTAGGGATAGGCGGCAACGACGCGAAAACCAGCCAACGGATCATCGCCCGAGCGTTCGGCGTTGAACTCTTTCGCAAACGCTGGCGAATGGGACGTGTCCAAACCAATGATGCCAATTCGAACCGGTTCCTCCGCCGACACCACCGAGACAGAAGACAAAGCACTCAAGCAAAGAAACATTGCAAAACCAACCACACCAGCACGCATAGAACCACTCAGAAAACAAAGAAGAAAAACCAGTTGAATTGACGAAGCCGAGCCAACCGCAGCGACTCAGACCTTTGGCTCCCAGCCGGGTTCATACTCTCGTCCCCACAACGCCAATGCCTCGGGGTTGCCGAGCGGTTTGCCGCTGGCCGGGTCAATTTCCAACTCCGACGAACTGCGGTAGGCCATGTTGCCAAGGTGACAAAGCAACGTGCTCCGATGGGCTTCCTGAATGTCCGCATTGGGGCGTCGCCCGGTGCGGATGGCGTCCAAGAAATCGGCAAGGTGGCTGGTGTCGCCACCTTCACCGTTAACGGTTTCGATTTCTTTATTGCGGTCATCGAACCGAGTGAAACCGTTGCCCCGGACGATGATGGAACCTTCGCTGCCGTGAAAACTGACTCCCACCGCTGCGTCATGAGGCCCCAAGGGCGACCAACTGAGCCCTTCCCAGGTGGCCGTTTTTCCTTCGGGAAAATCGTACGTCACCATCATCGTGTCGGGTGTTTCTTGATCGTCGTCATGACGGTACTTGCCTCCGCCCGCCCGCACTCGACTGGGTGTGGTGACATCCAATCCCCAACGAGCCAAATCCAAGACATGGATGCCATTGTTCCCCAGTTCACCGTTGCCCCAGTGCCAACGCCAGTGCCAGTTGTAGTGAATCAGATTGTCCACGTATTCGCGTCGCGGAGCGGGCCCTTGCCACAGATCCCAGTTCAACCAATCCGGTGCAGCGGCCGTCTTGCCATGCCCGATCGATGGACGTCGGTTGTTGTACCAACTGCGTGAATAGGAAACCTTGCCGATGCCTCCCGAATGGACGAGATCAATGGCCTGCATGACGGCCGGCCAACTGCGACGCTGTGACCCCATCTGGACCACTCGGTTGTGCTTCCGTGCCGCCTGCACCGCCAAGACGCCTTCTTCCGCAGTCTGGCTGCATGGTTTTTCAACATAGACATGCTTCCCCGCCGCACATCCTAAAATCGTCGCGGGCGCGTGCCAGTGGTTGGGCGCGGCCACCACCAAGGCATCGATGTTGCCTTCATCGAGCATCTTTCGAACGTCAACGAAAGTCTGGGGGCGATGGCCTTGGCTGTCTGCAGCGGAAGCCGCCACCTTCTCGGACGCCCTCGAATCCACGTCGCAAATCGCGACCACATCAGATCCGGGGTCTTTGATGAACCCTTTGGCCAACGCGGCACCGCGATTGTTGACCCCCATGATCCCAACTCGGATGACTTCGTTGGGCGACTTCTTGGCCGATGTTTCGGCGAGCACAGGACGAGCCGCGACGGTCGCCCCCAGGGCCGCCCCCGCCTTCAAAAACAAACGACGATCACGCCTCCGAAGGTTTGGTTGCGCGGGCAAAGAAGACTGCACATCAGGATGCTGAGAACGCTTATTCATGGCGAAATCCTTGGTTGGATCGAATCTCCCATCCTTTCATCACACAACACTTTCCAAATCACACCGCAAACGAGCATGCGAAACGAAAGCGGGGGCAGTGACGATCGGTGGGCGGTCTTGGATGCTTCGATTTCGAAGCGTCCAGGATCAATCGATCAAAGAGGCGGGCGGGTTGGGTGGGAAACCAGAATCAGCCTTCAAGCCGACTCGGCGAGGCATCCGCCAACGTTTGACTGGTGAGCCGGATGCATCGTGGTTCAACATTGTAAGCAAAATTGATGACGGTTTGGTTTCCGATCCTCCCATTCACCGAATGCATGCTCACAATCGTCCCCTGGAAACAAATCGCGGTTGCCAAGAGATTGGGACAACCGCCGATGACTCCATGTCCCCTCAACGACCGCCCAAATGGCGACATCAGACCAATGAGCCTTCCCAACTCAACGTCCCACCCGGGCGACTCATCCGGCACCATGATGGATCACTTGGTCCTGTCGTACCTGGACATCCGCCGGGCGATTGGATGGAGCGGTTTGCTGCTGCCATTGCTGCTTGGTCCTGGAGGGATGCTGTTGGGCATCGATATCCAAGAGAACATGAGCAGCTACTATCACACGCCGCTACGAGACGTGTTCGTGGGAACGCTCTGTGCGATCGGCATTTTCCTTTTCTGCTATCGCGGGTACGACCGAATTGAAAACTGGACTGCCAACATCGGTTCGGCTGCCGCCATTGGCATCGCACTCTTTCCTCTGGACTATGGCAGCGATCCGTTGATTCAGAAATCACTGGTGGGCTACGTTCACACCATCAGTGGCGGTGTTTTCTTTGTCACCCTGGCGTTCTATTCCCTGTACCACTTTCCCCGTGATTCCCAGCGAGAAGCGGAGTCCCATTTGTTCGAACGATCGTTCGCTTTTCGAACCAGCGGCTTGGTGATTCTGTTCATCACGTTTGCCATGGGCGGTTACATGGTGCTGCTCCCACAAGACTGGAAGGACTGGCTGAACGGGTACAACTTTTTGTTCTGGGCCGAATGGATCGCGGTGTGGGCCTTCGCCAGTTCTTGGCTCGCCAAAGGCCGCGTCATCGTCACCGAGATCGGTGTTGAAATCCTGGCCTATTCCCGAAAAATGGTGCTGCAGCACGGTTTGGGAATCAAAGACAAACCGTGAACAATGGCAGGGCGTGCGAGAAGACAAACCAGGTGACACCGCGATCAAGATCCCTGATCCCGCACACCAAAGGTGCGAGCGAACTCAACGTCCTCGTCACTGAGTTTCTCCAGCGGCACCGAAATCACTTGTCGAGTGTCCAACCGCAACAGCGAAACCGATGCCTGATCGACCGATTGCAACATCGCTTGGATCGTGAACGAGCCGCTTGGGTCCGACCACTCCCGCGGGAATTTGGTCGCTGCTTTCCGAATCGAATCCCAGCGACTCAAAATGGACTCGAAATGAATGTCCTCCTTCCAATCGGATTCGTCACGGAGTCGTTCTTCGAGCAGACGCTGCAACTTTGAATTCGCTGGCGGCGGAGCGCTGTTGGAAGCGATCTGCACCAACTGAACCCCCACAGCCAAATTCGGGCGGTAGCTGCTTCTCTTTGGCCGAGGCTCCCAATGCTTCGTCATCTCCGATTGCTGCTTCATGGTCAATCGCGGCAGATTGCTGGCGTCAAAAGCATCCATCGTTGGCAACAGGTCATTGTCGAACAGCATCGCTCGAACGGGGTCGAGATAGTGAAAGCCGATTCGCAAGTCGAATTGATCTGCTTTGCCAACATAGCTTGCACCTTCGATCTGGTAGTCCACGCTCCCGGCGTACGGCATGCCCATTTCGGTTGAGAACTCCCACATGCCCGACCCCGAAAGCGTCAGCTTGTTTCCCGCCGTCACACCACCCGATATCTCGACTTCACGATCAAACGCCAGATGCGCATCCTGCGATGACTCGCGAGGCGTCAGCAACGAGAGAACGGACAGGTCTGACTTGGCCACCTGATCACTGGACGAGGAAACCAAATTCAACTTGCCGACGCTTCGCGTGCTGAAGCCGGACTGTGTCTTCCCGTCCTTTGGCAGTTGCAGAAACACCAATCCCGCAACGGGACCCGCGGCGAAGGGCAGGGTGCCGACGCTGCCTCTGCCTCGCATCGCTCCCGACCGAGTGCAAGTGATTTCTCCCTCACAAAATTGAAACAGTCCTGGATAACGTTCCAACTCGTAGAGAATTCGGCGTTGCTGTTCCTTTTGAACCGCCGCGGCTCTCTGACTCGCCACCTGCTGAAGGCGAGCCATCCCGGGATCAGGCGGCGCCGGGCCAAAGTGATTCGATGGCCCAGCCTCGTACGATTCCCGAGTGCGTCGGTGATAGGTCGCCAAAGCTTCCTTGCTGCTCATCAATTTGTTTCCTCGGAATGGAATCGTCCGGTAGGTTCCCGACCATTCATTCGAGTCCGACTCGGAGACGACAAAACGCAACCGACATCGCTGTCGGACTTGGATTGGATTCCGTTCGCCTTCGGTTCGTTCCATGATGCGGAATTCAATGCCGTAATCAAACGTTTGCCCGGCCTTGGGAACGTAGGCGACATCCTGCCCGGGCAGGCTCCCACACGCGACGCCCAACCACACCATCCAGCCTGCCGCGACCCAGCCGCATTTTGTTCGAGTCTGCATGCTCACAACTCCTCCGCCAATTGTTCCATGTCCGTCTTCAGAGTTCGCATGTAGCGTCGCCACTCCAATTCCAATGTGACTTGATCGCCAAAGCACTCACCGAAGAGCTCCACCAACTTGATGGCTTTTTCCTTCGGAGGAGTGTCAGCGGGAATCTTCCGCGACTTGCCATAGAACTGAATCAATTCATCGAATCGTTCCGTGAACAAATAATGCGTCAGCGCCCAAGCCTGCCCGTACGCGGGCAATTGATCTCCGAGCGCCGTCTCGACGAGGAACCCCAGGTCCGAAACGATGAACTCCACACTGCCGCGAATCGTGTCGCCTTCCAAGGCACGGTAGTAACTGATCCGACTTTCATCGACGACGCCGACGCCGCTCCACACCGCCAACTTGGACGATTCAAAGTACGACGCCAAACCTTCGTGGACCCAACGAATGAACACCCCGTCGCGTGGGAACAGCCCCGTGTTGGCCGCCAAATGGTGAACCGCCTCGTGGGAAACCGTCGCCACATCCTCGCTCTCGTGTTCAATATCAACCAGCAACGAAACCGTGTTGGCAAGCCGAATGATGTTGGCAGCGTTGGGACTGCGATTCCGCCGGGCCTGCTCTTTCAATTCATTCAGTTCGTCCGTCAACTCAATGAGATACTGAAAGACCTCGCTGGTCCCGGAGTCGTAGAAGAACGAGATATTTTCGTCGGGAAGATAAAAACCAGCGACCTGCTTGAGCCCCATTTCAAGCCGTCGTTCCATCAACAAGAAATCCTTGTGCTGCGAGAACAAGACCGCGTTGAGCGGTTCGCTTGGCGGTTTCAAATAAAAACCACGCAGGGCAAACGTCAAAAAGTACGACTCGTAGACTTTCTCCAACAACTCCAGACGCATCTCCGCCCGAGTCATCTTGGTCACCGCATCCTTTTCGGTTTGAGGGTCGTGGAACAATGCAAAGTGCCTGCTCCGCGACATCTCCATCCGACTCCCACCAATCAGGTTTCGAACGTGAGCTTCGCTGGCGGAATCATTGGGAACAGCCCGATTGATGTGCACCATCAAAGACGCCAATTTTTTAATTTTGACATCGGTCGGATCCAGCTTCCAAGCATCACTCAGCAATGACTTGCACTCCTTCAGCATCCCATGCTGAAGCGCCCACTGGGCCAACTGGATATAGTTGTCGACCGTCTTCTCGCGGAGGATCTTCCCCGACTTGCGTTGGAAGATGGTCTGCCGGGTTGGCGTTTGAATCACCTTCAAATCACGAGCGTTGAAATACAGCGACCCGCGTGGATGACGAAACGTGACCGTGCCGCCCGGGTTGTAGTTCGTCTTGCCTTCCAACAACAAACCCGCGTCCGTTCCCGGGATCTGATAAATCGCATAGTCCGCTTGCACGGCCCTCGAGAAACTCGCCAAGCAACCACCTGCCACCAACCAAACGATCAGACTCTTCAGCAGCCCAGATCGTCGCCTACGTGTCCCCAAACTGCTTGGCAAGTCAGTTTCATTTGGATTGCCCGCCATCTTCGTCTCCATCACCACGAATCGCTCGTCCGCCACCCAAGCCCCCGTTCAGCTCAAACAAAACAGCCCGCAAGGTGTGGTCGGCATCCCCTAAAAAGGAGAGATTGTAACTCGTCCGCCCCGCTTTGTTGCTGGCAGCCGCCACGAAAAAACGCGACAGCGATTGAGCCAGATGGAAACGACTGGGCGAAACGACTTGGTATCCGCAGGGATCGCTTTGGAACGGACTCGATCCTGTGCAAGTCCTCTGGAGCGATGTCCGGGCCACGGGCCGTCGCTTAAACCCAAATCAGCGTCGGTTGCGTCGAAATAAAATCTCGGAGCGATCATGCGTCAGACCTTGCAACCGTCCACCAACGGCTGGAAGGTGTCATCCTGACATGGCTGAAAACCCGGCGGCCAGCATGCGTCCAATCGGCACAGCAATCGTTGTTGGGTCGGAGCGTCCGGGTTGATTCGCTCGACCGTCAGCTTGATTGTCGTCTCCGGACATTCTCGAATCAGTCGTCCAACGTCCGCAGCCAGATACTTCGGGACGTAGCCCAGCGGTGTTTCGCCCACGGAAATGGCCACTGCATTGGCGTCGTTCGGATTCTGCGGTTGCGGCCGCAGCGTCACACGATCGCCGATATGCAGGTTGTCGAGCACCGGTGCGGCGTTGGGCAAATGATAGCGAACGCCATGAGCGAAAAAGTAATTGACGTAACACCCGTGCGAATCGGGAACCGGTTGCGGGAACACCTCGACCGAATCGGTCTGCTTGCGTCCTTCGGTGCGGCCTAATAACACCAACGGTTGTGGCGGGTCGTCGGGATCAAATCCGCTCCAGTGCAAATACTTCCGGTACTCCGGTCGCGACTTGGGCAACAATCGATTCTCGAACAACGGAAACAGTCTTCGCGATTCGTAGACGCGGCTCAGATCCTCCATCCCGCTGAATGGTTCAAACCCCGGCAGCGTCATCGCCCCCCGCGTGTAGCAAAACGAGTACACGCCACTTGACTGCGACAATCGTCCAACCGGTCCCCAGACCGGATTGAGTGTCTCGGCTCGCCAAGCGACATATAAACGAGGATTCATCAGGAAAAGTCCGTCTCCAAAATTCGTCGTTGATTGATCAGCAATAATTCGACCGTGAAATTGCGAGCCACATCGGTCATTCGAGTGGCAGGAACGCGGCTCGCGATCGACTCGAGCTCTTCTCTCGTTACCAAACGCAGTCGCTCACGCCAAGCCGAGGCCGCAACAGGACATCGTTCCGCAAACGCCACGAAGGCGTCCAGTGTACCCAACACCCGTTCGTCGGTTTCGCGACCGTACAGCGAGGATCGGGCTTTTGTCGCGAAATTCTCGACGTTGTATCGCGGATCGGGGCCATAAAGACGACGCTTCCGTTTCTCCTCGGGTTCGTTTCGGGCGAGTGCCGCGCCGTGATCAAATGTCGGGGCGAGCGACGCCTGCCGTGCGCGGATCGCTCCCCAGTTTTGATGATGCCGATCCTGGTTGGCGATCAACACATCCAGCATCAAATATCCACAAAAGACATCGACCGCCGACCGCACGCCGGAAGGGAGATCTCGGCAGAACGAATGGTCTGGAAGGTCGAGTTTTTGTGCCGCGTTTGCGACCGCTTCAATCGTGTGCTGTCGCACCCCGTATTTCTCGCCGTCATCTCTTGGGTAAGTCTCGTCATACTCGCTGAGCAATTGATTTCCGAGATCCAGCCGTTTGGGTGCGTCAGCGATGTTGGGACAGATGACGCCAGGAGTCTTCGTCGGCACCTCTACCGCCAACTCGTAGTGAACGTGCGGAATGCCGAGTAGCTCACAAAGTTCACAGGCAATTCTTTCGGCCCAGTCCTCCCCGGTATTGCGTTCCTCCGCCTTGAACAACCACTCCGTCGATTCTCCCGGACGTCTGAACCAGAACTTCCGTTTGGTGCCAAGCTGTTCCAGGTTGCGAGCAAGATCGCGATCGACTTCGAAAATGGGAAACGTTGTCATCGGAAAGCCAAATGGGTGCGACGGGTTGCAAACTGCTTGGCAAGTCAGGTTCATTTGGATTGCCCGCCTTCCACTTCTTCATCACGACGAATCCCGCGTCATCACCCCCAGACCCAGTTCAGCTCGCACAGAGCAGTCCGCAAGGATGCGGTCGGCGCCACCTAAAAGGAGCGATTGTAACTCGCCCGCCTCCACGTTTGTCGCTGACAGCCGCCACGAAAAAACGCGACAGCGATTGAGCCAGATGGAAACGACTGGGCGAAACTACTTGGTATCCGCAGGGATCGCTTTGGAACGGACTCGATCCCGCTCGACACTATCGCACCACTGCTTGAGTTCACGGCTGAGTTGCCGCGCGACGTCGGGGTGCTTGTCCGTCACATCACGAGACTCGGTCGGATCGTTTTGCAGATCGTAAAGCACCTCCGGTTCGGTCGAATCCTTCAGCTTTGCACTGCGAGTCACAAAGGGTCGCACGAGCTTGAACTGGCCCCGGCGAACCGCTGCGTTGTGGGTGTAATTCGGATGCGCCCGATTCCATTGCCAGAATCGCGTGGTGGAATGACTGGCCGAGGCATTGTTCAGCACCGGCACAAAACTCTCCCCATCCACTTGGTTGTTCGTGGGCACCTGGACGCGGCAAAGATCCAAGATCGTTGGCATCAGATCCACAAACGTGACCATCTGATCTCGCTGGCCCGGCGTGAACCGATTCGCCCAACGAATGAACAAGGGCACGCGGATGCCGCCCTCATCGACTTGATACTTCGTGCCTCGCAACTCATGATTGAATCGCTCACCCGTCACCGGGTCGGGGCCGTTGTCACTCGCAAAGATGACAATCGTGTTGTCGGCCAGGCCCAAACCTTCCAACTCGGCGAGCAGTTCGCCAATCCCTCGATCCATCACCTCGATCATGGCATAGATCGTCGCCGTCGATTCATTGAATCCCTGGTCAAGATAACGTGCGATGATTTCAGGCGGCGCCTCCAACGGACGGTGCGGTGCGTAGTGCGCCAGGTGCAGGAAAAACGGATGCTCCTGGTGTCGGTGCACAAAATCGATCGCTCGGCGAGTCAGATCATCGGTCAGATACTGATCTTCCACGTCGCTGATCGTTCGCTGCTGCGAGAATGGATACTTGAAATAGTGGACGTCGTCGGAACCAAAGAAGCCCTCGAACTCATCGAAGCCGCGGTCCAGCGGATGAAACCCGTCGCCTCGTCCGGTGTGCCACTTGCCAACCAAACCGGTCGCGTAGCCAGCCTCGCCCAAGACATCGGCGATCGTCGTTTCATCACGCCGCAGGCGGGTCATCTTGGGGTACTTGTTCATGTTCAGCGTCACCACGCCGGTGCGGTGGGGATACCGTCCCGTCAGCAACGCTGCTCGCGCAGGTGCACAAACACAAGAACCACTGTAAGCCTGCGAAAACTGCACCGACTGCTTGGCGAACCGATCCAGATTCGGCGTCCTTGTCCGCTCGCCATCGCCGCCCGCCAAGTCACCGATCGCGAGGTCGTCCGCCAAGATCAAGATGACATTGGGTTGTCGACTCGTTGCCGTCCCGGGGTTCGCCTGCGCCGCGGCAACGCCCTCGCCAGCCAAAACCTGTGCAGGACATTCCGAAAGCAAGAGCCAGACAGAAGCGACAGCCACAAACGCAAAAGACTTCATTTGAGTTCCGGAGAGGCAGAATTGATCGATCGAAGTGTCTCAATACACGGCTTTGTCATCCGTCGGGGAGCCGCCCCGTGACGGAAGCTAATCACTCGCTGGCTCCAGAGCAATCATTGCCAGCCCTCAGAGACGCGAGCGCACAAAAAAAGCCAAACGCCGCGATTCACGGGGTTTGGCTTGGATTGTCTCGGCCGAGATGGCCTAAAAGTAGCGGCAGAGGGACTCGAACCCCCGACACGCGGATTATGATTCCGCTGCTCTAACCAGCTGAGCTATGCCGCCGCTCGAAATTGAGTTTCGAGAGGGCGAGAATGTAGGCGAATCCGGCAGGCTTGAAAAGACGGCTTCGCGGCTTCCCCACGGGTTTTCTGGTGTTCTGTCTCTTCCGCCGAAACGGTTTTGACGGCAATTCCGATTTCCATCGACCGCATTGGACGCGGGGCGTCGGGTGTCGGCATTTCGAACGTTGGACTTGAGCCGACTTCGCCAGATTGACGTTGTCGCGGTTTCCCTCGGACCGCTACAAACACCCCCTGGGACGAAGGACCGTACCGATCGCGCGAACCGATCATCCTTTTGATCGCCCCCTGGGAAGGAACTCGGATGTACCGACTGCTGCTTTGTTTTCGCTATTTGCGAACCCGCTACATCGCCTTGGCTTCGATCATCAGCGTCACGCTGGGCGTGGCCACTCTGATTGTCGTCAACAGCGTGATGGCTGGTTTCTCTGCGGAAATGCACGAGCGACTGCACGGGCTGGCCTCGGACATCGTCATCGAATGCCACGCGTCCGGAGGCATGCCCGACCCCGATGCCCACTTGGAGGAAATCAACCGAATCGTCGGTGACCAGATCGCAGGATCCTCGGTCAGCGTCCATGTCCCCAGCATGCTCGGCATCGATTTCAACGGCCAACTGATCACGCATCACGTCAACCTCGTCGGCATCGACGCGAAAACGTATGACAACGTCAGCCACTTCGGCCGCTATCTCCTGCACCCCGAAAACCAAACCGCGGTTTCGTTTGACTTGCGTGAAGACGGCTACGAAGAAGCTCGCGAAGGATTCCCTCACTCCGGATGGAAGTACCGCCGCGATCACGCGCGGATGGAAAAAGCCTGGGAAACCGAACGCAAACGCATCGAAGACCTGAGCCGAGAAGCGGCACGCCTGGCCAGCGGCAAACCACAACTCGAAAACACAGAGTTGGTCGAATCCGACGGTCCCTCGTTCGGGTTTGACGGGCCTTCGATTGGCACGATTGTGCCCGAAGGAATTCGGGAAGAAGGTGCCGGCGAAGCACCCGTCTATTTCGATCCCGAAGCCGACCAGTACCCCGGCATCATCCTGGGAATCTCAACCTGCAGCAACAAGTCACGCGACGCGGATGGCAACGTTCGCGATCACTACTATTGCCGCCCCGGCGACGACGTTCGCCTGATGTTCCCCAATGCCTCCGACAAACCCAAAGTCGTCAACCAAAAGTTCACCGTGGTGGACATGTATGAATCCGGGATGAGCGAATACGACAGCACGTTTGCTTTCGTGCGTCTGGATCAACTGCAAGATTTTCGCGGGATGATCGATCCGATCTCAGGCACCACCAGCATCACCACGATCCAACTGAAACTGATTGAAGGAGCGGACCTGAACGCCGTACGCGATGCTCTGCGTTTGCGTTTCCCACCCGACACATATGCCTACAGCACCCAAACTTGGCGTGACATGCAGGGCCCATTGTTGGCCGCCGTTCGCTTGGAAACAACGATCTTGAACATCCTGTTGTTCTTGATCATTGCTGTGGCTGGATTTGGCATCCTCGCCACCTTCTTCATGATCGTGGTTGAAAAAACACGCGACATCGGAACGCTCAAAGCACTTGGTGCCAGCGGCAGTGGTGTGATGAGCATCTTCCTCAGCTACGGCCTGTTGCTGGGCATCGTCGGCAGCGGCGTCGGTCTGATCGGTGGGATCGTGTTTGTTCACAAGATCAATGACGTCGCCGCGGTGATTGAGAAAATCACGGGGCAAGAAGTCTTTGACCCCACGGTTTATTACTTCACCGAGATCCCCACGATCCTCAACCCATTCACGTTGGCTTGGGTGATGGCGGGTGCGATCGCGATCGCGACCACCGCCAGCGTTCTGCCCGCGATCCGTGCCGCTCGCATGCATCCGGTGGCTGCCCTGCGATTCGAGTGATCCGCGGCGTCGCATCAACGGCGCCAGAAACTGACCTCCGACTCGTTCCCCTTCGAAACCTCTCCCCATCCCCTCCTTCGACCAACGATTCAATCCATGCATTCCTCGCCTGAACTGCTGCTGGAAGCCCGCGGGATTCGCAAGAGTTACCACAAGGACAAAATCGAACTGCCCATTCTGCGCGGCATCGACGTTGGTTTTGCGGCAGGTGAAATGTCCGCACTCGTCGGACGCAGCGGCAGCGGCAAGAGCACGTTGATGCACTTGCTGGCAACGCTCGATCAACCCGATTCGGGAGAGGTGTGGTTTGATGGCTCACGCATCGACAACCAAAGCCGCGCCCGTCGCGATCAGTATCGCAATTCCCAGATTGGCATCATCTTTCAGTTCTATCACCTGCTGCCGGAACTGTCCGCGATTGAAAACGTGTTGGCCCCCGCCATGATTCGTCGCAGTGTTCTGGGTTACCTCCGCGATCGAAAGTCACTGCGACTTCGCGCCGAAGCGATGCTGGATCGAGTTGGATTGCTGGACCGCAGTCATCACCAACCGTCTGAGATGTCAGGCGGCGAAATGCAACGCGTGGCGATCGCACGATCCTTGATGTCCAACCCCAAACTGTTGCTGGCTGATGAGCCGACAGGCAACCTGGACACCGAAACCGGAGCCACGATCCTGAGCTTGCTTCGCGAACTGAATCAAGCAGACAATCTGACGATCGTGATGATCACTCACGATGACTCGATCGCGGAAACGGCTGATCGTTGCTACCGGATGTGTGATGGGTTGCTCGAAGACAAAGATTCGAACGCTGCCACTGACAACCGTTCCGATTCAGCAAAATTAGAAACCGTCGCTGCCTGACCAACCCACCTCACAACCCGAACGCGTCAGCGAGGGACCACACTAAGCAGGTCGGCAGGAATGACCACGCACAACCATGTGAGCCGTTTGGGCGTTAGCCCCGGTTGTGCGTGAAAACCGTGGCGAACGCCAACGGTTCACATACCCGATGACTCATGCGTACCTGCTTAACATCCTGGCCACTCCAGTGGCCAAGCGATGTAGGCCAGGTCTCACCTGGCAACCAGCCAATGCTTTGGAACAAAGCGAGGCGTGATCCAAGCACGATCACAAGAGCAACCTTTCCCCGCGACGAGCCAACCCAGGTAGGACCTGGCCCACGAGGTTTGCGGCAGGGGAATGCCTTCAATCGCTTTGGTCTTCTTGCTCCACGATCAGTCGACCCCGTAGTGCTCGATCTCGGCCCAGTAGTCGTCGAAAGCGCCCTCTGCGTGGAAGTCGGGACTGTTGTCCAAATCGTGGCACTTCATGCACGATTCGCGAGCCTCCTCCAGCGGCAGCTTCATCGCGTCCCGCAGACGAGTCTTCTCTTCGTCGCTGACGCCACTGTCGGCTGCTTCCGCTTTCGTGTGAGCCGCACCGGGACCGTGGCAGTTCTCGCAACCGTTGCCATGCAAATGGGAACTGGCTTCCAAGTCCAAGTAGCCGGAAACGTATGGGTAGTAACCTTGTGGGTTCCATCCGGTCACGTGGCATGAAATGCACTCGGGATCGAAGTGGCGAGAAACGTCACCGCGTTCGCCTGGGTTGACCAAGTGCTCGGTGGCCTCGAAGTGAGCCGAACCTTCCCAGATGTCAAAGGCGGTCGTGTGACACTTGCCACACGCTTCCGAACCAACAAATTGACCGCCGGAGGGATGCTGAATGGGCTTGAGCCCCAAGTTGCTGAAGCCCAGATCGCGAAGTTGGAACTGGTAATCCTTCATCAACGCTCGCATCTCAGGAGCGTCGTCAAATTCGTGAGACAACGGCACACGGGCGTAGCGAATCGGTCCCTCGGGATACAAACCCACCAGCCCCGCGTACATGCCTTTGTCACCAGTCAAAATCGACTTGGTTTCCGTGCCCTCGATCGCCTGTGGCTGATAAGTCGGCTCGCCGTAGCCACCAGCAATCACGACCAGGTCGAAACCAGGAACCGCACGCACCAACTCCTGGGCGTTCTTTTCCTCGCCATAAAATGTCAGCACCGTGTAATCCGGATCCTCTTCCTGAATCGCTGCCAAAGCTTCTTTTGCCGCATCCACCAAGGCCGTCAGTTGAATGTCATCGCTGAGTTTGGTTTCCAACGAATCTGGATCCAGAATCGTTGTGACGCCCAACGTCATGCCGCCTCTGCGAACGACGCGGTGTGATGGCATCAACGAACGGTCGAACGGGATCACGTTGGCCGACACATAAATCGCTTCTTCCGGATCGCCAGGCGACGCCTCTTGGATCAAATCATTCACGCTCAAACGAACGTCGTCAGGTCCCAGGCCAACCGAGACGTAGCCCATCTTGCGAAGGGCTTCGAGTGAACGGTGAAATTTGATTTCCGATTGGCGACCGTAGCGACGGACTAAGTTCCCGGCGTCGATGGGTGCCATTTCCCATCCTTTCTCACGCAGCTGGTTCAGGAACGTCATTCGCCGAGCGACACCGCCCTTTTGATTTTCCAGCCCCGTGCAACCGCATGGCTCGATGTAACCGTGTTGTTGACCGGTCACGAACAGCGTCAGCGAGGGCGCGGGCCAAGTGTTGTAGTCCTCCGGTTCTTGACCACCGCCAACCGATTCCGCATCAATCAAAGTGTCGATGATTGGAGCATCGGGTCCCGTCAGTTGGAAAGCGGTCGTGGCTTCCTCAGGGAAACTCAATCGCTCCGACTCGGAGCTCTCCGCCTCGCTGAGCGGACGTTTGGCCACGATCTTTTCAGGTGCGATCCGATCCATGGGCGAGTCCGACAGATCCGCTGCGGGAACTTCCAACCGACGTGCGGTGTTAGCCCCCGCGTTTTTCGCGACCGCTGAACGATGATTCTCCGGCAGGCCCAGCGGGGTCGGCACGATTTCCGCTTCGATCTCCTTGCGAGCCATGGGCCTCGGCACGATTTCAACCTTGCCCAGATCCGAAGCCGACTTTTCTGACTGAGTGTCTTCCGCAGGATCGATTTGGCTCAGGTCCATTTCGCCATCGAATTTGCCGGTCGCAACTTTGGCAGGCACCGCCGATTCCTTGGCAACCGATTCCTCATCGGTTTCGACCGTCCAGGTCAGTTCGTCACCGGACCAGCCACCAGTTGGATCCACCGATTCCGCGTCCTCACGAGTGACGTCTAAGGCAGCCGAAGTCGCGAAAGAAAGTGGTTGCTGGCGAGCGAAACGCCAGTCATCCGAAGGCAGTTGAACTCGCCCTCGGTAGTCCGCCACGGAATCAACCGCGACCGGTTCAACCGCCACCAATTCGGGTGGCGACAGTGAAGTGATCTCATCTTTCTCAGATTGTTTCGCCAGCGGCGCGGGCGAATAACACCCCACCACTGTGATCGCGGAAGCCCCCAGAACGGCCATCCAACAGGACCAACGAGAACATTTCACAGAAGCGATCATCGAAGCCCCAATCGAGGTCGACAAACTGTTGAAAAAGGGGCGTGGCGATTTCATCTGGGCCTGATCAGCTGCGTTGAATGAGTCTTTTCCCGACAATTCACGTCCAACGCAGAGGGGACCACGGTCGTCATGGATGGTTCGATTCGATCGCAGCGACGACATCGTCATGGTCCCCTTGGTTACGCGACCCGTTTATCTTAACGCGCCGGCAGCGAAAATTTCAGGCGTAATTTCATGGAAGGCACGTTGGGGTTATCGGACACAATCGTGACCAATCCGTAGTCTTCTCGGTTCATGCCCAATCGATCGATTTTTTCGTCACCAGGGGTCAAGGTGAACTCAAGGCTATACAACGACATGGAACCATTTTGGATGGGGTCATTCAGCTTGGCTTCCACGACACCTTCGGGAGTGACTTCTCCGATCGACAGCTTCGTCTTGTCACGTTCCGGTCCTTTCAAGACCACAAACGCCTTGGCCTTTTGCGGCCCTGGCTCGGTGATTTTCCCAAAGTCATAGATGTACCCGCCGCCGGAGACCCCGGTCAGCTTGGTGCTTTCCAACATGCTCAGCACACCGACGATCCGGCCCGTCACCGCCGCGACGATCGACTCCGCAGACTCGTCATCTTCGTTGAGTTCCGATTCGCCGTTGGCTGATGCATCTGCGATTGCTCCAACCTTGTGGAACGGCATCACCAAGTTTTGGCTCACGGAACCCTGTTCCAAACCGGGTGCGATGGAAGCTTTGACCAGGAAAGCCTGGGTGGCTTCGGCGTGCTCTTCGTCATCGATTTCAAGCGGCGTGACTTCAAACTCAGCCAGCTCGTTCATTTCGTCGCTGCTGAATTTGGGCTGGTCCAATTCAATCTCGTCGCTCATGTAGCTGTAAACCTTCAACTCCAATTCAATGGGCTCGCCGGAGGCAACTTCCTTGAAAGTCAACGTTTCGGGCACCAATTGCACCTGGCGAACAACCTTCCCGGTGATCTCGAAACGAATCGCGACTTGCGTGGGGTCATTGGTGCGAAGTTCGGCCGACTGTCCAAACGTGGTCTCATTGGTCTTCACCGTCCACGACATTTTGACTTCGGTTTTTTCGCCGGGAGCCAAACTCTCGTTTTCCAGAGTGCCGACGGTGCATTTGCAGGTCGACGCCCCGATTTTCAATGTCAGCGGCGCAACGCCCACATTCACAACAGTGAACGTGTGCTCCCCCTCTTCTTCTGGCTGCATGATTCCGAAGTCGTACTCATTGCCGTCCGGCAGTTCGACCTTGGGAACATCCTCGCTCCAATCTTTCTTCAGAGACGCCATCGCATTGGCCGCCGTCGTTTTCCCCTCGTAATCGATGGGCCCAAAGTGAGCCTCGTAGTGGCCGTAGTTGGATTCATTGATGTTGTAGGCGATCGCAGCGCCGATTCCGGCAACGATCAAGCAAGCGAGCAACGTTTTCATGGCAAAACGACGACGAGAAAAGAAAAAACGAGAATCACCGCTGGGTTACGTCAGGCACCTGCACTTGGTTCATTGCAAAGCGTTGCTCATTGCCAAGCGTTCGCGGCCACTACAACCGCAGGGCATCCATGGCCACCTGAGCCGACTGGCGGACGGGTTGCTGGATCGCGGATCGCCCGATCGGCCGGACCACCAAAATCCATTGCAACGAGAGCTGACGCGTGACCACCCCGCCGGTTTCCGCCAATTCAATGGCTTTCTCAGCCAATTCACGAACCGTTTCCTCGGGAGCCCCCTCGGCTTCGGCGATCAAAGCTCGTTGGGCCGCGATCGCTTGATGCCAGGGGCTGAGCCTTTGGCACCGATCATAAATCATTTTGGCCTGAGCCAGTGCCTCTGCCTCCCCACCGACTTGATATCGGTGCAGCACCAATTCGCCGATCGCTTGCAATCGCGAGGGATCGTTTCCGGCTCGCTGGATCGCATTTTCCAAAGCCTCCTCGAATCGTGGGCTCATCCCCACCGAAGACGGATTCGCAGCAAACCGCTGCAACCAAGCTTGTTCGATCACGTGCAAACGGAAAATGGCGGGATCAAACGCGTGCCGGTCCGCCTCCATTGCTCGCTGGCAGAGTTTCTCCCCGCCGACCAGATTGCCTCGACGAATCTGAATCTGAGCCTCCGCCATCCAGCGCCGCGAATCCGTGACAGGTTGATACGAAACCATCCACATCGTCACCGCAGCCAATCCCACCACCATCGCGCTCCCGACCACCCTCCATCGCACCCGAAATCCAGTGCGTCCATCCGGCACCCGCAGCCGGGAATCGTTGGCGAGCGAATCCTCCGCCCGTGACATACTGAAGGGCCCGGACAAAGAAAAGGAATGCCCCGAGGAGGTGACCATCGCCGCCAACGTCCACAGCACCACGGCGATTCCCGGCACCGTCCATCCGCCCGAAAAGCTGAGGTGCATGCATCCCGCCATCAACGCAAACGCGGCAATCCGACGAACATCCCAGCCCGGATCGGTCGCTGAACTTTCGTCCGGCAATCGAAACCACCACAGCCAACCAGCGGCACAGGCGATCGGAATCGCGATCAGGTGAGCGTCGAAATCGGGCAGGTCATGGTTGCGAATCCCCAGGATCCAGACCGCCAATCCACCAATCCCCGCCCCCACCGGAACGCTCCACCGAACGAAGCCTGCATGCGATCCAGCTGCCCGCAACGGTCCAGACGCCTTCGGTTCAGCAGACAAGTCGACTGGCATGGATTCGTTCGTGCCATGTTCGGCTCGCCAGAACAACCAAGCCCCCACCGCCAACAGCCCGACCAACAGAAGTCCCGCTGGGAATCCGCCTGCCCCCAGAGTCTCGCAAACGAAATGGTGCGGGTCCGCGATGATCTCATGCGATTCAGGCAATCGAAAACGATGGTAGGCCTGTTGATAGTTGCCCGGTCCAGCACCGGTCCACGGGGAGAACTCGACCATTCGCCAAGTGGCTTCCCAGTATTGAAAACGGTATCGCACCGATTCGGGCAATGCAGAGATCCAGCCCGTTCCGAACCAGCCTCTGGCCGCTAAAGGCATCGCCACAAACACGGCGGAGATCGCCAACGACAATGCCGTCACGCACCGCCTTCCTCGCGCACTCGACCAAGCGAAATCCAGCAACACGCAGCCGCCAACGATCAACACGGACAACACACCTGCACGGCTCTGCGTGTCCTTGAGAGCCAAGCACAAGATCGCTGCGACCAACAACAAACCAATCGCCACCGCAATCGGCGGACGCGATGTTGTCTCAGGTTGTGCAGTTGAACGTTCACTTCCGACTCTCAATCGAGAGACCGTTTTCGGGAAGGTGTTCCCAAGAACCGGAAGCAAAACCGCGATCACGACCACCATCGCCATCGCAAGCAAACCCGCCAGGGTGTTGGCCAACGCAAACGTTGCCGTCGGGCCACCGTCACGCAGACGGTTCTCAAAGATCATCCGAGCGTTGGAACCTTCCGGAGCATTGATTCCCACTTCCGCCAACACTCGCTCTGGATCCGCCTTGTATTCCCGCAAGGTTTGCGGCAAGGACACATGAACCTGATGCAAAGCGTGCGCTGCCAGCAACACTGCGCCGACCACGACCAATCCCAGCAACGCCAACTGGTTGCCCCGAAGTTCGCCGATCGAGGATCGAGCCTGCGGTCCACTCAGCCAACGCCGCAAACCGACGAACCAAACCGCACCAGCGATCCACACCCATGCTTCGTTGCTGGCCGCTCGCCAGTCACCGCCGATCGTCTCAGTTCCCTCCCATGAACTCATTGGCACATTCAACTGGGTGACCGCCGCGTACCCGATCCAACCAGCCAGCAAGCACACGATTCCATCGACCAGCCAATCGCCTGCTCGATCGGCTCGGTCTCGTGAACCACGCTCGTCTTGGGCAACCAAAAAGGATCGCCCAACGCAGAACAACTGCATCGCCACCGCGATCAACAACGTTGCCAAGCACCACCCCAAGGCACCTCCCTGTTCCACCTCGGTCGAATCCGATGGATGGTAAAACGCCCACATCATCAGGGCGGCAAGCATCCCCAGCACGACCGACGTCATTCCCTTTGTTCCGAAGGATTCCAGCGTCGCCCGGTCCGAAACCGCAGAGGAACTGCCTGACGATTCGCGAGCTGCTTCCCGGTCGTCCGCTTGGTTTGACCAGCTCGCTTTCTGAGAAGCCGTTTTGGGTGGGCCGGCCTTTCGTTTCTGGTTCACTTGTCCGGCCGCCGCCACTGCGTGGATTCCAAGATGCCAACCAGCGTCAGCAAACACATCACAATGCCCAGCACCGCGATCGCTTGCCAAACACCGACGTGCGCCAACAACAACGCCGAGAGCCCACACGTCGCGGTGATCAAATGAATGGTTGCAACCGCCCCCGTTCTTGACAGCCCCAAGTCCACCAATCGGTGAGACAAGTGGCTGTGGTCGCCTTGGAACGGGCTGCGTCCTTGTCGGATTCGGATCCAGATCACGGTGGTCATGTCGTAGAGCGGAACCGCCATCGCACACAGAGGGGCCAAGACCGCGTGAGGCCGACTGCCCACCCAACCTGCAACGGCCCCGTCGCCAGAATCCCCCGCCGCAAACGTTGCCATCAACATGCCGACCGCGATCAAGAAACCGACCAAGTAACTGCCGCCGTCCCCCATGAAGATCCTCGCCGGGGGACGATTGTGGAACAGAAATCCAATCAACGCCCCCGCCACAACCAACAACAGCGACGCGACCAACAACTGTGGCCGATCCGTGCCCGGATCCGGAATGGTCAACATCACGAGCGCCATCGAAACAGCGATGATGGCAGCCACTCCCGAGGACAACATGTCCATGTTGTCGAGCATGTTGAACGAGTTGATCACGGCGACGATCCAGACCACCGACAACAACTTGGTCAGCCAGCCACCGTCGATGAACAACGACAGCTCGATGTTCAATCCCCACACGACCGCCGCAGCGATTCCGAACTGAACGCCCAATCGAAATCCGACGGGCAAACCAAACCGGTCATCCGCCAGCCCCAAAGCGACCAAGATCGTTCCGGCCAAGATCAACCACCACACATCGCCGCAACGAGACCAGACACCGGGTGCGTGCAGCATCGCGGCATCCCACCATCCCGCCGGCACAATCGCGGGCGAAGTCAGCTCACGAAGCGACGTGATCCAAGCGGGCACCGCCTCGGGATCGTGCAACAGCGCCGCGGCCAACGTCGCCAGCGCTACCGTCCCCAAGATTCCGAAGTAAATCCCCAATCCACCGCCCAGCGGCGTTGGCACGGTGTGACTGCTGTGACCACCGGGACGATCCAGCAATCCAAGCTGAGCCGCAAATTTTCGGATCGGAAACAGAACCAACCAACTGAAAATCGCCGCCAACCCAGCGGCCACGAGCACGAGTCCGATCGTCGCCGACATGAAATCTCGCGCAATTCAGAATGGGTGGAACAAGAAGAGAAGCAAAACCTTGCTACGCCCAAAACGCAAAATGGTTCGCCGCCGCGATCCCGTCCGCGAATCCCTTCTTCCGTCGACAATTTGAGCGGCAAAATTCGCTCATTTCGAGTCCATCATTCGTTATAATCAGGGAACGCGTCCAACTTGCTCTGAAATGTCTGCTGCGGCTCCTCAAGCCCGCTGGCATTTTATCTGCAACCAAGACGTCCCGCCTTTCTCCCCTCCCAACATTGCGTGCCCGGTTCATGCTATCGATCTCGCCCTTTCGGCTGGCTGCAGGCCTCGCTTGCTTTGCCTGCCTTGCACTTGCTGTCGGCCGTCCCGCAATTGCGGCCAGTCCGGCCTCGCAGACCGACCGCCTGATCTCCGCCGATTCGGTCGAATTCCTGCAGGCTCAATGCATCGACTGCCACGATGGCCCCGACGGGGAAGGCGGTTTTGACATTCACTCCGTTTCGCCGGACCTGACCAACGCCGCCTCCCTGGAACGCTGGGTCGTGATTCACGACCGAGTCCAAAGTGGCGTGATGCCTCCGCCAGAAGATGTCGAACTGGATCCCGAAACGGTCCGCGATTTCACCGAACCGCTTCGAGATCGTTTGCGAACCTATCAACTCAATCAGCAACGCCAAGAAGGTCGCGTTCGAGGCCGGCGGCTCAGCAACGAACAACTCTCGCGAACGCTGCAGGACTTGCTGAGGGTCGAACTGCCGCTCGATGGCCTGATGCCGCCCGAACAACGCGTCGGTGGCTACGTCCACCTGGCGTCGGCACAATCCATGTCCCACTTCCAGCTGAACACACACTTGAGAGTCGTCGACGCGGCGCTCGACGCTGCGTTTGCCAAAACACTCCAACCCGCCTCGGAGTGGACGCTGGACATGCCTCCCGAGAAAATTGCCAACAAACCCAAGGGCCGCCGCAATCGAGACCCCGAGATGAGAAAGGGACTGGCGGTCATTTGGTCGTCCGGCATGATCTTCTACGGCCGAATCTCGTCGACTCGCGTGCCCGAAGATGGCTGGTACGAAATCACCCTGACCGCCTCGGGGCTGAAGCCCCCCCAGGATCACGGCATCTGGTGCAGCGTGCGAAGCGGCGAATGCAACTCAGGTGCTCCGCTGCTGTCCTGGATCGGCAGTTTCGAAGCCGAGGCCGAACCACAAACCATGACTTACCAGGCTTGGCTGCCTAAGGGCCACATGCTGGAAGTCCGCCCCGCCGACCGAACGCTCAAACAAGGACGCTTCCAAGGCGGCCAAGTCGGTTTCGGAGAGGGCGAAGACCAGGACCTTCCCGGCGTGGCAATGCATTCGCTGAAGATGAAACGCATCTACCCCGGAGGCGACCGCAAAGAGTCTCGCGAGCGACTGCTGGGGACACTTCCACTTCGCTACAACCGCACACTCCAGCGATCAGAAGTCAACGTCGAGAAGTTCACGGAAAAACGCGATCGCAATGAACTGCGAGCCGCGATCACACGATTCGCGGACCTCGCCTTCCGTCGCCCGGTCGATGCTGCCTCCATCGAGTCCATCCTGCAACTCGCCGAAGCAGAACGCCAAAGCGGCGCGACGTTCATCGAGGCCTTGCGAGCCGGGTACCGCGCCGTGCTGTGCTCACCGCGTTTTCTGTACCTGACCGAATTCGCCGACGAATCGGGGCGTTTGGACGATTGGGCGATTGCCTCGCGGCTGAGCTATTTCCTGACTGGCTCCATGCCCGACGAAGAGCTCCGAGCCGCCGCGGACCAAGGCCTGCTTCGCCGCGAAGGAGAACTCCGACGCCAAACCGATCGCTTGCTGCAAACACGTCGCGGGCAACGTTTCCTGGTCGATTTTTCGGATCAGTGGTTGGATCTCATCGACATTGATTTCACGGAACCAGACCGACGATTGTTCCGTGACTTTGACCCGAGCGTTCAAGCCGCCATGCTGGCGGAAACCCATCATTTCCTCCAGCGACTACTCGACGAAGACCGCCCTGTTCGTGAACTGGTCGGTGCTGACTACACCTACCTCAATTCTCGCTTGGCTCGGTACTACGGACTGACCGAATCGGAAGCTGACATTGCTGACCTGAACGACCAAATGAAACTCGTTCGCGTCGATCCGGCGTCGCCTCGCGGCGGACTTCTCAGCCATGGTTCGATCCTCAAAGTCACCGCGGCAGGCAACGACACCTCGCCGGTTCTGCGGGGCATTTGGGTGTCGGAACGGATCTTGGGAATCGAAATCCCCTCTCCCCCCGAAAACGTTCCCGCCGTCGAGCCTGACATTCGAGGTGCCAAAACCATTCGCGAACTGCTGGCCAAACACCAAGCCGACGCGTCCTGTGCCGCCTGTCACCAAAACATCGATCCACCCGGCTTTGCCCTCGAAAACTTCGACGCGGGAGGTCGTTGGCGTGATCGCTACATGCAAAAACGTGGCAACGCCTACAAAGCTGGTGCCGACGTCGACCCCAGCTTTGCGATGCCCGATGGAGCCACCTTCGATTCGTTCGTCGCTTTCCGTGGTTTGATCGCCGAACGCGATGAACGCTTGGCCGCCAATCTCGCGTCGCACTTCACCACCTACGCCACCGGCCAAACCATTCAGTTTGCCGATCGTGATCGCATCGAAGAGATTGTTGCGAACACGCGCGACGACGAATTTGGTTTTCGATCCTTGCTGGACGAAGTCATCCACAGCGACTTGTTCCTTTCCAAGTGACCCCACCCAAGTTGCCACCACGCCGCATCCGATGCCGCTTCTCCCTCCACTCACCCCTGCCTTCGAGAATCGATCATGAAACGCAGCAACCTTCATTCACGAAGCCCCCTGAAACGCCGCACCCTGTTGCGTGGCTCGGGCGTCGCGATGGGATTGCCATTTCTGTCCGCCATGCGTCCCGCGTTGGCGGCCAGTGACAGTGGCGAAGGATCCGGCCGATCCAAACGATTTGTGGCCATGACCGTCGGCCTGGGTTTGGTGCCCGAAAACCTGGCTCCCGAAGGCACCGGGATGAACTATCAACCCTCTCGCTATCTGAAATCCCTGCAAGACCTGCGCGAGAAAGTGACCGTCGTGTCCGGTTCATCGCACCCCGGCGTCAACGGAGGCCATCGCGCCGAAGCCAGCATCTTGACCGCGACGCCGATGGGGTCCTCCGGCGCGGTGAACAACACGATCTCGATCGACCAGTACCTCGCCAAGCACAAAGGCCATGCAACGCGGTTCCCATCGCTGGTCTGCAGCACGGGAGGTTCGACCAGCCCCTGTTACACCGAGAGCGGCGCGATGATCCCGCCAATCACGTCGGCTTCGCAACTTTTCGCGGAACTGTTCGTGGACAACTCGCCCGCGGAACGAGCGAAACAAGCCGATCGAGTGCGTCAGGGACGCAGCATCATGGACATCGTTGCCGAAGATGCCAAATCGCTGCAGCGCGACCTAGGAAGCGGCGACCGCGACCGCTTGGACGCCTACTTCACCAGCGTTCGTCAACTCGAACAACGCATGCAGCAATCTCAGAAGTGGGCCGAATTGCCCAAACCAGCGGTGGACGCCACTGCCCCCATCGACATCCGCAATCCCAACGACTTGATCGGTCGCATGAAAACCATGTGCGATGTCGTATCACTGGCGATGGAAACGGATTCGACACGCTACGTGACGCTGCACCTTCCCGGCAGCGGCGGAGTGGTCCCGGTCGAAGGCGTCGAGGAAGGCTACCACTCACTCAGCCATCACGGCCGCGACGAAACCAAGTTGGAGCAACTGGCTTTGGTTGAAGAAGCCCTGATCGGCCAATGGGGCGATTTCCTTCGTGGGCTCGCTCAGCACGGTGATTCACACGGCAACCTGCTCGATGACACCACCGTGTTCCTGACCAGCAACCTCGGCAACTCTTCCAACCACGACAACCGAAACATGCCGGTGCTGATCGCGGGTGGCGGGTTCAAGCATGGCGGTCACTTGGAATTTGACCGCAAGAACAACTACCCCCTGCCCAACTTCTACGTCTCACTGTTGCAGCAGCACGGCATGGAGGTGGACCAGTTCGCCACCAGCACGGGCACAATGACCGGCCTGGGAATCACAGGCTGATTTGACAGCGAAGACGATTTGGCCAACGGAGGGAAATTCGAAACGAACGGTGCCATTGGTAGCTGACGGACGTTTGCTTCGGTTGATTGGCCAAGTCCCCCCCCAAAAAAAGAACCACCAACGGCTGCGGTTGGTGGTTCTTGATGGAGGAACTCCATTCGATTGGCTTGCCGAAGAACTCGAAGAGAGACTGCTGCATCGGGATACTAGCTCCGACGCTTTCCTCCAATTCTCCATTGAGCACACCGACTTGCTCTGGCCAGCAGAACAAACTCAGATTGGTTTCACATTGCTCGTGAAACGAAACCAGTGGTCAGGGAGAAATCGCGGATGGGCCACTGCCGGGCTTCACCGATCCACCCGCCCCAGGGGAAGAACCTGGGGGGACACCGTTCTTTTCGGCTTCGAGACCTTTTGCATAAAAGTCTTCATCCGGTGTTACCAATTCGCTCGTTGAACTATCGCACCCGGTTGTGGTGAAGAGCATCAACGTCAAACCAAACAAGCAAAAATACTTTTTCATCGAAAAACCTAGTTGTGAAAATGAAGAAACGTTTGATTCGTAGCCAGTCATTCGAACGTTTCGAAAAACTCAACCTCCAACTGCAACTGTGAAGTCCAGAGGAAGGGCCTTGAATCGGAAGAAGCCGCCTCGAAAACGACGACGGCTTCTCAAGTTTAAAACGACAGCCAACAGCGTCGATCAATAGTCTCCGTCGATGATTTCTCTGCTCGCACGAGTCCCGAGGGCTCCCCACAATCCGTAAGGGCTCTCAGCCCCAGGCCGGAGGTGGGCGGCCGTTTGGACCGATTGATTGTTGGCGTAACCGGGGCTGTCTGAGGTCTGATCGCCGGACTCGATCGACTCGGTGATGAACCGAACCGCGCCATCAGCCATTGTCACGTGGCATCCGCCGGGATGCTGGCTACTCGGTGACATATTGCCTGGCTGAAATTTGCTCCACCATTCAATACAAGTCGCACTGTTGGGCGGGGCTTGGGTCAAGAATCCCGTGTCCGTCGATGAAAAGTGGGCCCATGCGAAACCGCGACCCCAGACGTCCGATCCCCACCACGAATTGCCACCCATGTACCCTGGAGGTGCTGTGCCGCCGTCGGTGCCATCCGACCAGAAACCTGGTCGGGTCGGGCTGACGAATGCATTGCAGCTCTGCGGGTTGTCGTAGGTGGTAGAAATATCAACTCCTACTTGACCACGAACGTCGCCATCATTGAGCGAGCTGATGTGCTCACCGAACGCGATTGTGCCGGAAAGGCCGTCCAGGATGTCACGGAATTTAGTCGTGATACGTGGAACGAAAGCACCGCGTCCCGTCGCCTTCGATTTCGTCGCCGAGTTCGAGCTTTTCTGCCAGTTGTCGTCGAGATCACCGTAAAGCTGGACCCAAATGGCCGAGTCACCAAGGCACACCGAGTAGTTACAACGTCCCATGGCCGGGAGACCTTCACCCGGATCGCTTGGGCAGCGAAGCGTTGACAGTTGCGTCATCCAAGGGCGGTATCGATAGCCAATGGAAGTTTGCTCTGGCCCAGGCCCCATGGCGGGCCACGAAGGACTCCTTGCAACGGTTGGGTTGTCGACCTGATAAGTGGAGGGGTTGCTGATTTCTTCCCACAGAGCCTGTTGTTCAACGAAAGGTGTCATCGCAACAAAGGCGCTGAGTGTCATCAGCGAGTTTGATTCCGACGACCAGGTTTGCATTCCATGGCCGAGGTCATTGTTCCCTGCCGTACCCGTGCCTTGCTTCGGCATCTCGTTGAACGCACTGTGGTAGTTGTGCAACGCGAGGCCGAGCTGCTTCATGTTGTTGCTGCAGCTCATTCGACGAGCAGCTTCTCGAGCTGCCTGGACCGCCGGTAGCAACAGCCCAACCAGCACGCCGATGATTGCGATCACGACGAGGAGTTCGACCAGCGTAAACCCTGCCCGTGCGTTAGGCCTCGGACGATAAAAATGTCTCATGCGTCTTCCTTGTTCCACTCGAAGTACGGAAATAGTACGGAAAATAGATCTCCGGTATTCGCCGATTGGCGAAACACACCGGTTGCTGAAAAACCTGCATCAGGTCTTCCGATTCGCCACTGACGCAATTGCAGAGCCACCAGTCCCCGAGAATCTCTCCTCAAAGACAGGTTTCGTCCGAGAAAGCGACTTAAGGGGCGATCATTCCCCACTGGAACAATTGCTTGAGCACCAGATTTCCCAAGAACTTTTAAAAAAAACTTTTGACTTTGCCTAAAGTCTCATTTCCGACGCTTTTGCAACATCCATTGACTGCCCAAGATTTGTGCACACGCACCAAAATCGCTCAATTTTCGAGCGGGCCGTTAGCAAACAGCACCATCTGGGGTGGATTCGAAAAGTTTCACTGCACAACTTTTGGTCTGTCATATGAGCGGTCCGGCAAGCGAGCCGGCGCCGGGCGGCGGCACGACCTGGCATACGGACAGCCCGCTGACCTCTCGCTTTCGTCGGTTTTGCGCATCCGGCCAAGCGACTGGCGCAATTTCTGCTAGGACATCTGCTAGGACAGCAGTCCGCCTCATTAGCTCCCCCCGCGAGTGCGCTGATCAAGGCCGACAAGCTCTTTGCCAACGTCCCCACGATGCCGCAGGCTACGTAAGCTGCCAGCCACATTGCGGATTGATCACCGAAGAACAACCTCCATGCTCTCCGTGACCTCGGTGGCTCAATCTCAAAACCAAGCACCCGAGCAATGCACCTGTCCAGGTAAAGAGATCGTGCAGTTGATCGATGCCGCAGTTCGTGGGATTCCACACGATGCACCTCTCCCCAAACGCAGTTTGGGAGAGCGAACGCAATGAACTTGGCAAGTGTGAGCGATCAAAGATCTTAAATTTCTTGATTCCATGGCGTTCTCAGCCCAGCATCCTAACGGCGGGCTCTTGGGTAAAAGCTCGCTTCGATTAAACTTGCAGACTGGTACCGCGTGGCAACACGCGAGTACGTCGGGCCGCCGGTTGTCGGGCTTGTCTCGATGGTCGGCCGCCCCCTTCTTCTTTGGGCCGTGGTTGCCCGTGGCGGTGCGACCTCGATCGGGCTCGGCAAATGGGGCCGTCCCTTCCACATCGCCTTCACGCTGGCCTCAACCGCTAGCGCAGGCCAACGTGAAGGCGACCCGAAAGGGACTCGCGACAACGCTTGGGTGGATTAGCGACAGGATTGCACTTCGGCCATGGAGGCGTACTTCGTCGCGTCAAACGTTTCTCCGTTGCGAACCATTTGATTGACCGTCGAAAGCATCTTCCGCATGCAAGCGACCATCGCCACCTTGAAGGGTTTGCCTTGGCCGCGAAGCCGTTCGTAAAACGCCTTGGTCGCCGGATCGTGAATCCGTGCCGAATTAGCCGCCATGTAAATCGCGTTGCGAACGTCTTGTCGTCCGCCGCGAATCGGACGCTTGCCATCCTTCCTGCCACTCTGGCAATTCTGCAAGGTGCCAGCCACTATCCAAAATTGGCGCCAACTCAGAGAGCCACTGCGTTCATTATGAGCAGCCGTGCCTTTCGATTGAGCACCCACCAAGGACCGCCCCCTCTTCCAGGTGCGTTCCGGCAACCAGACGCTCATAGGCCTGCCAAAAAAACAATAAAAACTCGCACACCTCTGCTCATTCAGAGCATGCCTAAGCATCCGCTTCGGTTGGGATCCGCCCCCGTCACCCTTTGAGCGCTTCGCCAGGAGGTTCTTCCAGCACATCTCAATCCCCTTTTGGCCTCTCGATTGCGATGCCCGAGCCCACATCACGCATGCCGATTTTCCAAACAGGGAGCATCGACATGCCGAATTTTGCTCGTTTGTTCAACTGGAACCCTTAAGAAATGTGTCGCCGCCAATCCTCCCGCACCCTCAAAAGCTCCGGCTTTACCCTTGTCGAACTCCTCGTCGTGATTGCAATCATCGGCGTTTTGGTCGGCCTCCTTCTTCCCGCCGTTCAGTCCGCTCGTGAGGCTGCCCGCCGAATGCAGTGCTCAAACAATATGAAGCAAATTGGATTGGCACTCCACATGTACCACGATGCGTACAAGGCATTCCCACCGACCGCCTACGCGATGGCGAATTCAGCCGATTTCAATCGCCCTGCCTCTTGGCTGGTACGAGTCCTGCCTTTCCTCGAGCAAACCGCGGCTTACACACACGTCGACTACAGCGGTGACTTCTCGAACCGCGACGGCATCAACTACAGCTGGCGTGGGCTCGATGGCTTGTTGGTTCCAACCTTCAACTGTCCCTCCAGTCCGCTCGAAATCTTCCGTGACGACACGGCTTCGGCTGGGACGATTGCCCTGGGTTCCCCTGAAACGATCACCACTCAAGTTCCATGTTATGCGGGCGTCGCCGGCATGTATCACTATGGACAAAACACCGGTGGTGGAGACATTCCCTACACAGAATGGAACGGCCACAACGGCCGAGTGGACTACAACGGCGTGATGGTTCCGGTTGACAGCAAGAACACGCGACCACTTCGCTTCGCCTCGATCACCGATGGAACCACCAACACAATCGCTGTCGGGGAAACCGGCACCTTCAAGTCCGTTATCCAAGAAGACGGCACCAGGCAACAACATGACGACCGCGTTGGCAACTGGAACGGTGGGGCTTGGTCCGGTGGCGGTGGGGACCCAACCCTGTCAGCAGCCGATGGCTACCGAATGAACGTTGCCTCGATTCGTACCGGGATCAACTTCACACCCGTCTTCCCAACCACTCGTCACGGCACGGGCGGGGGCCCTTACTTCGGAATCGGCCCTTACTGGTACGGTCGCCCCGGCATGCACTCGCCATTCCGGTCTGCCCACATTGGCGGAGCACAATTCGTTCTGGCGGATGGATCGGTCCACTTCGTCAGCGAAAACATCAACTATCAAACGCTCTCCGATTTGGCTTGCCGACTCGACGGCAACATCATCCAAGACTTCCAAAACTAACGCGTGCATTCGCTCGGAAAGCGGCCCCGCATCATCCATGCGGGGCCGCCTCTGCCGAAAGCCATCCTCCTTCCACCCCAAACACGACTGAAGACAACGAGCCAATTCATGACACGCTTCACGCGAATCACCCAACTCCTTTCACTGGCCTGTTTATCCATCCTCGCCATTGGCTGCTCGTCGGGTGACAAACCAGAACTCGTCCCCGTCGCTGGATCTCTGACCAAAGACGGGGTTCCATTCGTCAACGCAACACTCGAGTTCCACCCGCAGGGTCACGGCGGGGTCTCCTACGGCCAGACCGACGACACGGGGCAATTCAAGCTGCACTACACCACTGGCGAGCCAGGTGCGGCCATCGGCACCCATGAAGTTCACATCTTGGGAGGACACGAGAAAGGGAAATCAGCCCCAGCGTCTGCCAACACCGCATCGAACCCCGATGAAGGCGAGGCCCCCACACTGATCGGCGACCCCAGCGGAGGCAAGAAGCAACGAAGAGGCGGCAATGGAGCCCCTGCCGGACCAGTGAAGATCACGGCAGAAGTCAATGACTCAGACAATCAACTGTCGCTCACAATGCCTTCCTGAACGCTGCTTCAAAAAACCAGCCAACGAACCTCCGTTCCAACTGCCCACGAACGGAGGTTCTTCGCGACCAGAACCCGCAAAGCCGTAAAGCCGTAAGGTGCCAGCCACCTTCCTCGTTTTCCAGCCACGTGCCGCTGCTGCCGAGACCGGCCTGCCACAGAGCGCCTCTCCCCATCGACTCCCTCAAAACGAACAACCTTCGGACCCTGCCTCTTCGCAAAGCAGGCCTGCGGCCTCACCTCAACTGCCAACCCGATCTTACAGCGACATTCCCACCATAAAGCTTCCTGCCAACACCTGCACTGCGACGACTGAGCACTCGCCTCCCCCTCTCAAGAACCTTCTAAAAACAACGTTTTGCGTCGCCGATCGCACTCTAGCCTTGATTTTGCGTCACCGGTAAGAGTGGGATCACCGACACAATCCCACATCTTTCAGCACGCCCAAAAAACAGGCAATCTTGCCCAGCAAACTAGCACCGCCGCTTCACGCACCCTTCTAGAGAGCCGCTGCTGCCTTCCCTGCAATCGCTACACCCCGATCCAAAGTTGAGAAATCCCACGATTTCTTGCTCATCTTTCCCGGCCCCACCGACCCGCTTCGGAGGAGATCTCCCCCCTAGAGCTTCCAAAACCCCTTGAATGCCGGGAGACGCAAAACGCCAAGGGGCAACCTTGGCCTCTTGCTTGCTATCTCCCACCCAACATCACCGGTGTCACGTTCGGTCGCGTTGATCGCACCGAGAGGCACCTCGAAGTTTTATTCGCACATTCAAATGGAATCTCAAGCGATGCGTCGTCCTACCTCTTTTCGTTCTTCCAGAAGTTCTGGCTTCACCCTCGTCGAATTGCTCGTCGTCATTGCCATCATCGGTGTGATGGTTGGCCTGCTGCTTCCCGCCGTCCAATCGGCACGGGAAGCTGCTCGTCGGATGCAGTGCTCCAACAACATGAAGCAACTGGGCTTGGCAGTTCACAACTACCACAGCGCGTTCAACATGTTCCCCGCCAACATCGGTGCCCAAGCATCTGGCAACCCAAACCGCGGTGCTTCGTGGTTGGTTCAGATCCTGCCGCAAATGGAGCAGTCGTCGATCTACGAGAAGCTGACTTTCGTCGGCACCGACTTCAGCACCCAAGACGGCGTGAACCGCAACTGGGAAATCCTGGACGATGCAATCGTCCCTGGATTCAACTGCCCTTCGAACCCAATGCAAAACTACCGCGACAACAACGCCAACGGCCTGACAACCGCCTTCGGTTCACCTGACAGCTACAAGACTCAAATCGTCGATTACGTTGGCGTTGCCGGCTACTACTACACCCCCGGCATTCGCCAAGGCGACAGCACTTGGCAGCCAGGTGGACGTTCGGACGGCTCGCGAAACGTCTGGACTGGCTACGGCTGGATGCAAGATGCCGGCATCATCGGCATCAACAACTCAAAGTATCGTAACCCCAAGTTCGCCAGCATCTTGGACGGAACCAGCCAAACGATCGCCATCGGCGAACACTCCGCTGAAATGCCACACGCTGACAAAACTCGCACCGACAGTCGCCCCAGCAGTCACGCTGGTGGTGCTTGGAACGCTGGCCCTGCCTTCCACGGATGGTTGGGTTGGACTGCCAACATCACGGTTCCACGTTGGCCCATCAACAGCATCTACTCGGGCAACTACACCCAACTCTACGGTTACACCCTGCACAACGGCTTCCGCTCCAACCACGTCGGCGGTGCAATGTTCACGATGGGTGATGGCTCGGTCCGCTTCGTCACCGACAGCATCGACTTCGACGATGTCTTCATGGCGATGAATGGTCGCAACGACCGCTTCGTCTACGACCAACAATTCTAAGCCGAAGAAGAACTGAACCAATCCAACGATATCTCCACCAAGGAACACAACTCGATGAACGCGTTCTCGCGATTTTTAACCGGAACGGCAACGCTTGCCGCTCTCACAATGATGACCGGATGTGGCCCTGAGCTGCCTCCAATCGCCGATGTCTCCGGTGTCATCACCAAAGACGGCAAGCCGGTCGAAGGAGTTGCCCTCGAGTTTGTTCCCGTCGACGGCGGACGCCCCTCGATGGCAGTGACGGACGCCGAAGGTCACTACAGTGCGATGTTCACCGCACAAACTGACGGAGCATTGATTGGAAAGCACACCATTCGCTACGAGATCAACGGTCCAGCCGCTCCGATGCCAGCCAACCCCGACGCGGAGTTCATCCCAACGTCGAAGAAGCCGGACATGGGCGGCAAAGGCAAGTTGCAACCCACTGAAATCGAAGTGGTGGATGGCAGCAACGAAATCAACTTTGAGTTCGTGGCTGGATGAGCCTTCTCCTTCGAGGTGCAATTGGACTGGGACTGCTGCTCACGCTTGGTTGTGAGGCACAACCTTCGTCCAAGCTGGGGCAGGTGACTGGCACCGTTTCTCAAAACGGCCAGCCAGTCCCCAACATGGCACTCGAGTTCCACCCGGTGTCAGGCGGGCGTCCCTCGCTCGCCTTCACGAACGACAGCGGGCACTTCGAGGCGATCTACCTCGCCAATGTGCCGGGAGCCAAAATTGGCGACCACACGCTTCGTTACGAACTGACACCTGGCAAGTTATCACCCGACATCTCTCCTGCAGAGATGCTGACGATCGAACGTCCCTCCATTCCAGAAGGCGCCGTCCTCGATCAGACCCAAGTGACAGTCGAGCAAGGGACGAACCACTTTGTGTTCAACCTCATTCCTCCACCCGAGGCATTGCAGCCTCCCGCGGAAGACACGGAAACAACGCCCTCGCCAGAACCGGAAACGGACGTAGACACAGTGTCGCCGACTGAAACCACTGTCGAATGACAATCGCCAGCCTGAATGATCCGCGGAGCAATCCTCCGCGGGCATTCGGCTGAGCAAGCCGACTAGGCCAAACCAGCGAGTTCGGTCGCACGTCGCACGCGGGAAATTCCGATCATGTAGGCTGCGGTTCGAAGCGAGACCTCTTGCTGCCCCGCCATCTGCCAAACATTCTCAAACGCATCGTTCATGGTGCGATCCAGTTCTTGACGCACGCGGTCGAGCGGCCATCGATAGTGCTGGCGGTTCTGCACCCATTCAAAGTAACTGACCGTCACACCGCCTGCATTGGCGAGGATGTCCGGCAAAATCGTCACCCCACGGTCGTGCAGCGCGGCATCGGCGTCTGGATCCACCGGACCGTTGGCAGCTTCAATGATGACCTTCGCGTTGATGTCTTGCGCATTCTTCTGCGTGATCACCCCACCCAAAGCAGCGGGGATCAGCACTTCCACGTGATCGAGTTTCAGCAACGCGTCCAGCGGCAAATGCTCCGCTCGTTCGAACCCTTCCAGCAATCCCTTGGGATGCGAAAACTTGTGTCGCAACAACTCGGGAATGTTCAAGCCTTCCGCGTTGTAATAGGTCCCAGTGATGTCGGAAACCGCCACAATGGGAAACTGAGCGTCATGCAAGAACTTCGCGGCGTGTGACCCCACGTTGCCAAAACCTTGAATCGCGACACGGGTCTTCAACGCATCCATGCCCAAACGCTTGGTCAGCTTGACCGTCAACGTTCCCACGCCACGCCCCGTCGCTTCTTCGCGGCCCTTGGCCCCATACTCTTCCACGGGTTTCCCCGTGATCACCGCGGGATGAAAGCCGTGGTACTTTTCCCATTGGTTGCGAAACCAAGACATGACTTGATGATCGGTGCCCATATCGGGCGCGGGAATGTCGGTGTCAGGCCCGACAATGTCATGAATTTGATCCACAAATGCACGGGTCAATCGTTCGATTTCCGCACGCGACATCTTGCTGGGGTCGATCCCAATCCCACCTTTGGCGCCGCCATAGGGCAAATCCACCACGGCGGTTTTCCAGGTCATCAAACTCGCCAGAGCGCGAGTTTCGTCCAAATCGACCTCGGGGTGGAAACGCAACCCACCCTTCATCGGGCCGCGACTGTGATCGTGCTGAACTCGGAAACCGACATAATTCGCGAGGCGACCGTCATCGAGACGGATGGTCACTTGGACCTGCACCTCTCGCTGGGGCATCAACAAAGCTTCTCGAAGATCGGAATCCATCTCCAAACGATCCGCGGCTTGCTCAAAGAAAATCCGCGTGGCTTCGAAAGCTTTCATCTTGCCTACCAGTTGTCAGTCATAAATACCACTACAAGCCTAGGTCACCAAACAGCGGTGTGCTGAGATAGCGTTCTCCTAAGCTGCACATCACCGTGACAATCCGCTTGCCCTTCATATCAGGTCGCGCAGCAATCTGAGCAGCTGCCCACATATTCGCTCCGCTGCTGATCCCCGCAACGATGCCTTCTTGCTTGGCAAGCTGGCGCCCCCATTCAAATGCATCCTCGTCATCCACCTGAACGACGTCATCAATGATCGACGTGTCCAAGTTTCCGGGGATGAAGCCCGCACCGATTCCTTGAATGCGGTGTTTGCCTGGCGCCCCGCCACTGATCACGGGCGAGTGCTTTGGTTCCACCGCGAACGCCTTGAAGTCTGGGTTTTGTTTCTTCAAGTAGCGAGCCACACCGGTGATCGTTCCCCCGGTGCCCACGCCAGCAACAATCGCATCGATCTTGCCATCCGTGTCGTCCCAAATCTCAGGACCGGTGGTGGCTTCGTGGATCGCTGGGTTGGACGGGTTTTCGAACTGCTGAGGCATGAACGCGTTGTCGGTTTGATCGACCAACTCCTGAGCCGTGGTGATGGCTCCCTTCATCCCGTCGCCCGCCGGTGTCAAAACCAAGTTGGCTCCCATCGCTCGCAACAACGCACGGCGTTCCACCGACATGGATTCGGGCATCGTGAGCGTCAGCTTGTACCCTTTGGCGGCACAAACAAACGCCAACGCGATTCCGGTGTTTCCACTCGTTGGCTCGATGATATGCGTGTCGGGGTTGATGCTTCCATCACTCTCCCCGGCTTCAATCATCGCGACACCGATGCGGTCTTTCACACTGTTGAGCGGTTGAAAGAACTCGCACTTGGCAAAGACCGTCGCGTCACCCGAAGGCACCAAGCGATTGATCTGCACCATCGGAGTGTCACCGATCGCGCGGGCAATGTTGTCAAAAGTTTTTCCTCGAGACATCAGGCTGTAACCTCCCATGTATCGCCGCTACGGAACAGCTCAGACAGATCGCCTTCGCCGCGTGCCGCTTTGGCTTGCGTGACTTGCTCGTTGATTTGATCGTTGTAGGTCGACACTCCCGCAACGCTTCGCAGAACGCCAATCGGTTCCGGCATTTCAGGGTATCGCATTCGCGCCAACATCATCTGGATCGATGGATTCGGATCGAGTGCATCGTGAATCAGCAAATCGTCCGCTGGCACGTCGGCGGTGTTGACGACCTCGAGGTGGCTGCCCACCAATCGAATGCCCTTGTCTCGTTCCGCACCAAAGATCAGCGGTTTGCCGTGTTCCAGTTCAATCACATTGTCGGCACGTTGCTTGCGTTCTTGTGCGTAAGCCATCGCGCCGTCGTTGAACACGTTGCAGTTTTGATAAACCTCAACGAGTGATGTTCCTTTGTGCTCGGCAGCCGCCTTGAGTGTTTTGCCAAGGTGCTGAACATGAGCGTCAATGCTGCGAGCAACAAAGGTGGCTTCCGCCGCCAAGGCAACCGACAGCGGGCTCAAAGGGTGATCGATCGCCCCCATTGGAGTGCTCTTCGTGACCTGCCCTTCGCTACTGGTTGGGCTGTATTGCCCCTTGGTCAAACCATAGATCCGGTTGTTGAACAACACGATGTTGACGTCGAGGTTACGACGCAAGCAATGGATGAAGTGGTTGCCACCGATCGAAAGCGCGTCCCCGTCACCGGTGATCACCCAGACCATCAGATCAGGGCGAGTCGACTTCAAACCGGTTGCGAACGTCGGTGCACGACCGTGGATGCTGTGCATGCCATAGGTGTTCATGTAGTACGGGAACCGGCTACTGCAACCGATGCCGCTGACGAACACCGTTTTCTCGCGAGGCACGCCTAGATCCGGCAGGATCTTTTTCATCTGTGCGAGAATCGAATAGTCACCGCAACCAGGGCACCAGCGAACGTCTTGATCGGAGGCGAAGTCGGCGGCCTTGAGGACAGGGAGATTCATAAGATTGAATGATGGAGTGGGGGTGGTTTGGCAGTGTTGAACGACGACGAAAACGAAGGGGTCGGCGAACGCCTAACCCGCTTTGCTTTGCGAGTGCGTCGATGTGTGTTTGCCGATGGCTTCCACCAATTCGGAAACAGCAAACGGCTTGCCTTGGATCTTGTTGATCCCAATGCAGTCCACGAGAAACTCAGCTCGAAGCAGCATTCGCAACTGCCCGGAGTTCAATTCCGGCACCACAACCGTCTTGAACGATTTCAGCAAGGTGCCGATGTTGCGAGGCAGAGGGTTGATGTAGCGGATGTGAGCGTGGGACACCGAGTGGCCCGCCTCACGGCAACGAGTCACCGCCGTGTGACAAGCACCGTACGTTCCGCCCCACGAGACCACCAAAACGTCGCCCGAGGTTTCGCCGTAAACGTCTTGCTCCGGAATTCGCTCGGCAATCTTCGCAACCTTGGCTGCACGTGTGTCGCACATGTGTTGGTGGTTGGCAGGATCGTAAGAAACGTTGCCCGTGCCGTCTTCCTTTTCCAAGCCACCGACCCGGTGCATCAATTCTGGCGTGCCAGGGATCGCCCACGGACGTGCCAGATTCTCATTGCGAGCGTATGGCAGGAACGGCCCCTCGCCGGTGTGCTTTTCTGGATGAGTGCAAACGATTGTTGGCAACTCATCCATTTCTGGAATTTTCCAGGGCTCACTGCCGTTGGCGATGTAACCATCCGAAAGCAACATCACAGGGACCATGCATTCGGTGGCAATTCGCCAAGCTTCGACGGCCATTGCGAAGCAATCACCAGGCGAACGAGGTGCCAAGACTGGCATCGGTGCCTCGCCGTTCCGTCCAAACATGACCTGCAGCAAATCGCTCTGCTCGGTCTTGGTGGGCAAGCCGGTGCTGGGTCCGCCACGCTGAACGTTGATCACGATCATCGGCAATTCCAACATCACGCCCAATCCCATCGCTTCGCCCTTGAGCGCGATGCCGGGACCACTGCTGGCGGTGACCGCCATGGTGCCACCGAAGGCAGCTCCGATGGTTGCCCCAATGGCCGCGATTTCATCTTCGGCTTGGAACGTGCGAACGCCAAAGTTCTTGAACTTGGTCAGCTCGTGCAAAATGTCCGAAGCAGGAGTGATGGGATACGTTCCATAGAACATTTCCTTGTTGCTGATTTTGGAAGCCGCGATCAGCCCCCACGCAAGGGCTTGGTTGCCCATGATGTTGCGGTAGGTGCCCGGCGCGAGTTCCGCCGCTTCGACTTGATAGCTCTCACCGAACTCCTCGGTCGTTTCGCCATAGGCCCAACCGGCCCGCAGTGCCGCCACATTGGCAGCCGCGATGTCAGGCTTCTTGCCGAACTTGGCTTCAATGAAACGCAGGGTCGGGTCGAGCGAACGGCCGAACAACCAATACACCAAACCCATTGCGAAGAAGTTCTTGCAACGGTCCGCAATCTTGGTCGACAGTCCATGCTCGGCAACTGCCGCCCGAGTCAGCTTGGTCATCGCGACCTTCACCACCCGGTAAGACTGATCGATCACGTCCGCATCGAGAGGATTGCTCTCGACCTTCGCGAGCTTGTATTCCTTTTCGTTGAAACCGTCTTCGTTGGCGATCAGGATCCCGCCTTTGCGAAGGTCCGCAATGTTCGTGACCATGGCCGCTGGGTTCATCACCACCAACGCGTCCAAGGTGTCGCCCGGCGTGAAAATTTCTTCGCTGGCAAATTGAACTTGGAATCCAGACACGCCCGCCCGGGTCCCTCGTGGGGCTCGAATTTCGGCAGGAAAGTCGGGGAAGGTGGCCACGTCATTGCCAGCCAACGCCGAAGTGTTGGTCAGCTGAGTGCCCAGCAGCTGCATCCCATCGCCCGAGTCACCGCACAAGCGAACGGTGATCCCCGAAACGGATTCAATTTTTTTGTTGGTCGTCGGCGTAGAAGTGGTCATGGATGCGAAATCGCCCTTTCGGGACGTTCAAGCGGGTCGACCCAGCCAGCCCGAAGGGCGGTTGAAAGCTCGGTCGAATCGAAAAGAGGGTAATATTCTGCCAGTAAGCGACCGAAAAGGCGATCGAGCCAGCAAAAAGTGTTGGACTTTACGGATTGTATCGATCAATCCGGTTAGGAAACTGACCCGAATTCTAACTTTTTTCCCAATCCAGCGTCATACCCGTTCCATCTCACGAACGTAAACCGCCAAGGAAGTCTCGAACGTGGAAGCGTCGATCTTGTACTTCGGGGCGGCGTCCGTGAATTGATTGCAGTGTTCCACCAACACCCGGTACAGAAAACGGAACAAATGCCGCGGCACTCGCAACGATTCAAAGGCCGACAACATCCGCTCGTAAGACAACGAATCGTCGAACAATTCTTTTGGATCGGGATGTTTCCCCTCCGACGCACACGCCAGCATCCGTGAACGCGTCAGGTCGTACAGCGATTCACCGGTCCACGAGAAAGCGGGGATGACATTCTGCTTGTCCAACCGGGCGCGTTCGTGGAACTCACGCGTTTCACGCTCGGTGTCGCGGTAAAGCTCCTCCGGCAGCATCAGCTTGAACCCCATTCCGGGGTGCTTCAGCAATTTGTTGTCCAGCAGCGGCCACACAAATCGACGCATCAATTCCGGTTTGCCGCCCGTCATGTGGGGCTCGTCGACTCGGTCCATCAGCACAATCACTCCATCAAACCCCAAACGTCCGAGCAGCGACTGGAACTTCCGCAGCAATTCATACCGATCGTCGGTGCGGTCGTAGCGAGGCAGCGGCTGACTCGCGAGTTCCTTCGAGGGGAACTGCATCAGAACCTTGCGAACGGAAGACGTCTCTCGTTTGCCAACCCGCATGTGACGGTGAATGCCCATCGCGGCGAACTGGTTGCGGCACCACCGGATCAGATAGGGCAGCTTGCCAAAGAAACACAGCAGCGGAATGAACCAGAGCAGGTTCCAAGTGCGAACGCCCTCTTCATCGGCAGAGTTCCAAAACAACCAACCGAACACACCCACCACCAGCATGCACCAGCCGATCGCGAACCATAGATCCAGCGACGCGTTCCAGTTCGAATACCCCAGACGCTTCCGCAGTTGCTCAAACCGCCCCGAAAACGTCGACGAAGTCGACTGGTCGTAAGAAGCGGCCAGCAACAACAAATCGCGAGCGTCGTTGCGGTCGAGTTTGGAAAGTTTCGCGGTGTCAATTCGATTGCCGTTGTCAGCTTTGGGGCGATGCGAGTCGCCTTCCAACAACACCTGATCGACCAGTTCGGTCACCCCCAGGCACAGAATTGCGTCCATGTGATCCCACAAACGCCAAGCATCCAGAGCCTTCTCGGGCTTGCGCGACGCACGCCGTCCCAGGCGTTCACAGAAGTGATCCAGGAACGGATTGAAGTCGTCGTAGCGGATGATGTAGACGCGGCCGTCCGGATTCTGGGCGTTGAAGTGCACCAGATGCCGGTCGACCTGCAGCCGCATCGCGGTCTTGCCGCTGCCCTTGGGCCCAAAAATGATCGCCGTCGCCGGTTCAGTTGGGTCCCCGTACACTTTGTCCCAAGCCGGGTGATACGCATTCTGAATGCAGTGCTGCTTGAACACCGGGTCGGTCTGCGCATCCTCCTCCGCGAACGGATTGCGAGCGATGCCGTGATGTTCCAAAAAACTTTGCGTGTTCAAAGGATCAATGTCCGAAAGGAACGACCAAAAGAGCCGGGGGTTTCAAAGGTGCCGCTGCGATCACAGACGGCACGCCGAACAAAACAGTGTCACTCGCCAATCGAAGCGATCATTTTCTTGAACGCATCACGATTGGATTCGATCAGGGAACGGGGGCCGATCATTTTCACGAAGTACTTGCGGCCTTCCGGGTGAACCAAAATGGCCCCCAGCATGCCGTAGTCCTCGCGTTTTACAACGCGTCCGCCCGAGAAGGGACCGCCGCCCATGGTCTCGCTGAAGTTACCCGAAATTTCAATCACGTGGGTTTGCCAATCACCCTGCTTCTTTTCTTCGGTTTCGCCAATCTTCTTGTCCGAACCGCTGAATTGATTCTCCCAGCGATCGATGTTGGCTTTGACGTCGCCACCGGCCGCCATCATGGTCACCCGAGCCGAGGGGGCATCGTCGCCTTCGCCTTCTTGAACCGAGAATTCGTGCTCGATGATCCGGCTGCGAGGCGTCGCTTTCTTGAATGATGCTGGCACCTCCAACGATCCCGCTCCGAAGACGTCGACCGTGGCGGGCTTGGCCGTGGCGGCATCTTGAGCCTGAACACTGCTTGAGGCCGCAACAACGACAAGCAGGAACGCTGGCAGAGACAAACTGACGACACAACGATTGAGAACACACCGATTCAAAACGGACATGGAGCACCTCGTGGAAGGACGAATGATACGAAATCGATTGGATTCGATCTCAGGCTCTCCACCATAGCAATTCACGCACCCGATTATGAGGGGCTGGCAAAGAAACAGTACACTGCCGACTTCCGCCAGCGACCTCTCCCTGAATCGCCCTTCCAGTCCCGTTTGAAACGCCCGATGTCGCCACCGATCGCCGAACCGCCTCGCCGCTGGACTTGGGCTCAACGTCACGCGATGTTTCTCGTCGGGGTCTCGCCGATCATCGCGAATGTGATCGGCAGCGTCTTCAACATTCTTTACAACCAAACGCAGATCCAGCCGCTGCTGTCGCCAGCACAGATGGACCGCTTTCATGCCTGCTGGCAGGTTTTCAACCTGTTCGTGTACCCGGTCGCGATCGCCTGCTACGTCGTTCCCCTTTGGCAACTCCGGCGCGTCCACCGAGCCCTGCTGGACCATCAACCCGTCGATCCGGCAACCCTCGCCACCGCTCGCCGACGAGTGATCCATTTGCCGTGGTGGTTTCTGCTGGTCGCCGCGATCGGTTGGCTCTCGTGCATTCCCGTGTTCCCGCTGGCCATCGCATCGGCGGGCGAACCGCTGTCCGGATTGGTCGTTTGGCACCTGATCACGTCCTTTGTAATCGCCTCTCTGATCGCGGTCACGCAGAGTTTTTTCGCCGTCGAACTCACCGCGCAGGCCACGTTGTTTCCGGTGTTCTTTCAAGACAGCAATCCAGCCAGTGTTCCCGGAGCCGTTCCGCTGAGCATTCGGGCGCGCGGAATTCTTTGGGCCTTCTCCGCGGTTGTCTGCCCTGTGATCTCGCTGGTGATGTTGTTGATCGTGCCCGATGCAGCCAACTTGTCGCCGATGTTTGGTGTGACCGTGGGCATCGTGGCGATCGCGTTTGGACTGATCACCAGTTGGATGCTCGGGCGATGGGTCACCGCACCGGTGATGCAGTTGCAACGCGCCGCATCCAACGTCGCGCGAGGCAACCTGGACGTGCGAGTGAAGCTCCTTCGTAGCGACGACTTTGGACACTTGATCGAACGATTCAACCGGATGGTCGACGGATTGCAACACCGTGAAAAGTTGCAGGAGACATTTGGTCGCCACGTCGGCCGCGAAGCCGCGAAACAAATCATGAACCAAAGCGATGGTCTCAACGGCAGTGAGCAAGTCATCTCGGTGATGTTCGTGGACGTGCGCAACTTCACTCGCCAATCATCCCAGCTTTCGCCAACACAAGTTGTCCACGCACTCAACCTGTTCTTCCAAGAAGCGGTCGAAGTCATCGAATCCCACGGCGGCATGGTCAACAAGTTCTTGGGCGATGGCTTCATGGCGATCTTCGGTGTTGGCGGCAGCGCGGTGGATCACGGCGGCAAAGCAGTCGCGGCGGGCCAGCAATTGGCAACGTCGATGGCGGACAAAACGGCCCTGATGCGAGAAGCCGGCTGGGAAGAATTCGCGATTGGAATCGGTATCAACACGGGGCCGGCAGTGGTCGGCTGCATCGGTTCCCCCAAGCGACAGGAATACACCGCGATTGGTGACACCGTGAACATCGCCTCGCGAGTCGAGTCGCTGACCAAACCGCTGGGCCATTCCCTGCTGATCACGCAGTCCACGCGAGACACCTTGCCTGAATCCTTCCCGGCGGTCCCCTTGCCGGAGCAAATGGTCAAAGGCAAAACCACCGCCCTGGCGGTCTTTGCAGTCCTCGATCGCGCCGAACCGCCCAACCGACCCGCCACGTCAGATCCAGTCGACGACAGGTGTGAGTCGACATCACAAACAGCGATCTCCGACCGGGACATGCAGAACACCCCGGGGCATCCCTGAATCGGGACCGCATCGCCTATCCGAAGCGATGACCGCGAATTATTCTTGCCGGCATGCCCGAACACTATCAACGCTACGCGATCACCTTGATCAAATTCGCGGTTCCAGTTGCCATCATTTGGTTTCTGCTGAGCCGGATTGAACCCGCTCAGTGGGATGACCTGACCGCCCGGTCGATCAACCTCCCTTTGCTGGTTGGTGCGCTCGCCGTTGCCATTTGCGCGCTCTTGGTGTCGTTTGTCCGGTGGTGGGTTCTGGTTCGCTGCCAAGGCATCCCGCTGAGTCTGATGGAAGCCTTGCGGTTGAGTTCGATTTGCTTCCTGCTGAGTTTTGTCTCCGCGGGCAGCGTGGGCGGCGACCTCTTCAAAGCAGTTTTCCTGGCCAGACGTTCGCCGGGTAAACGGATTGCCGCCGTCGCGTCCGTGGTCGTTGACCGAGGTGCGGGACTGTACGGGTTACTGCTGCTTGTTTCCGGTGGCCTGCTGATCCATCAATCGCAAGACCCGTTCGAATTCAACGGCATCACGATCGACGACATCAAGGTCATCACGATTGTGATGCTCTCGGTGGGCTCCGCTGTCCTGGCGATGCTGGTCTTCGGCGGCAAGTTTGTCGACACGCTGATGCAACGTGGCGAGAAGCTTCCTGTGGTCGGTTCGCTAATCAAGCACGTCGGACCACCGCTGCGGATGTTCCACCATCATCCCTGGGCATTCGCTTCGTCCCTGTTGATGAGCCTCGTTGTGCAGGGCCTGCTCGTGGTCAGCATGTATCTGATTGCGGTCTCGATGTACGACTTGCCTCCGACTTTGGCCGAACACTTTGTCATCGTTCCCATCGGCATGTTGATGTCCGCCTTGCCGCTCACACCTGCCGGGGTAGGCGTGCTGGAAGTGACCATCGAAACCCTCTATCACATCGTTCCCGCGAAAACGACCGATGCGTCGGGGACGTTGGTCGCCCTGGCGTTTGAGCTGGTCAAAGTCGTGATGGCGATCATCGGCACGATCTTCTACTGGACGGCCGGACGCGAGGTCCAAGAAAGCCTGGAAGAAGCCAACACCAGCGAAGCAGCCAACAGCGAGTCAGGCACCGAACAGCCGACCGCATAGCGGCGGAAACAGCACGATCAATCCGACCGCCACGGCGGCCAGACTCATCACCAACACAGCCCCCGCCGCGACATCGAGTGCCTGCCCGATTCTTGGGTGATGCTGCGGGTGCAAAACGGAGACCAACAACTCGACCGATGAGTTGATCAACTCCGCCGTCAACACACCGCCGATCGCCAGAATCAAAACGGCCCATTCAACTGGACTGACGTCCAACCAGGCTGCCATCGCGATCACCGCGGCAGCAACTGGCAAGTGAACCCAGAAACTGCTTTGCCCACCGCAGGCAAACCAGACCCCAAGCGTCGCACAGCGAAACTTCGAGGCCCAAGACCCTGGTTTCGAAGCCATCACTCCAGCCCTTCGACGCCTGGTGGAGGAATCAACTGACCGCCTAAACGCCCCAACCGACTCGAGGGCAGGAAGCGAGGTTCCACCATGAAACCAATGCTCGTGTTGTCCCGCCCGGCGTCGACGTTGGCAGCCAATTGAACCAAGAACGATTCGCCGACACGGGTCAGTCCCAATGTCTGACCCACGTTGCCGGTCTCGCCAAAGTCATACACGTTTCCGGCTGAAACAATCCATTTGTGATTCAAACGGTAGTCCAAACTGGTCCGCAGCACGGTGCTGCTGATCGGCCCTTCCATCGACAGCAATCCAACATACAAATCACCCAGACCTGGCCGACTGGTTCGGAACCCGGCACTGACCGAACGAAGTCCGTTGTCGAAGGAATCAATGTAGCCATCGCTCAGCAAGGTGAACCGATCGCCGATGTTGTACTGCGCGTCATACATCGTCGGGCCCAGCGTCTCACCAAAGTTATCGCGATCTTCTTTGGGGTACAAAATCGTTTCCATCTCGAACCGGAACAGATCGACGATCCGTTCACGCCCTGGCAAGCCGCGTTTGGTTTGAAAGCGATGCTTCATCCCCAATCGCAATTGCTGCAGGTCATCGACAACCGTGTCACTGGAACTGGTCACGTTTCGCTGAGTGCCCTGCCGAAAGGCATAGTTCCTCGGATCAAATTGGGGTGGCAAAGTGCCGGCGAACAACGTCCCTGTGAACACACGCCGAAATTCTTCTTGAGCGTTGTCATCCAGCGAATCGTAGTACGGCAACTCGTCCAAGTCCGTGTCACTGTCAGCATAGAAGTACTCCGCCGACCAATCGATTTTGTGAGCCAACCCGCGAATATTCAGCAGCGAGCTTTGGATCGTCGGATCGACTCGCGACATCGGCAGGTTCAATCGCAGACCGCCGCCGCCCCACAATCGTGTCAGGTCATCGCCATCGGCACCTTCGCCGTAGTACGCCGCTTCGCCGATCGCAAACGGGATCACTTTAACGGGGCCGGCGTCCAGCGGAGCCGAGATTTCCTGTCGTGTTCGGGTCACCACACCTTCTCGGTCCAGTTCGCCAGGCAGCGTGTACGTGCCCGCCGCAATGACGGGGTCTTCCGGGGTGTCAGCAACCTGCAAGTGCTTGTAGCCAATCTCGTTGTGCATCGACCATGTCAGTGAGTCACCCAAGATCGATCCGCCGAGAGCGTAGTGCTCGATCGTCGGCAACTCTTCGGTTTCCATGAAGAAGTCGTTGACTTGAAAATTGGCCGCGATGTCCAACATCTGCGAACCAGCGTACTTTCGGAATCGCAATCCAGTCCGCTGATCCGCGTCTTGGTCCCATTCCGATTCGAAGTACTGTTCCAGGAAATTGCGGTCACTCAAGTAGCCGACTTCAGCGATGAATTCCCAATCGCCAGGCAAGTGGTGCCGATGCCGCAAGGTTGCTCGACCGCGATAGGTTTCTTCCGGCTGCAAATCACGACGGCCTTGTCCCAAGACATCCAACCCATCGTCTTTGATCAGGTAACTGTCGTAGGTTCCCGATGCCGGTCCACCGAACCCGAACAAACTGGGCAGGGCATACGTCGTTCGCGTCCCCACGGCTGGGCCGCGTTCGCTCAAGTAATCCGTGAGCAACGTCGTCTCGACACCCGCCGGCGGATTCGTGAACCCGAGCAGCTGAAACAAATCCCATTCCAACAGCACCTGCGAACCGAAGATATCATCGTTCCGAACGTCGGCACCGGTCAGATAAAACGTTGGCTTCCGGAGCGGTGTCGTGAACCTGGGCCAAGCCAGCACGGGCACGCCACCTAAGTACACGAAGTTGCCGCCGCTGGTGACGATCGGTTCGCTGTCTGCAATCGGTTGTCCCGTGATCGGATCGGCCCGCACGATCGGACGCTGCGTCAACTCCAATCGATTGCTTTGCAGCCAATAGCGAGGCACGCCCATGCGACTGCTTGTGAAGGCTGCATCGACGGCGACATAGTTGCCTCGGTTGATTTGCTGCATCACCTCCGCTTTCAACCGCACCGTCCCTTGGTACTCGGGAATCGTGGTGATGGTTTCCGCGTCCAAGACCATGCCAACTTCACGAGTGACGTTGTAGTACATCGACTCGGCATAAATGATTCGGTCGCCTTGCCGGAAAACGATGTCGCCTTCGAGGTACAGCTCCCCTTCGCTGGACTGAAAGTCTTGCGTGCCTTGGAACACATCACTCAATCGCGGCATCCAAGCAACGATCCGATTGGCCGACAACGACACCGTGCCCAAGGGCATGATTTCACCGCTGGGCAAACGAGCCGATACGTCTCGCACCAAAACAGTGACACCGCCTCGTGCGATGACAACCGATTCGGTCGTGCCGGGACGATTGATGTACTGAAGTTCCGCGGGAGTGTTTGAGCCTCGAGAGAAAACCTCGATCGCTCGCGTTCCGCCACCGACAATGAATGGCACGCCACCCGTGGTCCCACCGTCCGGCGTCGCAATCGCGGGCGGCGGGGTCTCCATGACAGGTGGTTGAAAACTCTGAATGGGAGCTGGCAGGGTGGAAACCGCTGGCGGATCGAGCACCAACCCACCAGACGGCAAATTGGGCTCGCCCATCACGGGTTCGAGATACTGAACCGGCTGGACGGGTTGGGAAGATTCCGTCCCAGACGCGCCGGGCAGGCTTTGCGACGCCTGCTGGACGGGCGTTTTGCTCGCCTGCGTCGTTGCCTCCGGACGAATCCCCATCTTCGTCCACCAATCCGCTGGAATCTCGGCTCGGCCGCGGTACTGATCCGCGCGGACAATGGGAACCGACGTCAGGCTGACGGTCTGAACAATGGGTTGTTCCGTCGTCTGTCCTGGCCCCAGTTTCACCCGGTCCATCAACAACTTCGCCGTCAGATTTTTTTGTTTTCCAGACAAAGCCACCAAGATCGCAGCCGCTTCGTATCGCTTGCCTTCAAATTGCAATTCAACATGGCCACGCAACAACGTGTACTCCCGCGAGCCATCTTGCCAGCGGTGCACGGCATCGCCGGACAACTGCAAGGTCTGTGAAACATCGGTGACTTCGTAAACCGAACGCTCCGTGATTTCTTGCGCAAGAACCGGCGAAAGACTCGCCAGCACGCAAATTGCGGCACCCATCCAGGTGGCGATCGTTGTCCGGGTCGGCCCGCAAAGCGCAGCAATCAACCTCGCCAGCGGTGAGTGTGTTTCACGCGAAGGACGAGGCAAGGTGTCGAAAGGTTGGAACCGATCAGCCAAGCGGGTATCAGCTCGAACGGGAAATACGGATGGAATGACTGCACAGACCAACGCGAAATGAATCGCGCGATCCTGCCGCGACCCTACGAAAGCCAATTGACCACCCACAAGCCAAATTCTGCTGGAATCAGCCAGCCGCCTGGACAACCTCGCCTCCGGCACGCCACGCCGAGAAAAAACCGCCCCCAAGCAGGTCGTCAGGAACGATCGCGTGTGGGAACCGGGCGAACGCCCAACGGCTCCACATTTCCCCCAGACTCCTGCTTGGGCGACGACAGTTCCCCATTCCAAGGCACGCCCAAATGCCCCGAGGCCGTTTCGTCTAAAATGCATTCCCGCCTTCCTGGGACCACGCACTTTGCCGTGTCCCAGCCTCCCTCCTCAATCTCTCCATTCGCAATGCCAAGCACTTCGCCTGCTCCGCCCGCATCTCCGCTGCACCTGCATCACCCGCTGATTCCGGCCTGCCTGTTTCTATTCCTGTCGGTTGCAGCCTTCGGCTGTTCCACCGACCAAGCCCATGCCCAATCGCCTCGTCCCAACGTCGTGATGTTGCTGGCCGATGACCTCGGGTACCGCGATGTGGGCTGTTACGGCGGTCCCGTTAAGACACCCACGATCGATCAATTGGCTGCGGGCGGAACGCGTTTTGAACAGTTCTATTCGGGCTGCGCGGTTTGCTCTCCATCGCGTGCCACACTGATCACCGGTCGCCACCACATTCGCGCCGGAGTCTACAGCTGGATCCATGATGAATCCCAGAACTCCCACCTTCGTCTGCGAGAAATCACCCTCGCCGAGGTCCTGCGGGATGCCGGCTACGCGACCGCTCACGTTGGCAAATGGCACCTGGGCCTGCCCACCGAAGATCGAGACAAACCCACCCCCGATCAACATGGATTCGATCATTGGTTCGCGACTTGGAACAACGCCCTACCCAGCCACCGCAACCCGGACAACTTCATTCGCAATGGAGAACCGGTCGGTCCACTGGAAGGCTACTCCTGCCAACTGGTTGCGGATGAAGCGATCGGCTGGATGGATCGCCACCGCGAATCGGGACCCGAGCAACCGTTTTTCCTGAACGTTTGGTTCCACGAGCCCCATGCCCCGATCGCGGCTCCTGATGAGGTCACACAGAAATACGGGAAGGTGAACGACAAAGCCGCGGTCTACTCCGGCACGATCGACAACACCGATCAAGCCATCCAGCGACTGCTTGCGAAGTTGGATGCCATGGGCGTTCGCGAAAACACGCTGATCATCTACGCCTCTGACAACGGCAGCTACCGAGCCGATCGCGTCGGCAATCTTCGCGGTCAAAAAGGTGTCAACTGGGACGGCGGAATTCGCGTGCCGGGCATCTTCCAGTGGCCCGGACACATTCCCGCCGGAGTTGTCCTGGACCAGCCCGCTGGTTTGGTCGATGTGCTGCCCACGATTTGTGGGCTGCTGAATTTGGCCCCACCAAAAGTCCATCTCGACGGCAGTGACCTCTCCCCACTGCTGACCGGACACCCCGATTCATTCCAGCGTCATCAACCTCTGTTCTGGCACCTCCAGCGATCCAACCCCATCGTCGCGATGCGAGACGGCGACTACTCGCTCGTCGGCTTTCGTGACTATGAACTGTCGAACAACAACATGTTCGTCGAGAACTGGATCCCAACGATCAAAACCGGCACCTATCACAACTTCGAGCTATACAACTTGAAAGACGATCCAGGCCAAACCAAGAACCTGGCCCAGGAACAACCCGAGCGAGTGGAAGCGATGAAGCAGCAAATGCTTCAGATCAACGCCAGCATCATGAAGGACGGGATGGACTGGCACCTCGGCCCCGACAAACAGAACTAAGCAGGTACGCAGGTGTCATCGGGTATGTGAGCCGTTGGCGTTAGCCACGGTTTTCACGCGCAACCGGGGCGAACGCCCAAACGGCTCACATGGTTGTGCCCGATCATTCCAGCCGACCTGCTCCACGAAGCCAGCGAACGCGGTTGGAGGGCAACCCGCGTACGCGGGGATGGGAGCAGTGGCTTGCGAATTCCGATTCACTCGGCAAACAGCGAGCTGCGGACCTCTTCTTCGATGGATTTGCGCTGGCTCATGACGTCGGCGAAAGTGGCCGCGTCGAGACTGTAGGTCACCGTTTCGGTTTTTGCATCCACGTGTGCGTTGCGAGGTTCCCCGGTCAGCAGAGCGGTTTCGCCGAAGTAGGCACCTTCGGTCAGCTCTGCGACCTCGCGAAAATCGTCGCCGCCGGGATGGGTGGGTTGTTGGATGGAAACGCGGCCCTCGCGGATCAAGTAGAAGCGATCGCCGACGTCACCGTAGGTCACGATTCGATCGCCGGGGCCGTGTTCGGTTCGCGTCATGCTGCGTGACAATTCGGTCAACGTGCTGATCGCGACGCCGGAGAACACGCTGCACTGCGACAGCATTTCACCGAGCACGGCGGCTTCGTTCAGATTGGTGTCGCGAGCGATTTTCCCAAAGTCCATCTTCACGATGCGGTCGGCGACGTCCAAGATTCGGTTGTCGTGCGTCACGATCACGATCGCTACCCCGCGCTCACGCGCCTCGCGTTGGAACAACGTGACGACTTGCCGTCCGGATTCTTCATCCAAAGCCGCGGTGGGCTCGTCGGCCAACAAAATGTCGGGTTGATGGACGAGGCCTCTGGCGACCGCGACCCGTTGTTTCTGTCCGCCGGACAAACCTCCCGGTTTGTATTGAATGCGATCCCCTAGCCCCACGGCTGTCAGCATTTTTGCACAGCGTTCATTCTCTTCACTGCGAGACGCACGGTTGGGTTGGAGTTCCAACGCCATGCGGACGTTCTGCAAAGCAGTCAGCGAACCAAACAGGTTGTGGGCTTGGAAAATGAAGCCCAATCGTTTGCGGAGCGAGCCGATGTTGGTTTGCGACAAATCGTGAAGCGGCTGGCCGAGAACGTTCAACTGGCCTTCTTGGACACGACGCAAAGTGCCGATTAGCGTCAGCAACGTTGTTTTGCCGGAACCGGATTGCCCCGTCATGATGACAATTTCGCCAGGTTGAACCTGGAGATGGTTGTCGTGCAGGACCTGTTTCCGCGCATCACCGGTCCCGTAGTAGTGATTCACACCGCGAACATCGATTGCAGCGGAGCCATCCAAGGCAATCTCGGGCGTGATCCCGCGTGAAGCGGTCGCACGGACTCCGTTCTTGGCGGTCGGATTTTCGTTTCGAAAGGGAATTTTCACGCGAATTTTCGGGACATTTTGCGTGCCAGACCCGTCAATCGCGATGGCCTGGCGGAGCGGAAAAACGTTACCTTAGCAACTTGTCCCGAATTCGTGTCACCTCGTTTCTGCAGTTGTTCCTCGTGCCCCAAGCCAAGCAACCGATCCCCGCAAGGTCGATCCCACCGGGCATGATCCGATTGCCCCTCACGCTCGCGATCGGGGTTTTCGCAATGATCTGCGGCTGTGATGGCCAATCCGCGGGCCGTTCCGATGAATCAACGAACCCCGACAGACCCACTCAAACGGTGGCGTTGCAACGAGTCATGGCACTCGGAACGCTGGAGCCTCGAGGAGGAATTCTGGCGGTCATGGCAGCACCGGGAGATCGCGTCGCGAAAATCTTTGTGGATTCCGGGCAAGATGTCACTGCCGGGACCGTGCTGATGGAACTGGAGAGTCTTCCCGCCCGGCAACTCGAACTGACCATCGCCCAAACCAAATTGGACGAGGCTCGACGACGGATCGCAGCGGAGCGAGCGGCAGGAGAAGCCAAACTACAAGTGGCTCGATCGTCACTGAAGCAAGCCGAATCGAAGTTGAAGGACGCACAGAAGCGTTTCAAAGATTCCAAGGCCGACGGCGGGGAATTGAACCTGCTCAAACAAGCCGCCGATTTGGGGCTACGCCGATTGCGTCAACTGGAAACCGCCTCCCGCGACCCTGCTCGCCAACGCTTGGTATCAGAGAATGCCCTGGACACCGAAGCGTTGAAGGTCAGCGAATCGCAGGCTCGGTACGAATCGGCTTTGCGAGATGCGGAAGAGGCCATCGACGAAGGCCAGTTTGGTGTCGATTCAGCTGAACAAGAAATTCGTGCGACGGAGTTGTCCTTGATCGCTGCCGAACAATCCGCTTCGTTGGAATCGTTGAAGCAACAAATCGAGCTGTTGAAATTCAATGTGGCCACGTCACGGTTGGTTGCTCCCACCAAAGGCCGTGTGCTTCGCGTCGACGCGACGATCGGAACGGCAACCGGCGTGTCCGCTTTGATGCACCTGGCGGACACGACGCAAATGGTCTGCGTGGCGGAAGTCAACGTCGCGGATCTCTCCCGAGTTGAAATCGGACAAACCGCAATCATCACATCACCCGCCCTGCGGGACCCGCTGCATGGAAAAGTTCAACGCATTCATTCGTTGATCGCCCCTCCGACGTTGGCCAGTCCGTACCCGATGGCGGCGGTGGATCGCTATTCCGCGGATGTGGTGATCGCCATTGACGCGGGGGACGCCGAGAGTGCGAGTCACCTGATCGAATTGCAGGTCGACGTCGAGATCCAAGCCGGCCGCTCCGCAAAGTCGGCCGAAGTGGCGTCGGCAGCGAAGCCGTGACGGAATCGGCCACTGTTGCGAAGCCTGCCAAGCGGTCGGGCAAGAAACGCCGCAAACGCCTCGGCGTGGTGCGAACGTCGCTGGCATGGTCCAACCTCAGTCACATGTGGATTCGTACGGTGGTCTCCATTTGCGGGATCGGTTTCGCGATTCTGTTGATGTTCATGCAACTGGGGTTCCTCGGCAGTGTCGGTGACACCGCCACGGTGTTGCTGGACCGAATGCCCTGTGACTTGCTGGTGCGTTCCCCGGACTACTTGCACATTTACGATGCCTCCAAGACTCGGAATGAGCTTCGGCCTTGGTTGAAATCGATTGATGAGGTCGACGAAGCCGTTCCGCTTGATATCGGTGTGACCCAGTGGATCAACCCGAACAACCAAGATCCGCGAGCGATTGCGGTGATGGGAATCGATTTGAACGCCCCCGCGTTTGACTTGCCGGAGCTGACGCTGGAAATGCGGCGGAAACTGCTGGTCGAAGGCGCTGTTCTGGTTGACGATGCAACCAAGCCCGACTTTGGACCTCAGAACGGGGTGAAGTTCGGACCGGAAGACATTGGGACCGTTGCCGATGTCTTTGGGACGCCCGCCAAAATCGTCGGGACGTTCCATCTGGGCACGGGACTGGCCGCCAACGGAGCGTTGTTGTGCACACGCGAAACATTTCGAAAGCTTGTTCCGGGCAGCAGCGACGAAGAGGTTTCCTTGCTGCTGATTCGGCTGACGCAGGGCGTGACGCGAGAGCGAGGATGCCAGATGGTTGCCGGACGATTGGACTCGCTCGCGGGACCGGCTTCCTCTGCCACAGCACTCACCATCGATGATGCGAAAACGGCAGAACGTTGGCGATGGTACACCGAAACGCCGATCGGAATGATCTTCGCCATGGGCGTGGTGCTGGCGGTCGTGGTTGGTGGTGTGATCAGCTACATGATCCTGGCCTCCGACGTCCAAGCTCACCTCAGCGAGTACGCGACGTTGAAGGCAATGGGCTACGGCACCGGGTTCCTAATGAAAACGCTGCTGACCCAGTCCACGCTGCTAGCAACCATCGCATTTCCGCCCTCGGTGCTGGCGGCATTGCTGCTTTACGCCATCACTTCGGCACTGGCCGGGGTTCCGATTCGCATGACGTTCACTTGGTTGGTGCTGGTCGCCGCCTTGTCGTTGCTGATGTGCAACGCGGCGGGACTGATCGCGATTCGCAAGCTGATTCGCGCTGAACCTGCGAATTTGTTCTGACGCGATTCCGGCCAGTCCCTTGCTGGCGGCTGCTCAGCTGAAATTCGGTGTTGGCGGGCGGTAGTCGCTCAAGTGAATGGTTTTGAACCATTCGATCGTGTGCTGAAGCCCCTGATCCAATTCGATCTTTGGTTCCCAGCCCAGTTTCTCTTTGGCGAGAGAAATGTCAGGGCGGCGTCGCGTCGGATCATCCGACGGCAAGGGTGCTTCGATCAGTTTGCTGCTCGAGCCCGTCAGCTCGATCGTCTTTTCCGCAAGTTGACGAATGGTGAACTCGTGGGGATTGCCAATGTTGACCGGTCCGATGAACCCATCGCAATTCATCATTCGGATGATGACTTCGACCAAATCATCTCGGTAGCAGAACGATCGGGTTTGCGAGCCGTCGCCAAAGATGGTGATGTCGTCGCCCGCCAACGCTTGCCGGATGAAGTTGGCAACGACGCGTCCATCAAAGGGATGCATCCGTGGTCCGTAAGTGTTGAAAATCCGAACGATCCGGACGTCAACGTTGTTGCTGCGGTGATAATCCATGAACAACGTTTCGGCGACACGCTTGCCTTCGTCATAGCAAGCCCGAATGCCGATCGGATTGACGCTGCCTCGATACGACTCGGTTTGCGGGTGTTGTTCGGGGTCACCGTACACCTCACTGGTGCTGGCCTGCAGAATCCGAGCACCGCATCGTTTGGCGATCCCCAACATGTTGATCGATCCCATCACGCTGGTCTTGATCGTTTTGATGGGGTTGAACTGGTAGTGCCCTGGAGCGGCGGGGCACGCCATGTTGTAGATCTGGTCGACTTCCAGGTGGATCGGCAGTGTGATGTCGTGCCGAATGAGTTCAAAGTTTGGTTTGTCGAGCAGATGAACCACATTCGACTTCTGGCTGGTGAAGAAGTTGTCCAAGCAGATCACGTCGTGCCCTTCGTGCACCAACCGTTCACAGAGATGCGATCCCAGAAAGCCAGCGCCGCCCGTTACCAAAATGCGTTGAATCATCGATCAAGCCGTTTCCAGATAACCGTCTGTCGGTCAGAAGTCAAAATTGAACAAGACCCACAATTCTACCCGGTCGGGTGACCTGGGCGAGCCGAATGCGATGAGAAAAGGGGGACGATCCTGGGGCGTTGGTCAACCATTCGGAACGTGAGCGTTACACGGATTGCGAATGCTTTCCAAGCCAGCGAGTCAGGAGCTTTTCAATCAACATACAATTCACGATTGTCGATCAATCGCGTGGAGCCCACCCGAGCTGCTATCAGGGCCACCGCATTTTGTTCGATCTCTGAGACCGGCAACAGACTCTCTCGATCCACCACCACGGCGTAATCCACGCTGTCACAATCCGTGAGATGATCGGCCAGAATGGCCTGCAGGCGATGGGGGCTCCGCTCTCCCCCGTGAAACGCCGCTTCTGTCTCCTGAAGCGCACGAGACAGACACAGTGCACGTTGGCGTTCGCTCTTGGAGAGATATCGGTTGCGGCTGCTCATCGCCAAGCCGTCCGGTTCGCGGATGATCTCGCAGGGAACGATCTGGGTTGGCAGATTCAGATCCCGCACCATGTGCTCGATCACACAGAGCTGTTGAAAGTCTTTGCGACCAAAGAACGCGAAATCCGCCGGGGCGGCCAGAAACAATTTCAGCACCACGGTCGCGACGCCAACAAAGTGGTCCGGGCGATGCACCCCCTCCAGGGGCAACGCAACGGACGAGGGCTGCACCGAAGTCGCAACCTGCCCCGCTCGCTCGGGATACATCTCCGCCGCCGAGGGCAGAAAGACCGCCTCGACACCGGCCTGCCGAAGCTTGGCCAAGTCCTCTTCGAGCGGCCGGGGATAGTGATCGAGGTCTTCGTGGGCAGCAAACTGGGTGGGGTTCACGAAGATCGTGGTGACACAGTGGTCACAGCGTTCCTTTGCCGCCTGAACCAGCGACAAATGACCTTCGTGCAGCGCACCCATCGTGGGCACCAACCCAATCGTTCGTTGTTCACTGGATTGTTGGCGACACCATGCGCGCATGGAATCAATGATGGAAAACGTTTGCAACAGAGGGCCTTGAACGAGAACCGGGGAAAGTGAGCGAGAACGCCAAACGGGCCAATTCAAACATGACGCGATGACGATTCACCGTCGGTGAATCAATCGTCGTTGGTTCCGGTGGCACCATCCAAAACTTCTTCCGCGACAAAGATCGGCAACGGGGGATCAAACGTGACCGCCACGGCAATGGCATCACTCGGTCTGGCGTCGACTTCGATCAGTTCGCCGTCCCGGGTCCGCAGGTGCAACTGTGCAAAGTACGTGTGCTCGGACAAATCGCTGATCACGACTTGTTCGATCGTTGCATCGAGCGATTCGGCAACGTTGACAATCAAATCGTGGGTCAACGGTCGCGGGGGGACGTAGTCGTTTTTCACACGTCGATCGATGTTGGTGGCTTCGAAGATTCCAATCATGATCGGGAATTGGCGGGTGCCGTCGACTTCCTTGAGATAAATGACTTGATTGTCGGTCAGCTCGGAAATGATGATCCGAGCGAGTTGCATTTGGACGGTCATGAAAAAATTCGCCAAAAGGTTCCAGAATGCATGCGAATCAATGAATTCGCATGGGCCGAGTTTTCAGGCTCGACCATTGCATGATATCGCAGCCCAACGATGCCTTCCATGATGAGGGTCGCGGATTATTCCGGTTGTGCGGAAGCGGGGAAGGGAAATCCTCCCAGGGCAACGAATTTGGGGTTGCACACACCGCACGTATCACAAACGCGTCCCATGGTTGAGGTGGACGCAGAGCCAAGTGCTTTTTGTCCAGGGTCACTCCGTTGCTTCGGCACCCCACTGGTTGACCCCTTCTACTCAACATCAACCCATCTTTGGGATAAATAACATGACTCGGATCAACACCAACGTTTCTTCTTTGGTTGCACAGAACCGCCTCCAAAGCAGCAACAATGACCTGCAAGAATCTTTGACTCGTTTGAGCACCGGTCTTCGAATCAACTCGGGCAGCGACGACCCTGCTGGTTTGATTGCCAGCGAAGCGCTGCGAAGTGAAATCACTGGACTGACCAAATCGATCAGCAACACGCAACGTGCCAGCCAGATCATCAGCACCGCCGACAGTGCCCTGGGCCAAGTCAGCAACTTGCTCAACGACGTTCGTGGTCTGGTGGTGGAAGCCGCCAACTCGGGTGCGTTGAGCAACGAGGAAATCGCTGCCAACCAATTGCAGATCGACAGCTCGCTCGAAGCCATCAACCGAATCGCACAAACGACGACTTTCCAAGGTCGGAAGCTGCTCGACGGTTCCCAAGACTTCATCAGCACTGCCAATAGCGTGAGCAGCGTCAGCGACGTCTCGATTGATCAAGCCAAGCTCGGCAAAACCGGTCAAATCGACGTGGAAGTGGTCATCAACTCGGCTGCGACGCAAGCGAGTGCAACCGCCAGTGATTCCGGGTTCACGACGCCTGCCAACGCAACTGCCAGCACTCCCGATGTTGGAACAGCCGCACAGACGATCAATGGTGAAACCATCGATATCACTGGCGAAGGCTTGACCAGCATCGTCATCACGAATGACAGCAACGCTTCAGGACCAGGCGAGGCTTCGTTCGACTCCGATACCGGCGTGTTGACGATCACCGGCAACTTCGAAGGCGATTCAGCGAACCCAGGTGAAGTGGACGCTGATGCCGACGCGGAAGTGATTCAGACTGCGATCAATTCCATCGAAGGATTTGTCGCAACCGGCGCAACGGCTCCAGGTACCGCAGCCGCAGCCACCGCCGCGACCGTTGACTCCAATGGAGCCGCACTGCAAATCGACGCTGCCTCGCTTGGTTCGGACTTCAACAACGTTTCGATCAACTTTGTATCGGGTGCTGCAAACGAAGCTTCGTACGACGAAGATCAAAAGATTCTGACGGTCACCGTCAATAGCAGTGCCCCTCAAGACGCATCCGCTTTGGCAACCGTCATCGAAGCTGTGCAAGTCGACGGCGAACAAGCCTTCAACGTAACCGCCAACGCAGACGCCCAAGTCGACATCGCCGACGGGCTCGACAGTTTGGACACCGGTAGCACCGGTGGGGAAACACTCAACGCAGACTTGGTCTTCCAGCTCAACGGCGAGAACGGAGCTGAAACGTTCAATTTCGGTGCTGGAACCAGCAAGGATCAAATTGCTGCCGCAGTGAACTTGGTTTCTGACAGCACCGGTGTGGAAGCCGACGCAACGAACGGCTTGGAATTCACCTCGACCACCTACGGCAGTGATTCCTTGGTCAACATCGACGTCATCAGTGAAGGTGCAGGCGGAACTTTCGAGGCGAGCCTCGACAACGTGCGTTCGACCGGTACCGACGTGGTTGCCACCGTCAACGGTGTGACCGCCAACGGCAACGGAAACAGCCTGTCGATCAACACCAGCTCGTTGGATTTGAGCTTGACCGTCGATGACGGAAGCAGCACCAACTTCAGCTTCAGCATCACCGGTGGTGGAGCCACATTCCAATTGGGTCCCGATGTGACCAGCACCCAGCAAGCAAGCTTGGGGATTGGCAGCGTTTCGACGGGCAAATTGGGCGGAGCGTCCGGACGTCTCTACGAACTGGGCAGTGGCCAATCCAAGAGTTTGACCAACGACGTCGAAGGTGCCGCCAAGGTCATCGACGAAGTGATCGGCAAAGTGGTCGGTCTGCGTGGTCGTCTGGGTTCGTTCCAAAGCACAACGCTGGAAAGCAACATGGTTTCGCTGAACGAAACCAAAGCCAACCTGCAAGAAGCTGAAAGCTCGATCCGTGACGCTGACTTCGCTCAAGAATCAGCCAACCTGACACGTGCTCAAATTCTGGTTCAATCCGGTACCAACGTGCTGTCACTGGCAAACCAAAACCCACGGAACGTGTTGTCTTTGCTGGGTTAATCCCCGCTTCATCTCGATCGGCAACAAAGTTCGCTGGTTGAGTCGAGACTTCCAACATCAAAAAGCAGGAGTGAGCCCAGGCTCGCTTCTGCTATTTTCATTTAATCAGCGAACTGTCTCAGTCGTTGACGGTTCACGGTCGACTTCAAGCGCCTCGCGTTCGGATTATGCAACGTCACCGATGTCAAACGGCAACGATTAAGAAGCTTTTTCGAGGCACCGTCGCTTCCTGTCACGCATCCTAACCTAGCTGGACAACGCAACACGGATTCGTTTCCTCATCACGGAGGGAACATCAAGCTCTTATCCGGTGTGAGGATGGCCCCCCTCGTGTCTTTGGATGAAGTTTTCCTTCGTCCACGTCGATAACAAAATGCGCTGCATACCGGGACTCGTCCTGTGTGCCCGTTTCCAATTCCCGCAACCGGAAACCCGATGTACAACACGGCTGACTCCTTCGTCCCACCCCCGATGACCTTTGTTGGTGACGAATCCTCTGTGCCATCGAACGAGCCACAAGAGCAAGCCCTGGAGATGCCAGGCGACTCTGCGTCGCGTCCTGGCGAAACAGGCAGCCTCAGCGAGGGAATGGAGAACTTTGGCCGACGCCGGGGCGACGCGTACCTGGAATCCATGGTTCAGACTGCATCGCCCGCCCGATTGCGTCTGATGGTGATCGAGCGTGCCGTGGAAGTCTCGCGGCACTTGGCTCACCACTGGAACTCCCAACCTGGCAAACGCGGGACGAACGAGTATTCGTTGAAGTTGCTCGAGTTGTTGTCGGAACTGCTTTCGGGAGTCACCGACAACTCCGTCGAAGTTTGCCGCACCGTCGCTGACCTGTACGTCTTCTTGTGCCAGCACTTGATTGCAGCCGAACAGAATGGCGATTCCTCCATGATCGACGAAATCCGCTTGGTGCTGGAAACGGAAGCAGAGACCTGGCGAATGGTCTGTGCTCAGGAAGGGACGGACAAGACACCTTCCAACAAACGCATCGCTGACGTGCTATCAGGCAGTGGTGGATTGAACCTGCAGGGTTGATCCCTGCCTTTTGAAACAAGCTCGCAGCAATTCCCGAAAACGTTGCTGCGAGATGTTACTTCAGGTCACCGGTCGGCTCACACAGAGCGACTGACGTGACACGTCGACTCGAGGATTGAGTTGACCTTCTTCAGGCCGGACGCCGCTTCGTTCCCCAACGCTACCGGCCTGCCGTTCTATGTCGTCCACCCTCCAATCCGCCATCGCTCAGCTCGCTGGCACACGTTGTCTGGTCACGGGAGCGGCGGGATTCATTGGCTCGCAAATGGTTGAACGCTTGCTTGATGCCGGTGCCAACGTGGTCGCACTCGACAACCTCAGCACAGGTTTCCTTCACAACCTGACGCCGTTTCAGGAAGGCCCCGCTCAAGATCGGTTGACGTTCGTTGAAGGCGATGCAGCCGACCGAACCTGCGTGGAAAAAGCCGTCGAAAACGTCGACCACATCTTTCATTTTGCAGCGATGGCAAGCGTCCCACGGAGCATGCGTGAACCCGGGTTGTGCCACGAATGGACAACCACCAGCACCGTTGAATTGCTCGCCGCCGGGGCGACTGCTGGTGTCAAACGGTTGGTGCTCTCGTCGACCAGCGCCGTGTATGGGAACTCGCCCTATGTCGCCAAGCGAGAAGATGACATGCCCGCCCCTTTGTCGCCGTATGCGGCGGCGAAGTTGTCCTCGGAGAACTACTGCCAAGTCTTTCAGCGTGAGTTCCCGATCGAAACGGTGGTCCTGAGGTACTTCAACGTGTTCGGTCCAAGGCAAGATCCCCAAAGCGAATACAGCGCTGTGATCCCACGCTTCGTTTCCATGATCCTCAGCGGCGAACGCCCGGTCATCTACGGGGACGGACAACAATCCCGCGACTTTGTGTTTGTGCGAGACGTCGCCCACGCAAATATGTTGGCAGCGACGATGGAGGACGCTGCTGGCGGAGTCTTCAACGTCGGTCGCGGTCAACGCACAACGTTGTTGGATTTGCTGGACACGCTTCGCGAGTTGCTGGAAGGTGACATCCAACCCATTCACGAACCGCCTCGCGCAGGTGACGTTCGCGATTCGCTGGCAGACACGAATCAGATTCGTTCGCGGCTTGGGTTTGAGCCCACCGTGGACATGACGGAAGGACTTCGACAAAGCATCGAGTACTACCGTGGTATCTGCTCCCAAGCGTGAGCGGTGGATCTGCGACGGGAAGGCCGTTCATGTGCGTGCTCCCCTGAATCGGCCTACAATGGCGAATCCCGTCGCCGTCCTTCCCATTCACTGAGAAAACCTCCATGCGTCTTTGGATGCTGCTCCCCATTCTAGCTGCGCCCCTCCAGTTAGCTTGGCAGGCCCCGGTCGCTGCGAAGCAGCCGATGAACGTGCTGTTCCTCATCTCGGACGACCTCACGTCCACGGCGCTGTCGTGTTACGGAAACGAAGTTTGCCAGACGCCGAACATCGACACCTTGGCGGCCGCGGGAACCCGATTCACGCGGGCGTATTGCCAGGCGACTTATTGCGGTCCCTCCCGAGCGTCGTTTCTGTCGGGGTACTACCCGCACGCAACCGGCGTTTTGGGCTACACAAGCCCGCGTCCACAGATTGGTGACCGCCAGACTTGGCCTCAATGTTTCAAAGACCAGGGCTACTACACGGCTCGTGTCAGCAAGATCTATCACATGGGTGTGCCGGGCGGAATTGAAACCGGCGGGGACGGACGAGACCACGATGGCGGCAACGGGGCGGATGACGCGATTTCATGGACAGAGCGTTTCAACAGCCCGGGACCAGAATGGAAAGCCACAGGCGATGGGGAAACGCTAGAGAACAACCCCGATGGGGCTCGTCCCGTCGTTGGAGGCAACACGTTTGTCGTGGTGGAAGCCGAAGGCGATGACAACGTTCACTCGGATGGGAAAACCGCCGTCAAAGCAGCCGACCTGATTCGTAAAAAAAGAGAGCAACCGTTTTGGTTGGGCGTTGGTTTTGTCCGTCCGCATGTTCCCTTCGTGGCTCCCGCGAAGTACTTCGAGCCCTTCAAACCGTATCGCAAAATTCGCCTGCCGGAACGCATCGAGGGCGACTGGGACGATATCCCGAAGTTGGGCATCAACTACAAAACCAGCCAGAACATGAAGATGGATCTCCGCCACCAGCGCAAAGCGGTCGGTGGATACTACGCGTCGGTCGCCTACATGGATGCGCAAGTCGGCAAGGTGCTGGCGGCGCTCCGCGAATCCGGGCAAGAAGAAAACACGATCGTTGTTTTCACCAGCGACCACGGCTACCACTTGGGCGAGCATGATTTCTGGGCCAAGGTTTCTCTGAGAGATGAATCCTCGCAGGTCCCTCTGATCATCAAGGTCCCTGGCAAAGCCCCCGGTGTCTGCCACAGTTTGGTGGAGATGTTGGATTTGTACCCGACCCTGGCCAAGTTGTGCGAGGTGGAGGTCCCCGATCATGTCCAGGGCAAGGACCTTTCCAAGTTGCTGGATGATCCCACTCTCGCGGTTCGTGACGCGGCATTTTGTGTCGCGCCAATGAGGAAAGGGTTCCTCTTGAGAACAGATCGCTGGGCGTTCATTCAGTACAAGGAAGACGCGTCGGGCGGGATCGAACTGTTCGACATGCAATCTGACCCGCAGCAGTTCACCAACCTCGCGTCCTCTCCCGAGCATGCCGCCGTGGTGGCGGAGATGAAACAACGCTTGACTCAAAAGCTCATTGATGTCCGAACGAATGACCTGGTCAACAGAAAACGGCAACCGGCGAAATAGGGAACGGTACCGAACCCGACCTCATTCTTCGTCTTGGTAGTGCATGCTCGCGGTCACGTTCCCGCAGTAATCACAGTGTGCCTGGATCCGCTTCCCAACCGATGCAGCCCCGCATCGGATTCCGCCCACGTCCCACACGGACTGCTCGCGGTGGCAATGCGGGCACCGGATCATCCACTTTTTCGACGAATCGCGAACGCGAACAAACCAAGCCTCTGGCAAAAGAGATTCTGCCATCCTCTGGATCTTCGACATCGTCACACCTCGGTCCACATGAGCCCGCGAATTCGACAACCAGTCTTCAGTCTAGCGAACCGAGGGCGAGGAAGGGCCACGAACTGATCGCGAATGCGGTTGATTCTTGCCGCGACAATGAAATCGGATGGTCGTTCGTCGCAGCCATTGGAAGCAAGATTGGTCCGTTCGCGGCCGACTACCGCGATCGTTGGCGCCGCTTCCAACACGGGCGGTGCGAGATTCCCGATGATCATTGCAAGGGACGCTCACGCAGCGTTGTTCACCGGCACGTGCCGTCGCCAACTCCGCTAGAATCAGACTGCATTTTGACAACCATGACGATCAATCAACTTGGCGGAGACATTCGATGAAGGCAATTCTGGCACTGGATCAAGGAACAACGAGTTCTCGAGCGATCCTGTTTGCACACGATGGATCGATCATCGGGATGACCCAGCAAGAGTTCACACAGCACTACCCCAAACCGGGCTGGGTGGAACACGACGCGAACGAAATTTGGGAGACGCAACTGTCGGTCGCTCAAACGGTGCTTCAACAGCACAACATGGACGCGTCTGACGTGCACGCCATTGGAATCACCAATCAACGCGAGACCACCCTGGTGTGGGACCGCGCCACCGGCGAACCGATTCACAACGCCATCGTGTGGCAAGATCGAAGAACGGCTCCCGATTGCGATGCGTTGCGGGAAGCAGGCCGATCAGAACTGGTTCAGCACAAGACGGGATTGGTCATCGACGCCTATTTCTGCGCCACGAAGCTGCACTGGATTCTCGAGAACGTTTCTGGGGCCAAAGAGCGAGCCGAAAAGGGCGAGCTTGCATTTGGGACCATCGACAGTTGGTTGTTTTGGAAGTTGACGGGCGGAAACGTCCACGCCACCGATGTCACCAACGCCTCGCGAACAATGCTGTGGAACATTCACACAGGGAAGTGGGACGACGAGTTGCTGGAATTGTTTGACATTCCCAAAGCCATTCTTCCCAGCGTCCACCCGTCCAGTCACGTGTACGGTGAAACGGAACCCTCGCTGTTTGGCAAATCCATTCCACTGGGTGGAGCGGCGGGCGACCAGCAATCGGCTTTGCTGGGACAGAACTGCACCCTGCCCGGCATGGCGAAGAACACTTACGGCACCGGATGTTTCATGTTGATGAACATCGGTGACACGCCGTCCCCCTCTCCTTCGCGCTTGTTGACCACCGTTGCCTGCTGGGATGGCGACAAACGAGAGTACGCCTACGAAGGCAGCATCTTCATCGCCGGTGCGATTGTGCAGTGGTTGCGAGACGGACTGGGGATCATCCAGTCGTCCTCCGAAGTCGAATCGCTCGCTGCCAGCGTGGACGATACCGACGGCGTGTACCTCGTTCCAGCGTTCGCCGGTCTCGGCGCACCACACTGGGATTCCTACGCACGCGGCATCTTGGTTGGCCTGACTCGCGGGACCACCAAGGCTCACATCGCTCGTGCCGCACTGGAGGGCATTGCCTTCCAAGTTGCAGATGTGCTCGACGCGATGCGGAAGGATTCCGGCGTCGCGATCGAGGAACTGCGAGTCGATGGCGGAGCGGCCGCCAATGACTTGTTGATGCAATTCCAGGCTGACATCATTGGTGCTCGCGTGGTCCGTCCCAAGATCATTGAAACCACGGCGGCTGGGGCGGCCTATGTCGCCGGCCTCGCGACCGGTTTCTGGAAGGATTACGCCGACATCGAGCGAATCTGGGAAACCGACCGCGTGTTCGAGCCCCAAATGGCAGCCGACGAGGTGTCGCGACGCCGAATTCGCTGGGCCAAAGCGCTCGAGCGTTCCAAGCAGTGGGCAGAACTCGAATCCGCGACCGACTGACTTCTCGCTCGCCCTGTGATGACAGGACGCGTCTCATCTCGCTCAACTTCTCTTGCTCCTTTCGGTTCATACATGCAACGCGAACATTCCCTGACCCAGCTCAACGAACGTTCCGAGCCCTGGGACATTGTCATCATTGGCGGCGGTGCGACGGGGGTTGGAATCGCCATGGATGCTGCCACGCGTGGTCTGGATTGCCTGCTGCTCGAACAAGCTGACTTCGGCAAGGGAACGTCCAGCCGCAGCACCAAACTGGTACATGGCGGCGTCCGCTACCTCCAACAAGGCAACATCACGTTGGTGCGAGATGCCTTGAAGGAGCGCACGCTGCTTCGCAACAACGCGCCACAACTGGTGCATGACATGCCGTTTTTGATCCCCTGTGGTTCGTTGATGGAACGGATGTATTACGCAACGGGCCTGAAAGTTTACGACTGGTTGGCGACCGGAAACCGTTTCGGGCGGTCTCACGCGATTGGTCCCCAGGAAGCCGCACAGCGAGTGCCGACCTTGCAGAAGCAGAAAGCCAACGGAGGCGTGATCTATCACGACGGGCAGTTCGATGACACGCGGTTGCTCATCAGCATGGCTCGGACCGCTGCGGAGCATGGGGCGTGCCTGTTGAACTACGTTGCCGTGACGGGACTCTCGAAAGACGATGCGGGTGAAATCAACGGTGTGCTTGCCGAGGACCGCGAAACGGGTGCCACGCTATCGATCGGGGCACGCCGAGTGATCAATGCCGCGGGGCCGTTCTGTGATGCTGTCCGAGCGATGGACGAGCCGGCTGCTGAAAAGATGCTGGCGGCCAGCCAAGGTGTGCATCTCGTTCTGCCTCGCCGCTTCTTCCCCGGCGACATTGCGATGATCGTTCCCAAAACGTCTGACGGTCGCGTTCTGTTCATCATCCCTTGGCACAATCATGCGGTGGTCGGAACCACCGACACGGCGATTGAGACCGTGTCGCTGGAACCCAAACCACAAGCCGGAGAGATTGAATTTCTTCTGGAGACTGCAAAGGAGTACTTGGTCGAAGCACCAGCGCGTGAAGATGTCCTCAGCGTGTTCACCGGGATTCGACCACTGGTCAAAGGCGACAAGTCATCACGAACCGCGTCGCTGTCTCGCGATCACACCATTCGCATCTCCGATTCCAAGCTGATCACGATCACCGGTGGCAAATGGACGACGGTCCGCAAGATGGCTGAGGACTGCGTCGATCGAACGATTGCCTCGACGAAAAATTCAGCCACTCCGCTCACCGCGACTGGCTGCCAAACGGAAACACTTCACCTGCATGGCTACGATCCAAACTCGGGATCGACCAACACCGTCGCCGGTGCGGGGCGAGGGCACTACGGATCGGACCTGCCCGAGATCGAACGACTGGAACAAGAGAAACCCGAGTGGAGCCAGAAGTTGCACACGGACCTCTCCATCACCGGTGGCGAAGTGATCTGGGCGGTCCGGAACGAGATGGCAAGGGCGGTCGAAGATGTGCTGGCTCGCCGAACCCGATGCCTGTTTTTGAACTCCAAAGCAACGGTCCAGATCTCAGAGACGGTTGCCAAGCTGATGGCCACTGAGATGCATCGTGATGAAGCGTGGATCGCGGAACAAGTCGCATCCTTTGCAAAACTGGCTGAGGCCTATCAGATCACCTGACGTGAACTGGACGGGGCAGGTCGCGCGGATGCGTCACTCGGTGGCAGGCAAACACCACTGCATGCGTTTAGCAAAGTCCGCTTGAAATTCGGGACGCCAACGGCTGACCGATGTGCGAGGATCGTAGTTCGTGGTGGCCGTTCGGTCTCGGTACCATCCGTCGTCTTGCTTCGTGAACTCCCCGCCCCAACCAGGTTGGCTTGGGTCTTTGGGATCATTCCCGCCTTTCGGCAGGAAGAAAAACCACGAAGGCGTGTCACCTTCCTTCAGGCAACCGTGCGGATTGGGTGCCGTCCAAGTCTTGGTGGGATACAACGCTCCCAGTGGTCCCTTGCTTCGAACATTGGCTTCAATCCAATTTCGTCCGGTCAGGCTTTCATCACCCGTCAAATACATCCCACGAAAATTCGCGGTGCGTTTGTCGGCGTTCGGTGCCGCTGTGGATAGCACATAGTGCATCCCCGGAAATTGCTTTCGCATCCAATTGGCAATGCCGTCCTGGTCGGCGATGTCATAGACAGAGAACTTGCGAACAAACGCTGCGAATCCATCCGGACCGCGTGTCGCTTGGACTCGGTCAAGGGCCTGAGCCAGATCAGTTTGCCCACCCCAGACGGTGATGCAAAGGGGCGACTCCACCGACCCCGCATCAATCCGTTTGATCAACAAACGTGATCCATCGGTGTCATGTCCCTCACCGATGTGAGGGCGTTCCCGATTCGGATTGCCTGACACGACGACGCCGCGAAGTGCATCCGCCTCCGGCCAACCTTTGGCGTGTTGTTGCAAATTCGGCCGAACATGTTCGTAGGCATCGATGAGTTCATGAATCAGGTCAGGCCGAGTGATCGATTCCTTCAGTTCACCTCGTGTCCCTGACGCACTGGCGATCAACGCTTCGATCTCAAACTCGTTGGAATAAACCAACAAGCGAACCAACGATTGCGTGTCATCGGGATCGCCGCCAATGTCAGTCAACACAGCCAGTCGTGGTCGTTCGGCAGAGACGGTGGGAATCATCACGGACAAGAGACCGGTGAAGATCACCCCAGCCACAAGGAGTTGTTTTCGAGTCGACACATCAGTTCCTTATTGCAAATGCGAAATCATTCTTTCCAGGCAGTGAGTGTATAGAGCGCACCGCAAGAATGTTGGTCATCCTCTGTCGAAACCCACCACACTGTGGTGTAATGTTGGCCGTTGAAGAGAAGCGACGGAGTGCATTCAGTCGTTCTCGGCCGTTCGCAGTCGCAATCGCGATTCGAACATTGGTGAGTGTTGTGTTTGATTCGCCATGCTTTTTGATTTCCCAGTCGCCCATTCTTTCTCGCACCATCCCCCATGACCCAATCCTTTCATCTCGTCATCTTAGGTGGCGATGGCATCGGCCCCGAAGTTTGTGACCAATCGGTTCGGTTGCTTGAAATCATGCAATCGAATTTGAACGGAGTCGCCTTCGAACTCGACCATCACAGCGTCGGCGTTGGCGAGTATCAGCGATCCGGGGAAGCACTGCCTCAGTCGGCATTCGATGCCTGCCTGGCATCCGATGCGGTGTTACTCGGCGCGATGGGATTGCCTAACGTTCGCTACCCCAATGGCAAAGAGATCGCACCTCAATTGGACCTTCGCGAGCGTTTGCAGTTGTACGGTGGTGTCCGCCCAATTCGCCTCTTTCACGAAGACGACACCCCGTTGAAGGGCCAAGGCCCCGGTGACATCGACTTTGTGCTGGTTCGCGAGAGCACCGAAGGGTTGTTCTATGGACGTGATGCGATTGCGGATCTGGACGCGGATGAAGCGACCAACTTGCTCCGGATCAGCCGATCGGCATCGGAACGGGTTTGCCGCTTGGCATTCCAAACCGCTCGTCGCCGAAACGGCAAGAAGACGGTCACCTTGATCGACAAGGCCAACGTGCTTTCCTCAATGGTTTATTTTCGTCACGTGTTTGACGAAGTCGCCAAGGAGTTCCCGGACATCAAAGCCGATCATGTTTATGTCGATGCAGCTGCATTGTTCTTGGTCCGTCGCCCACAAGACTTCGATGTCATGGTCACGGAAAACATGTTCGGCGACATCCTCTCTGACCTGGCCGCCGGTCTGGTCGGTGGAATGGGAATGGCGCCTTCGGGCGACTTGGGTGACAACGCAGCGGTCTTTCAACCTTCGCATGGTTCGGCCCCCGATATCGCCGGGCAATCGATCGCCAATCCAATTGCGATGCACCTGTCGACCGCAATGATGTTGGAGTGGCTGGGTCACGCTGAAACACGCCGCGCAGCGGACGCTTTGAACGGTGCCATCTCGGACGTTTTGTCTGACCCAACGCAGCGGACCGCGGACATGGGCGGCCAACTTTCGACGGTCGAGATCACGGACAAAATCGCAGCTCACCTGAGTCGACGACTCCAGGGTGAAACGACGCCCGTCTGAAGTTCGCCTTGAATTGATTCAATCACGAGCGCATTCTCTTTCTCATCCCACGGACATCCCCCATGCCCACACGCTTCTTGCTGATCCTCGGCGCGTTCTTGTTGTCCGTGCTGATGTGGGTGGATCGAGCGTGCATCTCAGCTGCCAAAGAGGACATGGCAACCGACCTCGGTTTTTCCGATCAACAGATGGGTTGGGTCATGTCCGCCTTCGCACTTGGCTACGCCCTGTTCCAAGTTCCCAGCGGAAAGTTGGCCGATCGCTTTGGTCCTCGGAAAGTCATGGCCGTTGTGTGCTTGATATGGTCCGCATTCACCATCCTCACGGGAGTCGTTCGCGGCTTGTCAGCCATGGTTGGCCTGCGGTTCCTCTTCGGGATGGGGGAAGCCGGTGGTTACCCCACCCTGGCTCGCGCCTTCACGTCTTGGTTGCCGATGAACGAACGTGGAATCACCAATTCGATCAGCTTTTCGGGCGGACGTCTGGGGGCTGCCCTGGCGATGCCGGGCGTGGTCTGGCTGATCGGTGCACTGGGCGGGTGGCAACAAACGTTTTGGTTCTTTGGGGTGATCGGGATCCTGTTTGCGATTCTGTGGTACACGCTCTTTCGTGACCTGCCGGAAGATCATTTCGCCGTGTCGGAATCCGAGGCCACGCACATCATGCAGTCACGCAATCCGAAACGAGCGGCTCAGCTGGAACACGTTGAGGAAACGCCCATCAAGTTCCTTCAGATGTTGCGATCCACCAACATGTTGATGCTGATGTTCCAGTACGTCGCCCACAACTTCACGTTCTTCTTCACCGTCAGTTGGTTTTTCCCCTACCTGAAAGAACAATACTCACTGACCAGCGAACAAACGGGCTGGTACGCCGCCGCCCCCTTGTTGTGCGGGGTTGTCGGCAACTGGATGGCGGGCTTCACTGTCGATCGGCTCTACAGCCGCGGCCAATGGAAACTTTCTCGACGCCTACCGGCTGCGATCGGGTTTGCACTGGGTGCCATTGGGATGAGCTTGTGTGTGAACATGACCACGCCCATGTCCGCTGTCATTTGCATGTGCATCGCGATCTTTGGCAGTGACATGATTCTCAGCCCTTCTTGGTCAACCTGCATGGACATCGGCGGAAAAAGTGCCGGCGCGGTCAGCGGAGCCATGAACATGATCGGCAACCTGGGTGCCTTCGCGACGTCGTTGTCCTTCCCGTACTTGGTCGCCCACTTCCATGCTCATGAGCCGTTCTTCTACTCGGCCGCAGCACTGAATGTGGTGGCAATCTTTCTGTGGTTCCGCATCTCGCCGGACCGGTCCATCGCGGAAGAGCTGGATGCTGCTTCGCGAGTAACAGGAGCCGCCGCATGACTGCCCAACCAACGGAACGAACCTACCGGGGCGCCGTGATTGGTGCCGGTTACTTCAGCCAGTTTCACTACGACGCTTGGAACCGGATGAGCGACGTTGAAATCGTTGCCTGCTGCGACGTGGAGATCGACAAAGCGAATGAAGTTGCTCAGGCAAACGGCATTGCATCGGCCTACGCGGACTACCAGCGGATGCTGGACCGGCACGAGGTCGACTTCGTGGACATCATCACTCGACCCGACACCCATCTGCGGTTGGTCGACGAGATTTCCCAGCGTGGCCACGCCATCATTTGCCAAAAACCGCTTGCACCAACCGTGCAGGAGGCCCGCGAATTGGTCACGTTGACCGAGCAGAGAGGCATTCGCTTCATGGTCCACGAAAACTTTCGATTCCAACCTTGGTATCGCGAGATGAAACAGCTGATGAACTCCGGTGCGATTGGCAGTCGTTTGCACTCCCTGTCGTTTCGAAATCGAGCCGGCGACGGACACGGTCCAGACGCGTACCTTGCTCGCCAGCCTTATTTTCAGACGATGGACAAGTTCCTGATCTTGGAAGCGGGCATTCATACGATCGACACGTTTCGATATCTCGGTGGCGAAATCGACCAAGCCTGGTGTTGGCACCGCAAACTCAACCCGGTCATCGCCGGGGAGGACACCGCGGTGGGCGTTCTCCGCTTTCACGACGGTGCGATGGGGTTGTACGACGCCAATCGTTTCAACGAATCCACGGCAAAGAATCCTCGTTACACGTTTGGCGAGGTTCTGTTGGAAGGTGACGAAGGTTCAATCCGACTTCACGACGATGGTCGGCTGATGATTCAACCTCTGGGCGAATCCGAGCGGGAGCACTCTTACTCACCCAGCCAACACGGTTTCGCAGGAGACTGCGTTTTTGCAACCCAGCGACACTTCATCGATCAACTGAAAAATGGCCAAGCCTTCGAAACCGATGGAGCGAGCTACCTGAAAAGCTTGGCGGTTCAGGAAGCCATGTACACTTCGTCACAATCTGGATGTTGGGAGACGCCCCAAGAATGAAAGTCATCGACCTGACATTGCGTCTGGAACCTGGGATGCGAGGCTTTGAATCGGAGAGCAAGTTCACGCTGGCCGAAGACGGTTGGAACGCAAGCACGCTGCATCTGTATTCGCACTGCGGCACTCACATGGATGCGCCGCTGCACTTTGAAGCGAGCGAGCAAACGATTGATCAAATTCCGTTGCAAGATTGCATTGGCAATGCGTGGATCGTCGATTTGGCACACCTGCCTCCCAGAACCCCGATTGAGATCTCGCACCTCGGTGAACTCGCAGAGACCTTTCCGGCGGGAGATGCATTGTTGCTGCGAACGAGGTGGAGTCAGCATGTGAGCGATCCGAGGTACTACCGAGACAACTTTCAGCCGATCAGTCCTGACCTGGCCCGCTGGATGGTCAATCGAAAAGTTCGCTTGGTGGGCGTGGAACCACCGTCGGTTGCGGATGTCAACGATCTGCCAGCGGTGACGGAGATCCATCAGATTTTGCTGGGCGGCAACGTGATCATTGTCGAGGGACTGACCAACCTCGACGCGATCACCGAGCCCCATTGTTTGTTTGGCGCCATGCCGCTCAAGGTGGCTGGCGGCGATGGTGCACCGTGTCGTGCGTTCGCTCTCTTGGATTGCCCGATCGATCCATGAAATGCTTGAAATCTTGAACCTTCATTCGCCTTCTTCGCTCCAATTCCCATGACACAAACTCTCTCGGATGCAATCCAAGGCATCGCGGAAGAACGCTCCGAATCGTTGCTTCCCCAGATTCGCGAAAACAACCAGCGGTCGAACCGCAAGATTGTTGTCCTGGACGATGATCCCACCGGGACACAAACGGTTTACGACACTCCTGTTTTGACCACCTGGGGCGTCGATGAATTGGCCGCAGCGTTGGATTCTCCCGCTGATCTGTTCTATGTGCTCACGAATTCACGGTCGATGACGGAACCTGATGCGGTTCAACTAGCCCAAGAAATTGGCAAAAATCTGATCGAGGCCGCACGGCAAACCAAACAGCGATTTGTCGTGGTCAGTCGCAGCGATTCCACGCTTCGAGGCCATTACCCCGCTGAAGTTGATGCGATCGCGACCGCGGTTGGAACGTCCGAGGCGGTTCACGTGATCGCCCCATTCTTCCTTCAAGGCGGTCGCTACACGATCGGCGACATCCACTATGTCGCCGAAGGAGAAGCACTGATTCCCGCCGCGGAAACTCCGTTCGCCAAGGATGCAGCGTTTGGATTTCAGAACAGCGACCTGAAACGTTGGGTCGCGGAGAAGCACGATGGAAAGCTCGATCCCAACCAGATCGTATCGGTCGGGCTCAATGAACTGCGTTCGTCGGACCTGAATCCGCTTCAAACTCGCTTGTCCGATTTGCCGCCGGGATCGGTGTGCATCGTCAACGCAGCTTCCATGCGAGACATCGAAGCCTTTGTGTTCGCCGCTCAATCTGCCGAACAAAACGGGCAAACGTTCGTCTACCGAACCGCAGCGAGCTTCGTGCAAGCCTTCGCCGGTTTGGAACCCAGGGATTTGCTTCGCGCCGAGGAGATGGTGAACGAGGGTTCGAAAACCGGTCTGGTTGTCGTCGGCTCGTACGTCCCCAAGACAACTGAACAACTGAGGTGTTTGCTCGACAACGAATCCGATCTGACATCGGTCGTCTTGGACGTCGACAAGCTACTGGGGGATGAAAGCGAATCGTACTTGCAGGAAATCGTCACCGCCGTGAACGATGGGCTGGAAAACTTCAACGTCGTCCTTTCATCTTCTCGGAAATTGGTAACCGGGACCGATGCGGCAGCGAGTCTCGCCATTGGAAACCAAGTTTCGAAAGCTCTCGTTTCAGTCGTCAGCAGTCTCACTCAGCGTCCTCGATTCCTGATTGCCAAAGGTGGCATCACCTCCAGTGACGTTGCCACCAAGGGGTTGGGAGCCAAGCACGCGACGGTCCTCGGGCAAATTCTTCCTGGTGTCCCCGTTTGGAAAATGCCAGCCGACAGCCACCTACCGGGGATCGCTTACGTTGTCTTCCCTGGAAACGTGGGTGGTCCAAACGCATTGCTCGAAGCGTTTCAAAAACTCAAAGCCTGATTTCATTCCTAGAGGTTCCCGTGTCTGAGACACCACTTTTCAAGAAACTCGATCACATCGCCATCGTGGTTCGCGATACAGACGAGGCTCTCGCGTTTTACCGCGATCAACTCGGTTTGCCAGTCGTTGTGGACGAATACATTCAGTCTGGAAACGTACGACTGACCCACTTGGACATGGGAAACCTGCATCTGCAACTCGTCCAGCCATTGACGGACGATCATCCCTTGATGGATCATTTGAATCAAAACGGAGAGGGGCTTCATCACCTTTGCTTTGAGACCACCGATGTCGGGCAAACATTTGCAGAGTTGCCGGCAAGGCGAATGACGCCTAAAAACGAGACGCCTCACGATGGAGTGCTGAGCAAGAAGGCCGGTTTCATTGATCCGGCAACCACGCGTGGTGTGATTTGGGAAATGACAGGGCCTCAATAGCAGCATGACGACGAACTTGTCCCAGTCGATCCGCGTGACCGTTCGTTTTGCAGGATGGATGTTGTTGAGTTGGTTGGCAATGACTCAGTCTCACGAACTTGGTCATGTGGTTGGTGGTTGGATCAGCGGTGCGACCTTGATTGAGATCGACCTTCGACCATGGCATCTACCGTATTCGATCCATTCACCGGATCCCGCACCGCTGATCACACTGTGGTCGGGACCGGTCCTCGGGGTCCTTGTACCGGTCGCAATCGCACTCGGCGCAAATCGACGAGTGTTGTGGTTCGTTGCCGACTTTTGCCTGCTCGCCAACGGCACGTACTTGGCACTGGCTTGGTTCAGCGGCGAAGCATTTCTGGACGCGCCAAGGTTGTTTCAGGCAGGGGCGTCCAAACCGATGGTTGCTGCGTATTGCATCCTCACCATTGGTGTTGGTTATGCTCGCTTTCGAAACGATTGCATCTCAATGCTGGAGCACGCGTCCGAGCCACCGATGGCATCCGCCCCCCATCCGGTCCCAGACGAGAACGCGAATCGATGAGGCAACGGATTCGATTTCCGCCACATTTTCGGAAACAACGCGGCAGTTCTGTTCGACCAAGTGAACTGGGTACGCCACCATCCACGCTGGCAGATCGAAGATCGAAAGCAGACCCTCCCGCTCACAGACTTATCCCAGCATCTGATTTTGACCTCACGGTGGCTGGTGGTTTGTCACAGCTAAAAGTGAGGGTTGATCGTGGTGGGCGAGGCGACGAGTCCTTGAATTTGACGCCAGTTCAGGACTCGTCGCTTCGTCCACCACCCTAAGAAGAAGTCGTGGCAGACCACTAGGATTGGAACTGAGACGCTCCAACTGCGACACTCAGCCCACCTGAACTCTCACTCAGGTCGCCGATCACCGGTTTTGTCTCCACTTCAATTGGAAGCAGGATCGTGAAGCACGCGCCTTGCCCAGGCGAGGAATCCACCTGAATCGTCCCCCCGTGTTGGTTGACGATCACATCGTAAGCAATCGCCATTCCCTGGCCGGTACCTTTGCCAACGTCTTTGGTTGTAAAGAACGGATCAAAGACGCGACTGCGAACGCTCTCAGACATCCCATTGCCGGTGTCCATCACTGTGATGCGCACGTGATCTTCCGCCATCTGAGTGGAGACCGAAATGACTCCCAGTTCCGACGACTCCTGCTCACGCCCTTCTGCGATCGCATCCGCGGAGTTGACCACCAAATTCAAGATCACTTGGCTCATTTGAGCCGGGAACACCGGAAGCGAATGGACAGCATCATCCAAATTCAATTCCAAACTGGCGACGTACTTCCAATGGTTTCTCGCAACAATCGTCGCGTCACGAATCAATCGGTTCAGATCCGTGGTGGACTTTGCTGAGGTGCCCGGGTGCGACATGGTCTTCATCGCGCGAACGATATCAATCACTCGGTTGGCGGCATCATGAGCTTCTTGGATTGACTCGGTGATGTTGTGCTGCAAGGAATCAAAACGACAGCCCAACTCTGCCTTTTGAACGACTTCCTTTGCCAATTCACTGGGCTCGGAATCGTCTCGCAATTCGCGATACGTGTTGATCAGTTGAAACGCTTTGTCGAATGCCATGTTCAGGTATTCCACATTCCCAAACACGCACTGCATCGGGGTGTTGATTTCGTGAGCAACACCAGCTGCCAACTGGCCAATGCTTTCCAGTTTCTGTGTCTGTGAAAGCTGTCGTTGCATTTCCTTTTTGTTGGAGATGTCACGCAACACGGCTTGCTGGTAGACCTGCCCCGACAAATTGAACGACACAACCGAGATGTCACAGTCAAAACATCTTCCATCATTGGACATGTGGGTCCACTCAAAGTGAATCTTCCCATCGGTATTGAGAAGGTCCATGATCTTGCTTGCTTCGACGTCCGAGCGTTTCCCGTCGGGTTGCAATTCTGGTGAGAGCGAAACGAGATCGAAACGTGCCATATCGCGGAGGCTTTCAAACCCGAACAGTTCAAGGGTTCGTGGGTTGCAATCCAAGAGTTCCCCATTGGAAAGAAACACAATGGCATCTTGCGATGAATTGAAAACAGCCTGCGAACGCTTTTGGCTTTCAACGAGGGCCAATTCGACTCGCTTGCGTTCATTGATCTCCATGGTCGTCCCGGCCACGTAGGTGGCTTGCCCGGCCTCATCACGCTGCACGACATGGCCGCGGGCAAACAACCAACTGAAGTCCCCGTTCTCTTGCATGCACCGCCATTCAATGACGAAACCTTCTTTTTCGCCCGAAATACAGCGATTGATTTCTGATTCCACTTGGGCCAGGTCTTCCGGGTGAATTCGTTCGAACCATACATTCGCTGGGTCACCACCTTCGGGTGAATGATGCCCGGTGACTTCATAGCCGCGACTGTCGTAGACGATCCTTCCTTTGGAAATGTCCCAGTCCCAGATCGACATTTGTCCCCCGTCGAGAGCATATTCCATTCGTTCGTTCACGCGTTTGATACGTGCTGCGGCCTCATGGGCTTCCGTGACGTCATTTTTGATCGCCAAAAAACCGACCTGCTCCCCGTCATCATCAAGAAGTGGCTGAATGTCGAGGTAGACCCAGTATCGAGTCCCATCCTTGCGTTGATTCAGTAGTTCACCACAAAACCCCTTCTGATTGGCGAGAGCCTCTTGAATCAACTGGAGAGTGTTGGGATCCGTATCATTGCACTGGAAAATGTCCCCCGGAGATTGGCCTTCCACCTCACTCAACTGATACCCCGTGTTGCGGATGAACCCTTCATTGACCCACGTGATCTTTCGATCCACATCCGTGATGACCACCTCATTCGTTGTGCGTTCGGCAACCATCGCCAGCCGGCGTAGGTCAACAAGCATATGGGACGCGAGTTTTTGCGCTCGATACGCGTGGGTGCTCAAGGTCAACACCAGAATGAAGACCACCAACGTGAAGCATCCTCCACCAACGGCAATCGTCCATACAAGCGAATGAACGGTCGTGGCGAAATCCTTTGTTGGGAAGACTTCCACATTCCACAGTTGTCCCGCGATCAATTCGGATGTGCGTCGCTGGAAGCCAAGGGAACTCTCGCTGGAATCACTCTGGCTGGATGCAAGTTGAAACTGGGAATGGAGCCCCTCTTGAATGAACAACCTGTAACCCAGTTCATTCCCCGTGGCAGCTTCCAGATTCTCGAACACCGATGCACCATCAAGGGCCATGCCGACCCAACCAACGATTGAGTTCAAACGTTCCGCTTCCGTCCTTGGGGTGCCTCGATAGTGTGGCATCATGAACAGGAAACCAGATTCGTCGGGATCACTCCCCATCAACTGCAAGCGTGGGGTGATGCACGCCATTCCTGTCCTTGCGGAACGTTCGGCTGTTTCTCGGCGGAGACGATCCTCGCCAAGATCCAGTCCAACGGCGCAATCGAAACGCGTATTGGGCTGAACAAATTTGATGATGAACCGACCAGGAATCAGCTTGTCAGTCTCGACGTCATTGAAGTGCAATCCAGCCGCTTCGTGGGTCGTGACCCGCAATGGATTCAAGCCGGACGCCACCAACTCTGCGTTGAGTTGTTGCGTCGCTTCTGCGGTGTCAGGAACAACTGCCAAGTACCCGAACGCTTCGGCGCCCAGGAATTCATCTTCGCGATCAATTTGTGAGAGCAGTCGAATGAAGTCGGAATACTCAACCTGTTCGTTGGCAGAGAAGAGACACTGAACAGCAATCAATCCCAATTCGCTTTGTTGCATGCGGCGCTGAAACTCGCCTTGCAAGCGATCTGCCATGTGGTCGAATCGCTGCCGGTCATGCCTCAATGCGGATTGACGCACCATCTCCACAGTGGCAACCGTCGCGAACACCCCGATGCAGGCAATCAGAATGGATAGAAGAATGGTACGTTGCATGAGGTAGCCCGAGGCTGGGGACTTCGTCCGTCAAAGAAGAGTGACGACCAATCGTTGTTCACGCACTCACGGTGAACGGGGAATTGGACGATGGCGGAAGACGCTTTTCTCTGCGATGTTGGAGCGCGCTCTCGATCGCCTCGATGATTTCAATGCGTGGCGAAGGCTTGTTCATCAATCGGAAGACGTTGGATTCGTTGATCGCTCGTCGCTCGCTCTCTTCGTCCTGGTTGCCAGTCAGAATGATGCATGGAACCTCGGGCCACTCGATCGCAATCGTCTGAACCAACTCAATGCCATCCATCGCGGGCATCCGCATGTCGCTGACCACGCAACTGATTGGCTCACTGCTGCGAAGAATTTCGAGAGCCCGTTGGCCCGATTCTGCGGTCTCGACGTCGTAGTTGTCTTCCATGCTACGACGGAGCACCCGCAAGACGATTGTGTCGTCGTCCACGAATAGAATTCGATCGGTACTGCACATGCATATTGTCCCCGCCTAAGAGAAGCTTTCTGAGAATGTAGTTGGGGCTCTCTACACTAGCCCTCCGTTATGCTCAGGCAGCTTGTCACTCGGTGCATTGCGGAGACACGCAACGCATTTTGTTTCCCCATCCAACCAATCCCTACAACTGGACCTGGGACCGCGATGCACGCTTGCCATCTCCTTGTGCAACCGATTGAGCCAACGTGAATTTAACCGCGCGGAATTGCGTTCAGGCTCTTAAGCTCTGACGCCGCTCGTTCCAAACATCCAGTTGTTCAGCAGTTGTTCAGAAATCGCTGCGAGCAAAGTAGACGCAGCTCAACGTCAGCATGACGGCGATGAAGACACCACAGCTGATGATTGGCGTCGCGATTCCATAGCGGACGACTTCCCCTGCCTCCATGTCGCCACCGCCGACAATGAACGCCTTTTTGCCAGAGACCATCCCTGCGGTGGTGTCACCCAGTGCGAGCACCTGAGGCGTCAGCAATTCCAGCAACCCAATTCCATACCGATCGACGCGGCGCCAAAACGATCGTTTCGGTTCGATGCTACGAACGACACTCAGGTCAGCCGTGTCCGCCTGGCTGCTGACATGGAATTCGCTGACTCGGTCGACGTCATGAGCGACGACCAACTGGACCACCGATGAGTCCGGCGTGAACTCCACCATTGCGGTTTCAATCTCATCCACCGGGAGTGTGGCGACCACTTGCAACGGGTGATTTTCCGAGCCCGGTTCATCACCTTGTTTTTCAACCACGCGTAGCAGATGGCCACTGCCTTCTGTTGTCACAACCAAGAACAGGTCTTCCGCGACAGCGTGCAGTGAAAGCGGCGCGATGTCATCGGGCCAATCGCCAGCGAAGATCTCACTCAGATCCTTGGTGGTGAACACGCGCGCCACCTCATCACCGGTGCTGGCGACGACATATCGGTTCGAGGCAGCCAACACGGGAGGCAAGGGAGTGTCTGAACGAGGCAAATCAGCTGTGAGATCCCGCTGCCAGACATTCTCCGTCGGATCGCCATCGGGTACCAATTGCTGCAATTGGCTTCCATTGAGAATCAACAAACGCGTCGATTCGCTTGCACTCTCCCCGTTCAAATCAGCCGCGTCCAAGGGAACCGCTAGCCGAATCGGGGGACTCAGCGCCACATTTCGCGGCAGGATCGAAACGAATTCTTCCGTGGCGCCGCCTTGCATCGTCACAAGGGTGCTCAACCAAGCACCAATGGAATCCGCCGATTGTCCCCGCGGAGATCGACCGTCCGCACCACCGTCGCTGTCACTGTCTGGATCGTCGGATTCCTCTTTGACCTGCTTGCCGATTGACGAGAGGATGTCCCGGTTTTGGGTGATCAGCAAATCCGCGGTGTTGACCGCCAAGGTCTGTCCCGAGCCGGACTTGTCCGTCAGTCCAATGGGAATCAAACGTTCAGTCGCGGTTGGCAATCGCAATCCAGGTTGAGGCTTCCAATCGTTGTCGCGTGCCAACACGATCAGATCGAGCGACCCCGAGCCGAATGGGTTGAATTTTCCATTGCGAATTCTCGCAGTCAGAACATGATCGTCATCGATTGCAACAGGCCGCAAAACGCGATCGTTGGACATCGCTTTGCTTTCGATCACAGGCACCCACTGCTGTTGATCCTCGTCCATCCGGTTCAACCCGCCGCCGTTGGTGACCGAGATCAAATCATCCCCCGCTCGAACCAGGCCGGAAATGCGTTCCGGCTGAACAATCCGAGTGTCGAACACGCCCGCGATGATGCTGAACACGAGGCAGATCGCAGCCAGAGCTCCCGCCGCTGCGATTGAAATGATGGGGGAACGCCACTTCAATCCAGCCGGCACAGACACGCTGAAGAAAACAGCGAACAGAAAGACAGCAACGGGAATGCACCACAGGATTCTGGGATTCCAGATCTCCAGCCGCATTCCCGCAATCAGATACAGTCCGATGACCAACTGAGCCACGCACAAGAACACAAACGCGCATCCACCGACGAACTTCGCCAGCAGCAACGCCGGACGGGAAACGGGTTTGCTCAGCAGCAGGTGCAGCGACCCGGTTTGCAGCATGTCGGGGATCATGGATGCGGTGACCAAGACACCGAGGAAGACCAGCACGAAACCAAGCAGCCAGTGAACCAGGGTCGGAATCACAAACTGATTGAACAAGGATTCGAATTGAGTTCGATCAATTTCAAACCCAGTCGGAAAATCCAATGTCCCGTACGTCAACAACACCGATCGAGCACTTCGAGCTTCGAAGACTCCCGGTAACGCGGCCTCGATCCGAAGTCTGGCCCGACGCCGGATTAGCGAATCGGCCAACTCCTCCGCCGGCTTTTCATCCAGTTCACGCAGCTCCCGAAGTCGAACGGTTTCCTGCCAGGCTTGGGCATCGTACCAGTGACGCGAATCGGAGGCTTTTTCGGACGTTTCGCCGGACTCTTCGTCAGCATCTGGAGCGTTGGTGGCGAGTTTAAAGTCTTGATCGATCAACTCGTTCAGTGCATCCGTCAGCATCGGCAACGGAATCCGGACCTCGTCGCCTTCCCCCACTCGTTGGAGTTTCCGCGAAAGCTCCTCTGGCATCGCAGCGGCGATCCGCCCCAGCGGAGCGTCCTTTTGGTCTGGGTCGACCATGCCCTGCGCGAGCATCGCCTTCATTCGCGTCCCGTTGTAGACGTCGAAGAAGCGAAACGTCGTCGTGTAATCTTCGCGAACGCCGATGGGAGCCAGCATGGCCAGCAAAATCCAAATGGCCAGCATCGCTGCCCACAGAACTCGCGACGCCATCGCGGCATGAAACGAGTCCCAAACGACGGCGAAATAGGGTCGCCAATTCAATGCATCTCTCCAGCGATCGTTTTCAAAGTGGGTGGTGACAGCAACGGCGGGCCAATCAAAGGATCATTGGCCTCACGGCGTCGGGCCGGCGTCACGGCCGGGCGAACCGGCTTGTTGAACCAATCGCATGAACGTGTGTTCCAAAGTGTGTCGATGTGGTTGCAATGTGACGATCGAGCCATCCAGGCTACGAACCACATCCACGCTCGCGTCCACGTCGGCTTGTTCATCGCAGTCCAACTGGACTCGCCAAAGATCATTCGATTCTTTCGAACGCACCAACTGCCAAGCGGAATCGGTCGACATCATTGGCTGCAGTTGCTCCTGCAACGTTTCCAACTTGGAACGCTCCAGTTCAATTTCCATGTGAATCGTCATCGCCGACTGGGAAACTTCGATCCCGGGACCGCTCAAGTTGTTGATGGGGCCCGATGCCAGCACGCGGCCTTTCGCCATGATCGCCAAGTGAGTGCACACCAATTCCACTTCGTGCAGAATGTGGCTGTTCATCAGGATGGTTTTGCCTGCGTCTCGCAAACGTTCGATCACCTGACGCACTTCGGACCGACCGACGGGATCCAAACCATCGGTGGGTTCATCCAGGACCAACAGGTCGGGATCATGCATCAGGGCTTGTGCCAGTCCCAACCGCTGCAACATGCCTTTGCTGAACTGCCGCACCGGTTCCCGATCTCGACCGGCGAGTCCGACCAACTCCAGCAATTCGTCGCTGCGTCTGCGGATTGTCGTGCCGTCGAGTCCACTCAGTCGGCCGTAATACTTCAGCGCTGTCCGGGCGGTGTGGTGCCGATCAACTCGCAACGACTCAGGCAGATACCCAACTCGACGACGAGCCGCTGCCGAGCCGGCTGGCAAACCGAACAAACTGGCTGTTCCACCGGACGAACGGATCACTCCCAGCAAGATTTTGATCAGTGTCGTTTTGCCAGCCCCATTGGGCCCGAGCAGACCGAAGACTTGACCGGCATCCGCATTCAGGGTGACACCCGAGAGAGCATGCACGTGAGAGGAACGCAGCCAGCCTCCGCGGTAGGTTTTCTGCAGCCCGTTGACGGAAACGATCGTTCCATCTTTCACAGGCGTTTCGAGAGGTTCGGCGACGCACTCAGCTGGATCAGCGGCAAAAGAACTCACGCCAGCAGATTCTTCAGCGTCAGCAAGAACAGCGTCAAAGCAGCCACCGCCATCATCGCGGCCAAGAACAAACGATTCGCCGGGTGCCGCCAAGAAGGGCCGCTGACCTCACGGTCGTACAACGAACGAAAGCCTTCGCGTTCCTGAGGGGTATCAAAAACCCCGTCTTCCACCAACTCCTGCAGCCCAAACTGAATTTGATACTCGACCACCCCGAACACGTCTTGCCGATGATGGCCCTCGTCAACGCCTTTGCCTTCGAAGTACCAAAGTTGGTTGCCGAAGTGATTCTCTGACTCAGCCCGATCGTCAACACATTGCAAGCGAACGACCTCACTGGTGTCCGGGCAGAACTTCGCCTTCGCGAGCGCACGGACGCTGTCCAGCCGAACCTGCTGGAGCGTTCTCTCAGAATATTGTCGTTGCTGCGTTTCGGCACGCATGATCCTATCTCCGCGTGGCAATGAAGAAGACACTTGGTCTTCATGAGTTTCATTATTGCCGGTTGGGCAACTGCCGTCAGGGTCGGGGGCCCATTTTTGAAGAAGTTTTGACTCATTTTTGTCTTGATCCGATCTGCTACCCACCCCGAGGTGTGGCAGCCTGTCACGACCACGGTTGCCCCGTCGGCCTCCGCGGGAGCCTCGATTGGAGGCGACCGGCCCAATCCATCAGGCGTTCTGGCTTGCCCACGCGACGGATCGGGATTCCCCGGATCCAATCTTCGGCAGGCTTCTTCGATGCAACCTGGAACGCTGCTATCTTGCTGCAGAATTGTTCGCATTCGCTCACGCGAACGTCCCGCCCCACCGGGAATGTGAAGAACCAAGTGTCTGGTTCAATTTCAACTCGCCCATGCAAAGGACACGGTCATCGTCTCGCCCATTTCGAACCGCCCGTTGACCCTGCGAACGCCCGTCACACTGGGCGTTGTGCTGATCGTCCTGGTCGTCTTGCTGACCGCGGTTTGGATCAGCGGAACGGTTTGGGGCGCTGTCCGCAACGATTCCACCTCGGGCATGTTCTGGGTGATGCTGGGTGCCGGGGCGCCGCTTTTGATCGCAATCCTGGCCGGCGTCATCGCTTACCTGACGCTGTCGGTCAAAGCGTTCAACTTGAACCGTCGGCAATCCAACTTCATCGACTCCGTCACCCATGAACTCAAAAGTCCAATTGCGTCGCTGAAACTGTACCTACAGACGATGACCCGCCACGACGTCAGCGTCGAACAACAGAAGGAATTCCATCTCATCATGCTGGAAGACGTGGAACGTTTGGACAGCCTGATCAATCACCTGCTCGATGTCGCCCGAGTCGACCGAGGAGGCGAAGCCTATGAGGCCTGCGATTTGTCTCTGCACACGGTACTTTCCAAGTGTGCCCAAGGCGCCTGTGTGCGATACAAGCTGCCGCCAGAAACCGTCCGCGTGAAATGCCCGCCAATTCTCGTGCACGCGCCCGTCATCCAAATTGAAATTCTGTTTCGCAACTTGATTGACAACGCCATCAAATACGGTGGGTCGCCTCCCAAAGTCGAGTTGACTGCGGTTTGTTCCGCCTCGGGAGATGTCACTGTTTCAGTTTTGGACAACGGCACAGGAATTCCCGCTAACTTGCGACGCAAAGTTTTCGGGCGATTCGTCCGGCTAGGCAGTGAACTGGAACGCAGTCAGCAAGGCACCGGTTTGGGGCTGTACCTGGTTCGCAATATCACCCACGCCATGGGTGGCCGCATCAACATCCAAGACGGTCACTGGGAAGTCTCCACTGAACCCGCAGACCATTCCCCCTCGGACACCCCCGAAGGCGGCCTGCCTGAGACCGCACCCAAATCATGCCAACAGGGAACCAGAATCGATGTCACTTTGCCCAACGGCAAACTGGCTGAGTCAGAACCCCCGCCTGTCTCACCTCCCCAAGACCAAGCTTCGGACATCGCCGAAGACTAGCAGTGGCACGTCCGCTCGGCAGCCCACCATGAACGCTGCCACTTCAAACAGTGGTCGCAACGGCGGGGACCTTTTGGATTGGCCGCGCAACTTTTGCTGAACGCTCAAACTTCATCCGCCAGCTTTTGATTTCGATCGCTTCACAAACGCGCCGTGGGCGTCGGATTGGAGTAGAATCGAAACCATGAAAGACTCTGCTGTTTCGCCTGCACTGTTGTTTGCTCCGGAACGCCAACGCCGTCTGCTTCATGGATTGATCCAACGCGTTGCGGCTTCGCGAGACGAACATGCTCGATTGGTTCGCCAACAAGGCGACCAACATGCGGACATCGAACAGCGTCTGACAGACCAGCTCGCTGCGGTCAAACAGAACTGCCACACCGATCGTCTCAACACGCTGACGCAGTGGGACACAGCGCAAGAGCAAATGATCGCCGCGTACGAGGTGGCGACCCTGCAGACACGTGACCAACTGCGACGATGCGGCGTCCGTTTTCGGAGGCAGCTCGCCGAAGACGAAGCGGTGATCCATGGCAAGGTCGAAAAGCGACTGATCGCGATCAAGAACCAGTACGACGCCCGCAAGGATCAGCCCAAAAAGCTGGCCGCCAAAGAACATCATCAGCTCGACGCGACTCTTGCGGAATCAAACGAAGACATTGAATGGGCTCGGGCGCTGACGATCCGCCGACTCAACCGCTTGCTTGATGTCCAAACGCCAAGCGATCTGTACGCTGAATTTGGTGAGTCCCCACCGACCAAGGTGGAAGATGCGTTGGATCTGGTCCGCCGACAGAACCGTCGATTGAAATCCACTGTCTCCGAGATGCAAACCGGATTCGCCGCGCACGTGGTGGACGCGGTGTATTACCTGCCCTCGCTGGTCGCCGTTCTGTTGTTGATCTTCTCCGGCCTCTCGATCTTGTTGAAAGCCGAACCGCTCATTCACTACTTGATCGGCTCCGTCATCGTATCCGGTTTGATCGGGTTCACATGCTACCTGATTTTGATGTGGCCTCTGCGGAAGATGACTCGATCTTTGCACCCTGCCACCGAACGAATTCGCTTGGCATCCCAAGACGCTGTTCTGCGGGCCAAACGAATTTCGACGGCGGCCGCCAAGAAGACCAGCCAGGAATTGATCCTGCTGCGCGACTCGCACATCAAAGACGCTCAACAGTGGCAAAAAAACCAACTGCAGGACCTCCGCGAAGAGCTTGCCGCAAAACAGGTCGCCGAAGAAGCACGACTGCAAGACCAGTTGAATCGGATTGAGGAACAATTCCGAACCAGTTTCGCGGATCTTCAGCAATCGATGCGTGAACGGGCCAATCAAACGGCCACGGACATCTCGCAAAAACTCACCCAATCTGATGCGGTGGCTGGCCAAACTCTGCAAGCGGTGGCAGAACAGCATCGGCACACGCTGGAATCGTTGGCGCAGCGACTGCAATCTGGCATGCATCGCGGGTTGACGCGAATCCTCGCGGCCAACGACTTGGTCGAGTATCGGTATCCACATTGGGACGAATTGCTTTCCAACCCACCGCCGCTGCATCCCGGAATTGATTTCCTGCCCGTGGGATCGATCCGGTTGGGCAATCGTCTGAAGCAGCAATTCGATTCTGCTCTGGGTTACGACACATCCCATCACGTGGAGCAAAACGGTGACGCTCACGACGAAGCCGACATTCTGAATCGGTTGCAAGTCCCGGACACGATGCCAATCGCAATGCACCGGCGAATGCATTCGGGCGTGATCATCGAAGCACCCACGGCCCACATCGAGGATGCCATCAAAATCGCACACCAGGTGCTTTGGCGTTTGCTCAGCGCTGCTCCACCGGGCCAAGCTCGTGTGACCCTGATTGATCCAGCAGGGCGAGGGCAGAACTTCTCCAGCTTTCTCGCTTTGGCTGACCACGATCCCAGCCTGATTCACCATCGCGTCTGGACGCAGGGCGACCAAATCACGGCTCGCATCGCCGACATCAGCCATCATGCTGAAAACATTCTGCAGTCGTGTTTGAGGGACCAATACGAACGTTTGGAAGACTACAACAAGGTGGCTGGATCGCTGGCACAACCCTACGAAGCGATTGCCGCGGTCGGATTTCCGGACGGGCTGTCTCGGGACGCTCATTCGCACCTGGCATCGCTCATCCGCAGCGGAATTCGCTGCGGTGTATTCGTCATTCTGGTCGTGGACAGCAAACACGAATGGCCGGCGGACATGCCGATGTTTGACCATCCCAATCTGCTGCGTCTGAGATATGGCCAAGCGGGCTTGGATACCGGCGAAGAAGCCGCTCGCAAAGACCCTTCAGCCGCCTTTGATGGGATCGATCGGTCCAGTTTGAACGCGGAACCGCTGCAACCGAACGAGGATGGGATCATTCCAATCGGCAACAAGCGACGTGTTCGAATGTTGGAGGAGGGTCTGACCGCTGGCCATTGGCGTCTTCTCAACGCGGGATTGGATGAGTGCGAATTCTGGCCCGCGCCGCCACCCATGCCCCAAGACCGCTCGGCACTGATCCAGCGCATCGGGCGTTTGGCCCAGGAAGCCTCGCGTGTCATCGTGCCGTTGACCTCGTTGATGCCCAATGAATGCATCCCCACGTCCGATCAAACGAGCACCGCCGCTGATGGTCTCCACATCGTCATTGGTAGCTCCGGGGCGGGACGGAACCGGTCACTCGATTTAGGCGAAGGTGTTCGCCAACACGTTCTGATCGCCGGCAAAACGGGCTCGGGAAAAAGCACGCTGCTGCACAGCATCGTCACATCCGGCGCTGCGATGTACTCTCCCGATGAACTGCAGTTCTATCTGCTGGATTTCAAGAAGGGCGTCGAGTTCAAGATCTACGCCGATGCCAAACTACCTCACGCTCGCGTCATTGGCATTGAAAGCGAACGGGAATTTGGACGCAGTGTCCTGCAACGACTCGATTCGGAAATGACCACCCGAGGCGAGTTGTTTCGGGCTGCGGGGGTCCAGGAACTCGGTGCCTATCGGCGCGCCCGCCCTGACGAAGTCATGCCCCGTTTGATGCTGGTCGTCGACGAGTTCCAAGAACTGTTCACTCGAGACGACACGCTCGCCTCCGATTGCACCGCACTCTTGGATCGCCTCGTTCGACAAGGCCGCTCGTTTGGCATCCACGTTGTTCTCAGCAGTCAATCGCTGGCCGGTGCCAACAGCCTCCCCCGAGCCACGTTGGGGCAAATGGCGGTTCGAATCGCGATGCAGTGCAGCGAGGCCGATGCCGCCTTGATTTTGTCCGATGACAACACGGCGGCTCGGTTGATATCCCGGCCCGGTGAAGCCATCTACAACGACGCCAGTGGCCTGGTCGAAGGCAACCAGCCCTTCCAGGTCGCTTACTTAGAAACCGCGGAACAAGTCCGACTACTCCATGAGATTGGGCAGCGAGACGAAGCTTGGAATCGGGAACTCGGCGCCGCTGTGGTCTTCGAAGGCAACCGACCAGGACGTTTCACCGCCGACATGGCACGCCAAGCCATCGAAGCATCACAGCCCTCCGACACCCTGGTCGGATTGCTGGGGGAAGCCGTTGAACTCGGCCCCCCGTGCGCTTTGCGGTTTCAATCCAACACCGGCCGCAACGCCTTGCTGATCGGTTCGGCACGCAATCGCCCTAGCGTCCTGAGCAGCATCATCGCGTCCGCCAGGGCGCATCGTCCGGACCTCTCGTTGGTCTTGTTCGACGGCTCCCGAGCCGAAGAAGGAGACTCGGTCGTGCAGTGGACCCAACAACACCAGGTGGACGCACACGTCATCCGGCCTCGCGACGCCGAGAACGCCATGATTCAGCTGGCTGAATTCGTGGACGCCCGACTCGGCAAACCCACCCAGGAAACTTCGACCACGGACGGACTCGCCACGACCGCCCCTTCGTTCAGTCTCGATTCGGATGGCACACTCGTTTCCGCCAAAACCAAGGCGGATGACGTTCCGCCCATCGCGACTCTTCCGCAAAGCAACGACACGCCCCTGTTGGTCGTGCTGGATGGCCTGGATCGGTTCCGCGATCTTCGTCAACCGGAATCGATGAACTTCTCGTTGGACGCCGCCACCCAAATCTCTGGTTGCGATGCGTTGCAAACCGTCCTTCGAGAGGGCCCGGCCGTCAACGTGTTCGTCATCGCGAGTCTGCCATCCGCAGAAACGCTGAATCGATGGTTGCCTCGGCAGAGCCATCATGATTTGGAATTGCGTCTGGTGGGACCGCTCAACGCCGGTGACTCATCGCTTTTGATCGATTCCCCCGCGGCCGCCGATCTCTCTGCCGCCACGATGATTTTGTACGACGATTCCGATGGACGAATGACAAAATTCCGGTTGTGCGACCCGCCCACGTCAGGAGAATTGACGTCGCTGTTGGCGACAACTTGACTCTCAACTTTTTCTCGTTCGGAATGTTCTCTTGGCCAAGTGTGACGAAGGCTATCGATGCGAAGTGTGCGGCGAAGATGTGATGTCAATCGTCGACAGCGATCTCTACCTTCGCTACGTCATCGGACACCTTGATCCCGAAAAGCTCCATGTTTCTCCTGAGCGACACATCCGCTGCAATCCTATCCTCGCGCAGTGCATCCGCGATGAACGAGTCGAACCGAGCTCGGTTGCGGGGCCATTTGCACTCTCCGAACTTGACTCGAACCACGCCGAAGCAATGGTTGAATTGGTCACTCGGGGCTATCAACGCCTGTGGGAAATCAATGCCGAGGACGGCGACCGAGACGTCACCGACTACCCGCTCCCCGAAGTCCGCGAACGATACCAATAGCAATGCCGGCCTGCGTCCGATTGAGCCGCTGCCTGAATGGATTGCCCTCTCGTCGGCGACCCAACGAGTGCACACGGAATGGATTCATTGATCTATAGTGTGTGTCCGCACACCCCGGCCAGTTCCCTGCCCATCTCAAACTGGTCTCGGCGTCTGGCTTGGTTGGTTCGCGATGGCTCTTGCTAGCAAGCCCACCTTGTCACAACCCGCCTCGTGAGCGAGCAAAGCTGGTCCTGACCAATCCCCTCCCACCTACCTCCCCACCGATTCCATCATGCAGCCCCACTTGCTTCGCAACCTCGTCCTCGCGTTTGCAGCGATCGCGTTACTTGCCCCCCTGCCAATGCTACTGGCTGACGACTTACCTGTTCTGCCTGTTGAAGTGCTGATCGGGCCAACCGAACCGGCTCCAGAAAACGCTCCCGCCCCGGGACCGCTACGGACTCCGTTTGCAGTGGAGTTTGATTCCCAGAACCAGATGTGGATTGTCGAATTTGATGGAGGCCGAGTTTTGCGATGCCCTCCCAACGACCCGACCAAACCGGAAGTGATCGCTGGGCCGGAATCGGCAACCGAGCCGAACGCTTTGGGATACGTTGACGGTCCTGCTCGCGAAGCACGATTCAATAAGTTGCACAATCTGGTGATTGATGGCAACGACGTTCTGTATTTGTCGGATCATGCGAACCATTCCGTTCGCCGTTTGATGCAGAACGATCAAGGCGAGTGGATCGTGGACAGTTTTGCTGGCCATGGCAAATCAGGGCCGGCGACCGACAACGTGAACCGGAAACAAGCGACCTTTCGAGAACCAATTTGCATCACCTTGGACGCGAAGCAAAATCGTTTGCTGATCGCGGACATCGGCAATCAAGTCGTCCGGTCAATCGATCTCGCATCGGGAACGGTTTCGATCCTAGCTGGGCAAACCGCCAAGTTCAGAGATCCCCGTGCGGTGGAGTTGGCCCCTGACGGTCGTTTGCTCGTGCTGGAACGCAACGGCAATCGTCTCCGCCGCGTCGAAGCCAATGGCAGCATCACGACACTGGCGGGAAGCGGGCAAAAGGGCAAGGCAGACGGCGACGCTGACCAAGCCAGCTTCAATGGTCCCAAGCACATGGACGTCGGTGACGATGGGCTTGTCTTCATCGCCGACGACGTCAACCATGTGATTCGCGTTTACGATCCACATACCGACGTTGTGCAAACCTTGAATCTAGGCGAATACACCCTTCGTCGGCCCCACGGCGTTTGCATTCACAACGATCAACTTTACATTGCCGACAGTTTCAACCATCGCATCTTGCGAGTTCCCCTCACCAAGTGAAAGCTCATGGCCAACGATCAATCGCTCCCCAAAATTGGATGGATCGGCACGGGAGTGATGGGGGCCAGTATGTGTGGGCATCTGCTCGATGCCGGCTACGAGGTCGCTCTGACGACCCGTACGTTGGCAAAAGCCGAGTCGTTGCTCCAACAGGGTGCGAGTTGGTTCAGCACCCCCAAAGACGTCGCCGCGAACAGTGATCTCATTTTCACCATCGTCGGTTATCCACACGATGTCCGAGAAGTCATCCTCGATCCGGAAACAGGTGTGCTGGCAGGCTGCAAACCTGGCAATGTGCTGGTGGACATGACCACCAGCCAACCATCCTTGGCCGTCGAAATCGCAGAGCAGGCCGCCAAACGGGAAGTCGACTCGCTTGACGCCCCCGTTTCCGGCGGTGACACCGGGGCACGGGGCGGCACCCTGTCGATCATGGTCGGCGGAAGCAAGCGAGCACTCGAGACAATCCAACCCTGTTTGGATTTGATGGGCAAAACCGTCGTCCACCAAGGCGGCCCTGGCGCAGGCCAGCACACCAAAATGGTCAATCAAATTTTGATCGCGACCAACATGATCGGCGTCTGCGAAGCACTCGTCTACGGTCACAAAGCAGGCCTGGACTTGCCGACCGTGATGCAATCGGTTGGCTCAGGTGCGGCGGGCAGTTGGTCTTTGAGCAACTTGGGGCCGCGAATCATTGACAACCAGTTCGACCCTGGTTTCTATGTCGAGCACTTTTTGAAAGACATGGGAATTGCCTTGGCTGAATGTCGTGCGATGAAGCTATCCATGCCAGGTTTGGCCTTGGCAGAACAACTCTATCAATCCGTCGCCGCTCAAGGGCACGAGCGAGACGGCACGCACGCACTCGCGCTGGCCATCGCAAACTTATCCGGCATCGATTGGAAAAACCGTTGAGCAAACGGTCAGAACTGAAAGTAAACAAACGGTCGAAAGCCACGCGGAGCGTACAACACCAACGCCCAGATCATCACGGCAGTCGCGACGGGCGTGAACCAACGATCCGCGGGCAATCGCATCCATCGTCGTCCGCGAGTTCGCCAAACCAAGTGCTCCGCCACCATGCATCCGAGCGCCATCAACGGCAGTGGCGGCAACCAAAGAATCGTGCCAGCCTCCGCCCATGTGCCGCCCACCACCCCCAACATCGGCACCGGTGCCGTCAAGCCGATCAATCCGCGATAGATCGCGACCGCGCTCTGAAACGAGCTCGCCCGGAACAAAACCCAGCCAAACAGTACGACACTCATCGTTGCACACCAACCGGCCACTCGCGGCAGGGGCAACCGCTTGGCGCGCGCTACCACCAGGGCCAAACCGTGCCAAACGCCCCAGCAGACAAACGTCAGCGCGGCTCCGTGCCACAACCCACCCAGGGTCATCGTGATCATCAGGTTGCGATTCGTTTGCGAAGCAGGACCGCGAGAACCACCCAGCGGGATGAACAAGTAATCTCGCAACCAGGTGGACAACGTGATGTGCCACCGATGCCAAAACTCACCCACCGAGGTCGAAAGATAAGGGTGGCGAAAGTTGACGGGAAAGCGGTACCCCAACATCTTGGCGATCCCGATCGCCATGTCGCTGTACCCAGAAAAGTCATAGTAAATCTGCCCGGCGTAAGCGAACACAGCCAACCACACGGTCGCGGGATGATACAGCTCCGGTCCCGCGAAAACCCCATCGACGAGATCTGCCAGATGATCCGCGATCAAGACCTTCTTCACCGCACCGCGAAGCAACTGCTGCCCGCCGTTGTACATTCGCTTGGAATTCCACGTGGGGCTCACTGCCAATTGCGGTAACAGATGAGCGGCACGGACAATTGGCCCCGCCACCAATTGCGGAAAGAACGCCACGTACAATGCGAAATCCAACAGATTGTCGGTCGGTGACATCTTCCGGCGATACACATCGATCGTGTAACTGAGCGTTTGAAACGTGAAGAACGAGATCCCCACCGGCAACACAATTGGCAACGTCGACGCGTTCATCCCCAAAGAACGAACAAGCGGTTCAGCGGTCTCAAGGAAGAAGTTGAAGTACTTGAAGAACCCCAGCATCCCAAGGTTGACGATTAAACTGCACACCAACCAACGCTTGCGGGTCGAGTCTTCCTCACTCGCGGCAATTCGTTTCGCGACAAAGAAATCCACCGCGGTCGATAACAGCAACAAGCCGCAGAAACGAACGTCCCAGTACGCGTAGAAGTAGTAGCTCGCCAGCAACAACAGACCATTGCGAGCCACACGTCCACGCAGCATCCACGCGATGGAAACGACAACTGCCAAAAAGCAGAGAAACTCGAGTTGCGTGAAATTCACTCGGGGCCTCCAGCGTTCACCAGCGAGCGGTCACCACGTGGAAATGCCTTCCAACGCTTCGCGAATTCGCGGGCGATCAATCGATAGCCAACTGGATTGAGGTGCCCGTTCCCAATCCGTCCGTTCTGGAATCCGTGAGGGAAGACACCGCGTCGCACGGATTCGCGAAACGCAGGCCGACAATCAATGACCTGGATGGATTGTTCCGCCGCATGTTGCTGGACAATTCCCCAAAGAAGGTCGTCCGGATCTTCCCAACGCAACCTTCCGTCCATGACCACTGGGCAACGCGGTGCGTAAACGATCCACAGCGGTTTCGTCGTCGCATCTCGCAGCGAGACCAAACTGTCCGGGATCCAGCGTTCCGCAGCAGCTCGATCGACCTGGTCTTCCAAGGTGATCCGCGTTGGTTCCTCCAAACAACGAATTGGCCCCAGGCCAAACCGCAGTCGTCGCGGAGCCAGTGTGTCCGGATCGGTGACCAGATTCCGGCCCGCATGCAGGACGAAGTCTGGAACCCAGCGTGTCACTTGGTTCATCCTTGCGATCTGGGACGAATCCACTGGTGCCCTGCCCCCGGGCGTCTCCTGCCGGCCCATCATGTCCACCATCTCGCAAAGCAGAATGACGTGTTCATCCACTGCGAACCCCGCTTCGCTCAGCGGCAACTCAGCGGTCCAGTCAGCCACGTCATCACCGCTGCTTGCCAACGGCAGGACCTGCACCGGCGAGCGTGCCAACTCATCCCGACCGGATTGATATCGCAGGTCCAATTGAAGCTGTTGCCACAACTTTTCTGGATCAGGGACGCAAACCCCTTCGGCTTGCGAGTCTCCCCAGAGAGCAATCACGGTTGCTCGTGGCGACTGCGAATCCGTTGCCACAGGCAAGTTGGTTCGCCCCATCATCCCATGCGGACCGATCGCAGTCGTCGCATAGCCCTCGGCTCGCCAGCGATACGATTCGCCAGGGCTCAGCAACACTCGCTGTCGAACCTCATCGTACTGACGCGGCACATAGCTGCGCACGAACCATGGCGATGTTGCTGCGATGATCAGGGTGCCCAGCGACAGACCGATCAACCAACGGACGATCATCCGCCTTCAGCCGACGACGGAGAAGGAGAGCTCGTTGACGAAGAACCCGGAGGCGACTGCTTGCGTTGCAACAAAGACCGAATCGGCGACGTGAAGGCGAAGTAGCAGAACACCACCGGAAGCGCGACCCAGTGCAACAACAAAATTCCAACGACCGCAAAGAGAGCTTGTCCAATTTGATGCGGCGCTCGTCGTCCCCGAACCAATTGCGCGAACACGTGGGGATACTCGTAACGAGACACCATCAGGAACGCCAGCACCAACGCCAAGGTTGGAATCACGTAGTGCGACGCATCCAACGCGATGCCCGCTAACGAATGGATCCATTCGGGATAGCTTTCCCCCACTGCGAAATCAGCCAGGTCTGGGATCGCGATCGCAAAGGCGGCGATCGTTCCGGCCGCGGCGGGGGAAGGCAATCCTTCGAATCCCTCGTGGTCGTCGTCTTCTGGGGTTTCCACGTTGAAGCGAGCCAACCGAATCAACACACAAAGTGCGAACAGAACGCCAATGCCCCAAGTCAAACGTTGCAGCAACACGTCACTGATCCGCCAGACGATGACCGCTGGTGCGACACCAAACGTCACCGCATCGCACAGAGAATCCAACTCCGCGCCAAACCGGCTGGCCTGACCGGTCAATCTCGCCGCTGACCCGTCCAAGGCGTCAAACAACATGCCGCCAAAGATCAGCAAACCGGCCGCAAAGAGTTTGGACTCGGGGGTCCAATCCAACGTTCCCGTGCTGACCGCGATCGCAATCGCCGCCAATCCACAAACGCCATTGCCCAGCGTCAACAACGTGGGCAACACCGCCAGGGTCAACCGCCGACGTTTGCCGGAGCGACGTTTGCGGCGACGTCCAAATTTCGAACGATCCACAAACTCATCTTCTTGGATGAGGTCGGATTCGTCGTCGACGCTGTCGTCGTCCAGGAAGGGAGGTCGTGGTTTCAGTTCGCTCATTTCGATCAACCTTGTTGATAACGGGCGAACACAGTCGAGCCGGCACTCACCTTTTCACCGACTTGAGCCACGATCTCGAGGGCTTCGTCGCGAGGGATCACCAACTCGGTTCGCGAACCCAGTTTAATCATTCCGAATATTTCTCCGCGTTGCAAAACATCGCCCACGCGAGCCCAGCAGACAATTCTTCGCGCGAATTGACCAGTGACCTGCCGAATCCGGACAATTCGGCCGCCAATTTCAGGACATTCCAACTCCACGTCCATGTTTTCGTTTTCTTTGGACGATTCGGAACGCCACAAATTCAAAAATTTCCCCGGGCGGTATCGAACCCGCACGACTTTGCCCGGCATCGCAATTCGATTGGCATGCACATTGAAAATCGACAAGAAGATTCGAAAACGGATCGCCGCCCCTATGATTGGGTCATCGACTTCGGCAATCTCAACCAGTTTGCCGTCCGCGGGGGACACCACCGTGCCAAACGTGTCCGGAACTTTGCGGCGCGGATTCCGAAAGTACCACGCCACCAGGCAAGCGACGGCCAGGAACGGCACGGACAGGGGCCACCAGAACCACCCGAAAAGAACGGCCAGGACAAGCGAAGCGGAGGTCAGCACGATCATCTCGGCTAACCCAACCCGTACAAACGGGAGCGACTCCCGCCAGAGAAACGGGTCATCGGCATCTGCCCACCAATAACTGTCTTGGTTGCGATAGTATTTCATGTCTCGCGAATCCACCGGATCGAACGGCAACTCGCCGCGATGCCCCTGGCGACGATCTCGCATTTTGGCCACGTACTTGGGACGGACCGCTCTCAGCCATGCTCGCCGGACTCTCCCCCATGCCAACTCGACCGACATCACCACGCCGCCACCGGGCTGGATCGATTTCAACGATGGATCCATGGCAGGTACTTCCGATGCGAGCGCATCCGTGGTCAGCGGATTCGGGTCGTCGAGCGGGATGGAAGCGTTGGAGGTCAAAAAGCTGGCCATGGATTCAATATGAAAGCCAAAACGACGGCTTGGCAGGGGGCCGGTCAGCAGGAAGCGTACTGGTTACACTGTGAAATTGTCGAGAACACTCGCGCTCGAATTTGTTAACACGATGGATGGACGATGATCACTCCCCGGTATCTTTTGCCTTTTGATTCGCGAAGAGCCCTTCATCGTTTCACAGATGTGTTGGTCATCGGAGGTGGTTTGGCAGGCCTGCGGGCAGCCAACGCGGTGGAACCGAACCTTTCCGTTTTGGTCGTCACCAAAGACGAACTGCGAGAATCCAACAGCAACTACGCTCAAGGCGGCATCGCCGGGGTCTTGGATCCCGAAGATTGCTTTGATGATCATATCCGAGACACGCTGATCGCGGGTGGAAACCTTTGCGATCCCGCTGTGGTGGCGCGTGTCATCCACGAGGGGCCCCGCCGAATCGAAGAACTGATTCACTGGGGCACCCAGTTCGACAAACGCGAAGGTGAATTGGCTCTTGGCCGGGAAGGCGGCCACAGCCACGAACGCATCGTCCACGCGATGGGCGACGCGACCGGCCGCGAAGTCATGCGGGCCGTGATCGCTCGTTCGCGGGAAGCCGCCAACATCGACATTTGGGAAAACGCGTTCACCGTCGATTTGCTCAGCCAAGAAGGTCGCTGCCACGGAGCGATCGTGGTCACCCCCGACGGTCGTCCCACAATGGTCTGGGCCAAGGAAACAATTCTTTGCACCGGCGGCGTCGGCCAAGTCTACCGGGAATCGACCAACCCGCCCGTCGCCACCGGGGATGGCACCTCATTGGCTTACCGGGCCGGTGTCCAATTGCGGGACATGGAATTCATTCAATTTCACCCGACGGTCCTCTACATCGCTGGTTCCTCGCGGTCGCTGATCACCGAGGCCCTGCGTGGCGATGGGGCGTACTTGCGAGACGCGACCGGACATCGATTCATGCCCGACTACGACTCTCGCGGCGAACTGGCACCGCGGGATGTGGTCAGCCAATCGATCGTCAACCAAATGAACGAAACCGCGCACCCCTGCGTGTACTTGGACCTGTCGCATCTCAACGCGGAACACGTTCGCACTCGTTTTCCCGGCATCGCGGAAACTTGTGGCAAGTTTGGCTTGGACATCGCGACCGACCGCATCCCCGTTCGCCCTGGCGCTCACTACATGATTGGTGGCGTTCGAGTCGACATGCTGGGGCGAACCAGTCTGCCTGGATTGTGGGCCGCAGGCGAAGCCACCAGCTCCGGTTTGCACGGTGCCAACCGTCTCGCCAGCAACAGTTTGCTGGAAGGGTTGGTCTACGGGGCACACGCCGGAGAAGCGGCCAGTCGATCGGCCGCGGAAGGGCCGCACAAGATGGTCGCCCGTCGCATTCAACATGCCGACCACACACTCAGTGAATCGTTCGACATCGCCGACGTTCGCGTCTCCCTAAAAAGCCTGATGGGCCGGTTGGTCGGTGTACAACGCGACGCCGAAGGGTTGCGGCAGGCCGACAGCCAAATCCGATCGCTTGCGGCTTACGTGATGCGGCATCAATTCGACAAAGTGGAAGGCTGGGAACTCCAAAACTTGTTGCTGACCGCCCACTGCATGGCATCCTCGGCACTGGCACGGACCGAGTCACGTGGCGTTCATCTCCGCAGCGACTTCCCCGAACCCGATGACGAGAACTGGCGTTGCCACCTCAGCGTGCAAGTCGATGTGGACGGTGGCATGCCCCAAAAAGGCGAACCGATGACCTCGCCCGTGATCACACGCGAATCGACGCAAGCAAACTCGACCGCCGATTGAAATATGCCGACTTGAATTGGTTCTCTCTCAGTCCCGCTACCTCACTCTAAGCAGGTACGCAGGAATGATTGAGTTTCGCCTTGTGAGCCGTTTGGGCGTTAGCCCCGGTTTTGCGTGGGAACCGTGGCTAACGCCAAACGGCTCACATACCCGATGACACCTGCGTACCTGCTTAGAAATCCAGGTGGGCTCGCATTGCAAAGATGCTCGCGTCGCTGTCGCCATTAACCGGACTGTCCAACATCGCATGGATGTAGTTCAGTTGGAACTTGGTGTGTGGGTTCCAGTGCCAATTCACTCCTGCGGTGATGTCGCTCAACCGTCCGCCTTGCACATTCGCATCGTTGAAGTCGAGATAGGAATACCGAACGGCCAATTCCCATGCCCCGATGCCGCCGTCTTTGCCGACGCTGCCATTGGGAATGACATCGCCGAAGACTCCGTTCTTCTTGTCATACGAACGCTGTTCACCGGTCAAGAAGTAGCCTGCGTACGCGTAGGCACCCGGCAGTGCGACCGTCGGCTCGCCAATCTGATCCACCACGCTGACCAGATACTCCGACTGGGCATAGAACGAACCCGCCGAAGCCGCGAGTTCCGCTCCAAACAGATGGGTGTGCTCCGCGTCGATGATCCCCGTGTCAACGAAGAACGGTGTGTTCACAGCCACCGCCGCGGGCACTCCGCCACCGGTTTCGCTGACAAACACTTCGGGCTGGCTGCGGTATTGAAACAGATCGTTCGAAGGATCTATGAAACTGTAGGCACCTCCAACGTGGAAGCGAACGTTGCCCGGTTCACGATCCACCAGCAACCCAGTCAAACGGGCGGCTGTTCCATAGCCACCGTTCTCGCCGACGCTGCCGCCGTAAACATCCGTCGGAAAGCGAAAACCGCTAACGGCCCAAGTCATCAACTCGTCCGACGATGTACCGTAAAGAACTGCTCCCACCTGACGAAACGGGATCAACGCAAATGGCAGCGAGCGTTCCATGAACGTGAGCTCTTTGACGCTGGTCAATCCTTCCATTCCGATCGGTTGTCGAAACTGGCCGACTCGCAGATTGCCATCCCCAACCACATCCTCCAAGTCGACCCACACGTCCATGAAGCTCGGGCGTCCGGGAAATCCGAAGTCCATCTCAAGCGAGTAGGCAACGTTGTCCCAAACGTTCCCAACCGCGGCCAAACGAGCTCGCCGAAAGTCGGAGCCATCTTCCGCATCCCCCACCGCTGCAATGTTTCGCTCGCTTTGATGGAACCAAGCGGTATCGGCTTGGAAGAATCCGGTCAGCCGCGCGGTGGGATACTTGCTCGACGCAGGGGGAGTGCAAGAAGTTGCAGGAGACTCCTCCGCAAAAACAAAAACCGGCTCCTGCGAAATCTTCGACGCTTGCTTCAGTTCATCGATCTGGGCCTGCAAGCGTGCCAACTCCTGTGACACGTCATCCGAACGTTTGTCAGCGTTTCCCGCAATCGACTCCTCCGACACTGTCTGCCCCAGTGGAACCTCAACGGGTGACTGCGAGACAATTCCGCTTCCCAAAATCAGGGGTTCCTGGGCGTTGGTCACCGTCGTCTGAAGACCAACCAGTGTCCACGTGATCATCACCATTCGCAGACTGATTCCGCGGAATTCTGTTTGCCGCGTTCGAAGTCGTTTCCCGATTGCTCGCCCAGTCATCCATCCGCCTTTGTTTGGAAGTCATTCCTTGTGATGCAAGCCTTGCGTCCCGGATGACCGGCCCACAAGAATTGATCCTTCGTATCGCTCCGATGATCAAAATCGACACGTCTACCAAGCGGATGTAGACCGACGCGGCGAACCGTTACAATCGGACCAAATGCAACTCCCCGCTGGCGGCCTCCCCCTCCTTCGTCGCTGAGCCCCCTCCCCACCAAACAACCCCCCTTCGAATGAATCTGTTTTCCGATTGGTTTGCTCTCCGACGCACTTGTTTCACGCCCTCCGCGCGGGACGTTCTGCCGGTTCTCGCGATCTTAGCTTTGATCCCCCTTTTCAATTCGCTCGCGACCGCTCAATCCCCCTCCACCATCGCGCCGCGATCGATCCAGCTTTCCAGTGAACAGACGCAACTCAAGCACTTGAAAATGGAACCGGCGGAAGACGCGATCGCGTTCCGAACCACTGGCAACGATCCATTCATTGCCTTTCAGATCCCGCCGACACCCGCGAACGAACGACGTTGGATTCTGGCGATGGAAGTGTTTTGCCCGCAGGGCATCCGAAACATGCAACTGTTCTACGGACAACCATGGACAGAAAAACGCCGCGTCGACCTGCCGCATTTGAATCGCGCGGAAGGCTGGACGACGTACACCTGCGACCTGTCCCTGGGCCAACAGTTTCTGCGAGAAGACCAACCGCTTTGGCTGCGACTCGATTTCGGAACCGAAGCCAACAAGCGGTTTCGAATCCGAAATGTTGTTCTGCGTCTCGAAAACGATTTCGAGAGACGACAAAACCAGGAACAACAGGAACGAGTCAAGCGATTGGAACGACTGGACGAACAGATCGCCTCGTACTATCAGACGCAATTCCCGCTTGAAATCACGCGGGTGGAACACACTGCCGACGCGATCCTCGTCGCGGGAAAAGCGGTCGGCCAACTCTCAACGGCCAACCTCAGTTTGATCGCGCGCGGGTTGACCGAAATTTCCGCGGTTCCGGCCAAGGTGAACTCGAAAACCTTCTTTCGCCCCGTCCGGATTGACGCAGACGGAACCTTCATCGTCCGCATCCCGGCCGACCAAGAATCGAAGCTGCGTGACACGGGCGTTCGATGGCAAGTCGTTTCAATTTCGAGCCAACTGGACCCCGAAGGCAATCGATCCGCAACGCCGTTTTCCGCCGTGCATCACGTCGATCGCTACGATGCGGCCGAGGCCAAAGAGCTTTCTCCAACACCAAAGCTGCGTGCCGCCAAAGGCATGACCTGCCTTGCCGAGCTCGCACCGGAACATGTCGAGGAACTCGGACTGGCTCACGGTTCGGTCAATCTGGTCTTGAGCCATTTGGTTTCACCGACACCACGTCGCGGGTTTCAGGCCACGCAGGTCCGCGGGCGAGAACGATACGTCAACCAAGCCGCCATGCGGCACCTCGATCACCGTGTGCAAAAGGGACGCGACGCTGGTTTGGTGATGGCGGCCATTCTGCTGATTCCCAATTCGCGAACCAAGTCGACCGATGACTTGCCCAGCTTGGAACATCCCAATGCCGACCCCGCTGGCACGTACACGATGCCGAACTTGGTCGACGAAGCGTCCGCCCAACTGTACGCCGACACGCTGGACTTCCTCGCTGAACGCTACAGCGAAGGCAACCTCCGAATCGATCACTGGATCGTCCACAATGAAATCGACGCCGGTTGGCAATGGACCAACATGGGCGAGGTTCCCATGCACGTCTATCTCGACCACTACTTTCGCTCCATGCGGATGGTCGACGCCGCAACTCGACGGGTCAATCCTCACGCTCGCACGTTCATTTCGTTGACGCATCATTGGAACCTGGAAGATCCTCCGCATTGGCGTTGGTACGCGTCCAAAGACATCATGCAGGCGCTCGTTCGACACGGTGAAGTCGAAGGCAACTTCCCGTGGGGATTGGCTCATCATCCCTACCCCGAAAGCCTGTGGGAATCCGACACCTGGAACGACAACGTTGAATTCACACTCGATGCCAGCATGTTCACGCTCAAGAACTGGCAGGTGCTGGACGACTGGTTGCACACCGAACGTTTGCGAGATCCCGAGGGCAAGGTGCGTGCGGTGTTGCTCAGCGAGCAAGGCTTCCACGCGTCCGAGACTGATCCACAAGCGTTAGAACAACAAGCCGCCGCGGTGTTCTACACCTTTGAACAAATTCGCAAGTGCAAGTCCATTCTTGCATTCGACTACCATCGCCCCGTGGACTCCCGTGCCGAAGGTGGCCTGCACTTGGGACTGCGTGGACTCGGTTCGCCCGAGCAACCACGCGGTGCCCCCAAACCAGCCTGGGATGCTTACAAGTCGATCGGAACCTCAACCGAATCGAACCTCCGCACCCACTACGAATCTCATTGGAAACAATGAACGACACCATGACTGCACCATCCGGAGATGGGCAGTGGCACCAATTCGTCGCGTCCAACAACAGATCCATCCCCTTCCATCTCCCTGGTAGCCGATCATGGAACTCACTGCTCATTCGATTCCCAAACGCCGCCAAACCAAAAGCCTGGCACTTGAATCCTTGATCAGCACCGTCGCGATGCTCTCGATCCTCTTCGGAGTGATCGCCGCCGTCGCCGTACTGATCTTCGTCGGTTTTCCTGCCATCGTCACGTCGCGTTCCATCAGCGCTGGCCAGGGGTGATGGAAGTTTCCGGTGGTGCGCTGCGTTGCAGCGACCATCGGCTACCGTCTGACATCCCTCCCGGGATGAAGAAGGACAAAAGCCGGAAGACGAGTTGCATCTGCTAAGCAGGTCGGCAGGAATGATCGGGCATAATCATGTGAGCCGTTTGGGCGTTAGCCCCGGTTGTACGTGGGAGCAACGACGCTTGCCAAACCAATTTAGAAGCCGAAAGACTCATAGTGGTCTGTCACGACTTATTCTTAGGGTCGTGGACGAGGCGACGAGTCCTGAACTGGCGTCAAATCCAAGGACTCGTCGCCTCGTCCACTACGATCACCCCGCACGATTAGCTGTAACAGACCACTAACGACCTGCTTACCAACCAAATTCACTAGACTTCTGCCAAGCATGCGAACGGAGTCAGCCTTCCACCGCGGAGCGTCATTCCGCTTCCGGGATCCAACAGAGTCCGCCAGCAACGATCTTGCAAACCGCCTTTGTTCGAGTTTTGATAGTCAATCTGAGCCACTGTGACTGACAACCCTTACGCACCACCGACGGAAACCGAAACAGTGCGTCCACTGAGTCACGGTGTGAATTCAGAATTCCGAAGGGGACCGGCGTGGTACATCATTTTCTCCGCAGTGGCTGGTGCGTTTGCATCCGTTCCCTTGCTGACTCACGTTCCTGCAATTGGGCTCGCCACACTTTTGATTGGGTGCGTCGTCGGTGGGCTGATCTTCCGGATTCGTTCTCGGAATTGGCCTCATGATCCAAGTGTGCGTTCCCGTCAGATGCTCTACTCGTTGATCGCCATCTGTTTTCCTCCCATGGGATTGTTTCTTTTGGCTGGGCCCAACGTTCAAGGAATTGGCATCATTCTTCTCGGGGCACTCGTCGGTGCATTCATCGCGTGCGGAATCTTCGTCAGCGGCACCAAGCGTTTCTCCCTTGTCGACACTTCCAATCGCACTTGAAGCTCCCGCCTTTCACCTCCCCACCTCATTGCTGCAACCTGTTGATCATGAAAATGAACTCCGACTTTTTGGATCTGTTCGCACGATCATTCCGTCTCCCTCTGCTCGTCACCCTGGCGTTTTCATCGGTCGCATCTGCTGATTCCCCGAACAGTCCGCCGCCCGTGACAGCGATGCTCGAACAGACCGAATCATCCATCGACGCACGTTTTCGTCAGTGGGGTGACCTGGGCAACGGAACTTATGCCAACCCGATTCTCAATGGCGATTTTGCGGACAGCGACGTCGAACGCGATGAAGCCAATGATCGCTGGGTCATGATCACGTCGACGAATCACTACTCGCCTGGGATGACCCTCTTGGAATCGAAAGATCTGGTGAATTGGCAGTACACCGGGCATGCCATCCCCACAATCACTTGGGAACCGTCATACAACTGGGACCAAATGAACGGTTACCGGTTCGGGTGCTGGGCTGGCGATCTGGTCCAACACAACGGTGAATGGCTGTGCTACCAAATCGATTTTCAATCAGGCCTCTACCTGACCCGAGCCAATGACCTTGCCGGTCCTTGGACGGAGCCCGTCTGTCTCCTCAAGCGAAAGCACTGGACCGATCCCGCGGTTTACTTTGACAACGAAAAACAGGAGGCCTGGTTGGTTTGCAATTGGGGCAAAGGATCCCCGCCGCGTCCGGACCAACCCCATGAGATCAAACTCTTCCGCCTGTCCTGGGATGGTTCTGAATTGCTCGACGAAGGCACGACCATCTTCTCAGGAACCGCCGTCGAAGCCGCCAAGATCCGACGCTTCGACAATCAGTGGTACATCATGCTGATTGAGTGGCAAGGCGAAGGTGCAAGCCGCGATCGCAAGCAACTTTGTCTTCGATCACAAACTGATTCCTTGCAAGGCCCCTACGAATCGCGTGTGGTGATGGAACGAGAAACGGACTCCGATCGATCGGCCTGCCAAGGTTCCTTGATCGAAGCCCCGGATGGCAGATGGTGGTTCATGCATCAGCTCGTTCAAAACGGAACACCCGTCTTTCACGGACGCCCTCAGTGTTTGCAACCCGTCACTTGGAAAGAGGGATGGCCAATCATTGGCGAGGACATCGACGGTGATGGGATCGGCGAGCCCGTTTGGGTTCACAACAAGCCCATCCCAAGCGAGCACGCTCGTCCGCTTCAGACATCCGATGAATTCGATGGCCAGCAAATCGGTCCGCAATGGAATTGGAACCACGAACCACGTCGCGAACGGTTTTCACTTTCAGCTCGGCCGGGCTATTTGCGTCTGCACGCCTCCCAACCCGTCACGGTGGATCGCGGCCGACTGAAAGGAGCGTTCTGGGGAGCGTCCAACACGCTTTCCCAGCGCCATCTCGGCGTCGCTAAAACGACCGCCACGACCAAGCTGGATTTACGCGGCATGACCTGGGGCACACGGGCTGGTTTCTGTCACCATTCCGGCCGCTATGCTTTGTTCGGCGTTCAGAGGCAAAAGGATGGCACGACGCAGCTCTTCTTCAACCACAACGGCAAGTTGGACACCGGGCCAACGGTCCCTGGCACAGATCTCTATCTACGAAGCACGACCGATGGTGATGAAGCGGACTTCGCGTGGAGTCTCGATGGAGAGTCCTGGATCACAACGCCTTGGAACTACACGCTGAACTTCGGGAACTGGCGTGGCAATCGTCCCGGTGTGTTCTGTTGGAACAACCGAACCGACGACGTTTCCGAAAGCGGTTGGGTCGACATCGACTGGTTCCACTACGAAACAGGATCAAAACCGTAGCCAAACTTTCCCGGGTGAGAGCGGGAACCGTGGCGAACGCCGAACAGTTCCCACTCGAAGAGACCTAAACCTACCGGCCTCGTGGTCTGTCAGGACTTGTTTTTAGGGTAGTGGACGAGGCCACGAGTCCTGAACTGGCGTCAAATCCAAGGACTCGTGGCCTCGTCCACTACGATCACCCCTCACTTTTAGCTGTGACAGACCACTAGTTCGATTCCACCGGCATCGGCCCGGGTGTCAGGTTCTCGAGCAAGTACCGCGTGATCAACATTCGGACATGCACTTCAGAACCTTTGCCTTCACGCAGCCCATGGTCTCGGTTGGGGTAGACCATGTAATCAAAAGGCTTGCCCAGTTCGATCAACCGATCGACCAAACCTTCGATGATCTGAATGTGCGTGTTGGTTTCGCCTGATCCTGTGACAATCAGCAACTTGCCCTTCAACCCGTCTGCAAATCCCAAGGGAGCCGAACGAGCGTATCCGTCGGCGTTGACTTCCGGAGTCCGCATGTAGATCTCTTGGAACCAAGCGTTGTAGAGATGCGGTTGTGGCTTGGGCACGACAGCGATCCCGAGATGATAAACATCGGGTTTTCGAAACAATGCGTTCAGTGTGTTCGAACCACCGCCACTCCAACCCCAGATCCCGACCCGCGACAGATCCACATACGATCGCGTGCGTCCCAGTTCCTGAATCGCGGCAGCTTGTTCTTCGGTCGAGAGTGGTCCCAAGCTACCGAAGATGCTTCGTCGCCACGCTGCGCCTTTGGGGCAAGGCGTCCCGCGATTGTCGATCGATACAGTGATGTACCCCAGGTCCGCAATCGTGCGGAGAAAATCGATTTGAGCGGCTCCCCAACGATCGAGCACTGTCTGGAGATAGGGCTCGCCATAGACATAGACAAACACCGGGTAACGTTTCGACTCATCAAAGTCACTGGGTTTGGTCACACTCGCATCAACGGTCACATCCTCAGACAGCTTCAACTGGACGAATTCGGTGGCTCGCGTGATTGTCTTTTGGGCAAGCTTCTGCAGTTCTTGGTTGTCTTCCAGGATCCGGATCGAGCGATGTTCTGGAATCGAAACCAACTCAACCACCGGAGGCGTGTTCACGGTTGAATAGGTATGAAAAGCCCATTTGCGATCCGGCGAAAACTGATACTCATGCCATCCAGGCTGGTCCCCCGGCGTGATCTTTTCAAGCGTTCCTGATCCATCCAGAGGAACACGGTGCAGATACCGTTGCGTGCCGTTTTCAGGCGACGCATAGAAGTAGTACCAACCGTTTGCTTCGTCGACGACATCGCCCGGTTCCGCACGATCGATGATGTCGTACTCACCCGGTGTCAGAATCTGAATGTCTGTTCCGTCGCGTGCGATCGTGAAGGCCTGCCGCCAACCGTCCTTTTCACTCAGGAAGAGGAACCGTTTGCCTCCATCAAGCCACGTGATGCCCGAGTTGATCCCGTGGCTTCCAACCGCCCACGCGTCATTGGTTTCTTCAAAAAGGGTGGACACCGACCCGTCCACTTTGGCCAATAGAAACTCGCGTTTGTCACGGAAACGACTGAGTCGCTCGACCAGAACTTCGTCCGAGTTCCCTGCCCATGAAACTTCACCGAAGTAGCCACCTTCCTCAGGGAAGGCAATTGGCAACCAGGTCACTGAACCAGCGTCATCGCCGTCCACACTGACCACGCCCACTCTCAACTCTGGAATTTTGGTTCCGACGCGAGCGAAACGTGTTTTGCTGACACTGGGATAAGAAGGGTCATCCGGAACGAGGACATTGCGAAATTGGACATCATTGGAGTTGGCTTCGACGAAAAGAATTCGCTTGCCATCAGGGCTCCAGCTCGGATCTTGATAGGAGATGTCACCGGACTTGGATGGTTCCAACAAAGGACGTGACTCCCCGCTTCCCAGGTCGCGAATCACCCAGCTTCGACGCTGCTTCTTCAGCAGACTGCGTCCATCGGGTGACAGCAAGGGATCACGCTCGGCGATCTCGACATCCGGCGATGCAACCGTGCGTTCCCCTGACTCCACGCTGTAGATGGCTCGGACGGATTCTCCGGAATCGGCGTCCTTCTCGGGAATCACAAAACCCGTGCTGTCTCCCAACCAGTTTGCCTCGAAACGCTTGGGACGCATCTCACCTTTGGCGTAGATGCCTTCCAATCGAGGCCGAGACCTTTCGAGCAACTCGGCCGGGCTGATCGATTGCGAGACGGCCGATTGAGCCAGTGCGGCATTCATGTTCAATGAGAACGCGAATGCCGCGACCGACAACTGAGTGACAACCTTCAGACATGGGTGCATCAATTTTGCTCTTCAGTGGTTGTCGCGTGACGATTTCTTGACCGGACACAGATCATCAACCACAACGCGGTTGTGCAAAATCCGATCGCAGTTTCGCCAAGAGGCGACGCAGGGGAAGTGTGGCGGGGAGATAGCAGGTCAACAAAGGGGGACCACAAGAGAGTAAACGAAACGCTCCCGTCCATTTCTCCTTCCGAACTTTTTCAAGCTCCATTTGTTTCAGATTTCCAGTGGACGCGAATAGTGGCAAATGATCTGCCCCATGCATCCAGGGGTTTTGGTCCTGCAATGACCAACGAACAAACCAAAGCAGGGTGCCAAGACTCCCCCTCCACCTTGTCCTTAGGTCCCGTTCCAAACGATCCCTTGCTATCCTCGCTCGGCGTGTTCGCTGCGAACACCGAGGGGTTCAACGCCTCAGCGACATTGAACGAAACCATCCTGGAGGGAACGTCTATGACTGGGATCACCGACTTGCCAACCCTGCTTGGCTCTTTGCATCCCCTGATGTCCGAACATGAATTTGTATTCGTGACCCAACCTGGAAAATGCATCGCTGACGCCGCTGACCTGCACCCCATCGCCGCGTTCGAAGAGCAGGAGGGTTTGACGCTGGTGCTGCGAAGGGAACAAGCGGACGTCGCGGGAGAACAGTACCAAGCCGTCTTTCGAATGATCACGCTGCAAGTGCATTCCAGTCTCGAGGCAGTGGGGCTGACGGCCGCCATCGCCAAGGCTCTTTCTGATCGAGGGATCAGCGCCAATGTGATGGCGGCATTCTTTCACGATCACGTCTTTGTCCCCTCCGATCGTGCTCAAGATGCCATGAAAGCTCTCGCAGGACTCGCCCCCCCAAGGTAGCCCACCCTTGTACCCAGGCTCCCGCCTGGGCACACACTGCGTCTGAGGCTCCCGCCTCACGATCACCCAACCGACAGGCAGAGCCTGCAAGGCACCGCGTTCCCAGGCCGGAGCCTGGGAACGAGCTGGCAACAACCTTGACCGCCTAGGAACGAGCAGCCCAGCAGATCTCGGCCATCATCTAATCCGAAAGGTGAATCGCACCGTCCAGGATCATTGCCTCCGTTCGCCTGGGGCGGTCGTGGAGGGAGCAACCCGCGCAGGATCGTCGGTCGACTTCAGGCCGAGCGTATTCACGGCGATCACGCGATAGGAATGGTTTTCGCCTTGCCTGGCGGTCTTGTCCGTGAAACGCATCTCGGCGAGTGGTTGCAGGGGTGTGTCACTGTATTGCAGGCCTTGAAAGAGAGCTCGCCCGAAAGGGTTCCTCGCCGTCGTTGGAACGGTCGCGATTTCCTTGCCATCGCGTTCGATGATGAAGTGAGCGAGTCCGCTTTCGAAATCAACTTCGGCGTCCCAACTCAGTTCGCCGTCGGCCACTCGCAAATTGGTTGGGGAGGGCGGAGGTGTCGTGTCCTCAATCGCGGTGTCTTTCACGTACTGCATCCAAGCCATCGCGATTGCTTCGTTGGGCAACCAAATGGCATCCATCGGATCGCCCTTCCACTCTGCTGACGGGAAAGCTTCTGTCTCGAGCAACGGAGCGAGCCAAGCTTCGTTCGTGGGCATGGGTTTCAGCGGTTGGTTGATTCGTTCTGGCAACCGCGCACTCAAGCAGACGTCGAACCACGGAATGGCAAGGTAGCGCTGGTTGCCGCACTCGTGGCTGGTGAGCGGATCCACCGCGACACCGATCAGGCCGCCTTTGGCACGCAACGAGTGGAACAGTGCTTTCATCTTTGGCCAGAGACCGGAGAAGCGCCCCTCCGTCACGGTAACGCCCTCCTTCGTACCGAGATTCAACATGATCGGGACGTCGAGCGGGGTCTCGGGAACCAAGACCGTCTTGGCAGATGGCCGCTCGGGAATGGGATCCAGAATCGGCACGCCCGAACGCAGCCAAGCGGCCGCGACGCGATCCGGGTGCAGCAACGTCATTGTCCCCGCCCAGACTCCGCCGCCGCTGTGCCCCCAAAGCGTCCACGGGATCGTGTCGAGCTCCGGATGACCGGAGGCTTTGCCGAGATCCGTGAGTGACTTCTGGAAAGCGGCGTCCGATCCGTTGCGTGGATCGCACCACAGTTGGCAGTCAGCAGCCTGTGGTTGTTCGTAAGCTGGTGCCAACAACGCGCAGTCATGTTTGCTCGCGAGTGCCTCCCAATGAAGATCGAATGCGCCGGTGAGCCCTGATTTGCAGGACCCTTCGCCACAACCATGTTGATGAACGATCACGCCACGCAAAGTCGCCGCGTTCGGCGGAATCCAAACCGTGTACTTGACCGGGAAATTCAGTTCGCCCTTCTCCGACGACGCCTCGTAACGCACTCGGAAATACGGCGGTTCAACAGCGGGATAGACGTCATACGGCGACTCCTCGGCGGACGCGACTGCGGTGAAGGCGAGCAGCACAGCGATCGGTGGCAGGAGAAAGACATGGATCAATCGCATAGCGAGAGGGGCCCTTTGACGGATGAAGATTGAGTGGATTGCTCGGAAACCTGGACAAAACTGGCAACATACCATGGCGGTGCCCCCCACGCTTCTCTCCGGCGTCGCTCCAGATCTCATCGAGTCGAAAGGCTGCCAGGGGGACAGACCGGACTCTTGGTTTGCAGGCTCCGTTGAGCAGGTCAGCAGGAACGATCGAGCAGAACCATGTGAGCCGTTTGGGCGTTGGCCCCGGTTGTACGTGGGAGCAACAACGCTTACCAAAACAGTTCCAATCCCCACAGACTCCTGCCGACCTGCTTCGCAGATCCACGGGGCCGATCCATGGAAAGGAATGCGGGCTTCAAACGTCCATCTCCCGTCTCACTTCATCGATCCCCTGTTTGAGTCGTGTCGTTAAACTGCTCGCAGGTTCGCCTGTGCTTTGACTGTTCTTCATTTCCTCGTTTTGATTCGCCCCGGTATGATGCGTTCGATCTCTTGCGCCCGTCGATTCCCATGCTCTCTTTGGTGGTGGAGAGTAATTGTGCCTCTTGTGATGGCGTTTCAATGCCAGCACACCGTTCGGTCGGAAACGGCGGCGTTGATCGATGCTCGCCCGAACATCGTGATGATCTTTGCGGACGACCTCGGCTACGAAACGCTCGGTTGCTACGGTGGCCTTGACTTTCAAACGCCGCGACTGGATCGCATGGCTGCGGAAGGCCTGCGATTCACGCGTGCGTACACCAGTCCAGTTTGCACACCATCACGGGTCAGTCTGCACACGGGTCTGTATGTGATGCGGCATCGACAAACCGATGTGTTGCCGGTTCATCTGGGGACGAACAAATTGGTTGACTTTCAGAAACTGCCAACCTTTGCACAGCAGTTGAGGTCCGCGGGTTACTCCACATCTGTGACCGGCAAATGGCAGCTTGCGACGTTGGAGAAGCATCCCAATCACATCCGTGACAGTGGTTTCGATTCCTGGTGCGTCTGGCAAATCTGGAAAGACGGAGCCAAGACGGTTCGGCACTGGAACCCAACCTTAAATCACGATGGACGGGTTCGCGAAGATGTTGCCGAGCGATTTGGTCCCGACGTCTTGGTGGACTACGTCGTCGATCAAATGCGGGAAGCGACGGAAGCCAACACGCCGTTCCTGATCGTCCACAACGAAATGCTCCCGCACGATCCGATCGTCGAAACTCCTGACGACCGATCGGCGGGACGATCCGCATCGCTCGGCAACATGATCACCTACTTGGACAAACTGGCGGGGCGAGTCCTGGATGCAGCCGAGGACCTTGGCATTCGCAAAAACACCTACGTGATCTTCATGGGTGACAACGGAACCCACCAACGAGACTTTCGGAATCCGAAAGCCGGTCAACCGAACGAACGCCCGCACACACGGCACACCCAGGCAGGTCGAGTCAACGGTGGAAAGTATGAACTCAATGATGCGGGCACCCACGTTCCACTGATCGTTTGGGGCCCCGATCCAGTTCCAGTCGACTCGGTTTGCGACGATCTGGTCGACGTCGTTGATTTGTTCCCGACGTTTTGCGAGCTAGCAGGGCACAACGTCCCAGACTCCATTTCAATCGACGGTCATAGCATCGCGTCTCAGTTCCATGGCCGCGTCGGCCCCAAACGTGACTGGGTGATTCACGGCATCCGGTCAGACGTCAATGTGTTTGACGGTCGCTGGCGTTGGTCCAATCACTTGGACAAGCTGATTGACGCAAGCGAGCTTCCCAAAGAGCAACCCACCGACGCGTCATCGAATCAACCATCCGAAGCGTCCGCTGCGAACCAGCGTTTGAGCAACATCTTCCAAAACGTGTCGGACTCCTCCCCCGCTCCACCGCCCCAACACGCTGAGTAGCCTCCGGCCTCTCAAAGAGGTCGTGCAGTCTTTCAATGCTATGCCAGCAGCATCTTGCGAACCCCGCCTGACGAAGTTAGGAGGGATCGAAAAACGAGCATTCAGCGAGTTTTTCGGGGAAGGGGGAGTGCGAGCCGCTTCCCATGCCCGGCCCCCTCCCTCACGCACGCCTGAACGGCGTCGCTCGACCTCTCCCAAAACTTCGTTTTGGGAGAGGTTCTAGGCAAATCGGCAGGAGTCTTTCGGCATTTGGGCTGTTTCGGTAATCGCCGTTGCTCCCACGTATAACCGGGGCTAACGCCCAAACGGCTCACATGATGATGCCCGATCATTCCTGCTGACCTGCTTAGGACCGCCCCCGTTTGGGCTTTGTAATCTTGGTCCCGCCACAACCCAGGGCGTTGCCCTGGGCTGGCATAGGGCTGCCCCGTTGGGGCGGGACCTCCAAAAGGGGACGGACTCACAAAAGGGGACGGGGGTCAATTCACGCTTGATCGCGAATCTCACCACGACAGAATCCTTCGCTCGGCACCGATCGGCAGCTTCCTCAAGGGCACAAAAAAAGAAGCGGCGAGCCTGGCTCGCCGCTTCCTGAGAATCATTCTGTGAGCATTGGCGCTCAGATCAACGACCGCCCATGCTGCCTTCGATTTGCTTTTGAATCTTTTCCAGGTTGAAAGAACCAGGCGTTTGGCTTGGTGGGAATTCTTTCATCGTTTTCAGGAAGTTCCCTGCCAACTGCTGCATCGGAGCCAGCACGAAGACTCGCGACAAGAACCAATCGTTGTAGGTGTTGGAGTTGTGTTGTGCTTTCTCAAACGGATCGCGACGTAAGTTGAACAACAACGGAACTCGAAGTTCGACAAACGGTTCACGCCAGACTTCGAAAGCCACGCCCCGGTTTTCGAGGAAAACGGCTTTCCAATCTTCGTAGCGAATCGCAACGATCTGTCCGTCATCGTTCACATACATGAACTCTTTGCGAGGCGACTCGTCCGTCTTGCCGGTGAGGTAGTCGAGCTGATTGTGACCGTCGATGTGGTTCTTGTAAGAACGACCGTTCAGTTCCACACCTTGGAGCAGTTGTTCTTTGATGTCGGTCGAACCGCCAATGGCAGCAAACGTGGGCAACCAGTCTTCGTGGGCCAAGACCCCGTTCAGAACTGTGCCGGCTTTGAATTTCCCAGGCCAACGAATGTAACAAGGAACGCGATAGGCACCTTCCCAGTTGGAGTTCTTCTCACTGCGGAACGGAGTCGTTCCTGCATCGGGCCAGGTGTTGTAGTGAGGGCCGTTGTCAGTGGAGTACTGAACGACCGTGTTGTCAGCGATTCCGAGTTCATCCAACAGGTCGAGCAGTTCGCCAACCTGCATGTCGTGCTCGATCATGCCGTCGGTGTATTCATCGTTGCCCTTGTGACGATTCTCTTTCTTGACGTGGGTGCGGAAGTGCATGCGGGTGCCATTCCACCAGCAGAAGAAGGGCTTGCCAGCTTTGTGTTGACGGGTGATGAAATCTTTCGCCGCCGAGATGGTTTCTTCGTCGATGGTTTCCATCCGCTTCTTGGTGAGCGGTCCGGTGTCTTCGATCTTCCCATCGGCGGTGGCCTTGATCACACCACGAGGACCGAAGGCTTGACGAAAAGTTCTTCCGTCTGCCATTTTCATGTCGCCGGGATAGTCTTCGTTCTCTGGTTCCTCTTCGGCGTTGAGGTGATACAGGTTGCCGACGAACTCATCAAAACCATGTTGAGTGGGCAGGTGTTCGTCGCGGTCACCTTGGTGATTCTTGCCGAACTGGCCGGTGGAATATCCCAGGCTCTTGAGCACAGTTGCCATTGTGACGTCGGTCTTTTGCCAGCCTTCTTTGGCGCCTGGCAAACCGACCTTGGTCATTCCGCTACGGACAGGGACGCTGCCGCCGATGAACGCCGCGCGTCCGGCAGTGCAAGACTGTTGACCGTAGTAGTCCGTGAAGAAGATCCCTTCGTTGGCAACACGATCAATGTTGGGCGTTTTGTAGCCCATCATTCCTCGGTTGTAATGACTGATGTTTTCAGTCCCAATGTCGTCACCCCAGATGACGAGAATGTTGGGTTTTTCTTGTGCCTGTACCGTGAGGCTTAGCCCCAGGGTCAGCAGGCAAGCTTGAAAGAGAAGAACTCGAGGCTTCATTCGGACGGCTCCAAACCGGGAGTGTTCACCGCTGCAGAGTTGCAGGGCGGATCGAAAAGAAAAGTGGGTCTTGGTGAATCTAATTTTTGAGGTGCTATTTCAATCCGAAGGCTCACCAAAAGGATTTTACCACCGCACTGATGGGCGGGTGTGACCGCCGCAAACCGAGAGGGTCGCAATTTCGAAAGAAAACGGGGCTCACAAATTGTCAGGTCCCTGCTCGATTATCGCGTTTCGGCAAGATCGAGCATCGAAATTCGGGTTGGCCGATGGAGCCTGTTCTCGGGCGACAGAACAGATGGGCGATCCACCGGGATGAACCCGAGATGAACGACGGGACCGCAATCCTGCTGGAAGGACACTGCGGCCGGAGGAGGCGTGGAAGGGTCCCTGCGAGGAGGCTCCCCCGTTGTGCGAGAGAAGAATTTGGCGGGCGACACGGAAACGTTGGTCGCCCGCCTGCTCAATGACCGGGAGCTTGAAAACTGGCACGTCACAGAGCAGCGTTCTGTCGAGCTACGATTTGCTGTAACCCAACTGCCGCATCACGACCAGCATCTCATCGCAGGTGATGTACCGACGATGGTGGGTCATTTTGTACTTGTCGATGGCGGCTGCCAGTTCTCGGCCATCTTCGGAGAGGTCCGCGTGCGAGCTTCCGAATTGACGACGTTCGCCGGAAAACGAGCCATTCGATGATTCCCGCTTGCGACGGCGGTCTTGTCGGACCACTTGATCGGAGGAGCGAGCATTTTGGCGGTCCGGATTCGAGGTGAATGCGGATCGAGCCCGACGTGGCGGAATCACCGTCACGGGCGGCGGTTGGCTAACGTTTGTCGGTGTTGGGAGCGGCATCAATTGGGATCCTCACACGGGTAACGGGCGTGTCTTGCACACGTTTTCGAGAGACCTCTCACACCAACCCTAGGTCAAAAACCGAATCAAGGCGGCCGAAAAACGTTTTTGATCCCCATCGATGGGGGCTGTCTGTAGCAAACGTTCCTGTTGGAGAAACAAAACGGAGTGATTCGAGTCTGGTTTCGCAAACCCTTGGAAATCGTTACCGTTTTGGCAGCGGTGTCAGCTCGCAAATGGAGTGATCCGCCGCGCTGATTTCACCTTTTCTGTTTGCTTCCTCTGACACGACCTGACGCCGAGATGCCCGACATTGCCCCCTCAAGTCAACCAGACGGCGATTTACGTTATCGCCGCGTGATTTTGAAACTCAGTGGTGAAAGCCTGGCCGAATCTGGCAAACGGGGGATCAGCGAGAACGAACTCCTGGCGATCGCCCGGCAGATCAAGTCGGCTCACGAATCTGGTTGCCAAATCGCGATCGTCAACGGGGGCGGCAATATCCTCCGCGGGGCATCGTTCTCTGGCGCCAACGCTTGCGTCCAAGAAGCCACGGCTCACTACATGGGCATGCTGGCGACGGTGATCAATTCCCTGGCCCTGCAAGACGCTCTGGATTCGATCGGATTGCAAACTCGAGTCATGAGCGCCTTGCCCGTGGATCGGGTCGCCGAACAATTCATTCGACGTCGTGCCATCCGTCATCTCGAAAAAGGCCGCGTGATCATCCTTTCCGGAGGAATCGGAAGCCCCTTTGTGACGACCGACACGGCCGCCGCTCAGCGTGCTCTGGAAATCGAAGCGGATGTGATTTTGAAAGCGACTCGCGTTGACGGCGTCTACAGCGACGACCCGGAAAAGAACCCCCATGCGGTTTTGTACGAACAACTCAGCTACAACGAAGTGATCCAAAAGAAGCTGCGAGTGATGGATGCCACCGCAATTGCGTTGTGCAATGAACACCGCAAGCCGATCTTGGTGTTTAATTTCAAGCAGGACGGCAACATTGTGCGTGCCGTCCGCGGTGAATCCGTGGGAACCTGGATCGGTGACCCACAGGACACGCAAACCAACCAACGTTGAGTGCAATCAGCCTTTCCCCTCCTCAATCCCCCAGGATGACACGATGACGAGCGACGAGATATTGATGGACGCCGAAGAGCGAATGGACAAAGCCGTTTCGGTGCTGCAACACAATTTGTCGGGGATTCGCACCGGACGAGCCAATCCGGGCCTGGTCGATTCGATCAAAGTCGAAGTCTACGGTTCGCTGACGCCACTGAAACAATTGGCCAGCATCGGGACTCCCGAGCCACAACAAATCTTGATTCGCCCGTACGACGCAACCACAATCAAAGATATTGAAAAGGCACTGGTTGCCGGTGACCTGGGACTGAACCCTCAAAACGACGGCCGCGTCATTCGTTTGAATGTCCCCCCGTTGTCCGGCGAAGTCCGCAAGAAGATGGTTGCGCGAATCAAGGAGCTGTCCGAAGAAGCCAAGGTCTCGATCCGCAATATTCGTCGCGATGCGAACAAGGCTGCTGACACAGCTGAAAAAGACAAGGAAATGACGGAGGACGATCGCGACAAGACCAAGGATCAGGTGCAAGAGTTGACCAAGAAAGCAGAAAACAGTGTCAATGAATCCGCCAAAGCTCGAGAAGCGGAAGTGATGGAGGACTGATCCTCGATGACTCAATCGGTGCAATGCCCGCGATGTCTCGTGGCCGTCGCGGTCAGCGACGATGCCGGGGGGACACGCGTGGTTTGCCCGCATTGTCGAGAAACGTTCTTGGTTCCAGGGGTTTCCGCTAGCACCACCAATGATGACGACGATTGGTTGGTGCTGAGCGACCCGCCGGAGAAACCGGCGGTCAAACCGCAGGACGCGACCATCACGCCGACCAAGATCTCTCGATCGACTCCCCCCCAGCCCTCTGCGACGGGCCCGGCAACCCAGTCCAACGCGGATTCCGACGAGCCACCGACCTCCGCCGCGGAGGGAGACCTGTTTGGCATGGATCTGCCTCCGGTCGACTCCGGGCCAGAGTCAGAGGATGCGGATCCGTTTGGGTTCGACAACATCCAAGATCTTTCCGACGGATCAACTGCGGCAGGAACGACAAAGGCTGCCGATGCCTTTGATGATCCCGACGATCCATTCAACTTCGATGCGATGGAAGAATCGGTGACGTCGTCTGCAGGGGTCGCACCTGTTGCGCCTGCTTCCAAAGACTCAACCGTCGATCCGCTGTTCGAACAGGCCGCCGCGTTGGCCGCTGCTGCCAGCAAGCCGAAACCGCCATCGTCGGACAAACCGGTCGCTCACAACGTCGAATACGAAGAGCACTACCGGGTCCGATGCCCGGTCTGCGCAACGATGATGAATGTCACCGCGGCACAAGCGGGCAAGCAGGTTCGTTGCCACGATTGCCACAAGATGATCAAGGTGCCGCCGGCGCCACGAAAGAAGAAGAAGGTCGTGATCGACATGGAGCGAGCTCAATCGTTCCAGTTCAACGAATCCTCGGTGACCCAAAGTGATCGCCCTGCCGATCCCTTCCGCAAATCCGCCCAAGAACTTCTCGATCAGGCCGCCCGCACGGAAGAAGATTCGCCGGCGGCGGATTTGGATGTTCCCAAGATCTCCGATTGGGCCAAATCCGTTTTTGGGATCTTTAGCCAACTGAGCGTGACCGTTCACTGGCTGATTCTGTCCACGATCGGGTCTGCCGTCGCCGGCATTGCCATTGCCACTGGATTCGATGCAGCACTGAAGTTCTTGTTTCCTGCCGGGATCGTTTACGGGGCAATGGTCTTGGCCTGTGGATTCACCATTCTGCAATCAGTCAGCAACGACGAAGACGAGGTGTCGGATTGGCCGTTGACGCTCGAACCGCTGGAGTGGCTTGCCCCCACGTTGTTCTGCTTTGCTGCGGTGGGTCTGACGGGCGGCCCTGGATGGATGATCGGGACGTTGGCGTTTGGTCAAAACCTGGCAACCGTCTGCTTGATCATGTTGTCGGTGTTTCTGTTGTTCCCATTCGTTTTGCTGTCGATGTTGGACATGCAAAACATGTTTGTACCGTTTTCTCCTGAAGTCGGACGCAGTGTGACTCGGTGCGAGGAAGCATGGGGCGGCTTTTATCTTTCCGCCGCGTTGATCTTCTTTGCCGCGTTTCTGATTTTCGTCTCCGCCAGCCTGATGTCCCCGATCGCCGCCGCGGCGGTGTGCATCTTCACCGGCACAGCGGGAACGTTCATCTACTTCGCCATGCTGGGTCGCTTGGCCAAAGCGATTGGCCAAGCGGTCAACGACAAACCCCGCGAGAACGACATCGAGGAAGTTCGCGAGAAGGATCGCGAAAAAGATCGTGCTCGAGAGGCGGGCGGCTGAGATCAGGACGATCGGCCACATGGCTTCGAACGCATGTGGCTTAAAACGGTCGCTCGTCGGAGTCTTCACGCGGATCACCGCACCAACGGTTCAGGGCTTCCAGCACCTCATCACGCTCCGCTGAGCTCGTCCATATCGAATCTTCGACGTCCAACCGGATCTCGTAATAGCCTTCGCGTTGGCAATCTTCTTCGCCACAAAAATGTGGCAGATCTGCAACCCAAACGACTCGGTACAGAGGCAAGTGCTTGTCGTCGACTTTGACGATCGGCGAAACCATCGCGGCGTCCCTATGGAAAGTATGAAAGTGAACTCGTCGATCGAAAGCCCGGACGACTTTCGCTCTCTAAAACGCAGCGTTGACCAACCGGCTATGCCAACTCGCGACTGCGATTGGCCGACGCCTGCACGGCTTGAATCATTGCTCCACGAACTGCATTCTGTTCCAGGACGCTCATCGCGGCAATGGTTGTTCCCCCAGGGCTGCAAACGTTGTCCTTCAGAACGCCGGGGTGCTCGCCCGTCTCACGAACCATTTTCGCGGCCCCCAAAACCGTTTGCGTTGCCAATTTCAGCGCCGTGGCACGCGGCAAACCGGCTGCGACGCCGCCGTCAGCGAGTGCCTCGATGATCAGAAACACGTAGGCAGGTCCGGAGCCACTGACGCCGGTGACCGCATTCATTTGCGGTTCCGTGACCAGGGAGGCAATCCCAACGCTATTCAACATCGTTTCGATCAATTTCACATCGTCGTCGCTCACGCCCAAACTGACGCAGTACCCGCTGGCCCCTTCCCCGACCAGGCTGGGCGTGTTGGGCATCACGCGGACGACGCGATCGTGACCGACCCCTTGGGTCAATTTGTCCAGCCCGATGCCCGCGGCGATGGACACGATCAAACGCCCTGACCAATCGGCTGATTTGCCGTCCGCATTCTTGACCGCCAATACCTCGGCGATGATGTGCGGTTTGACGGCCAGCATCACCGTGCTGGCGCCCGAAACCGCTTCGACGGTGTCGGTGCTGGTTGTGCACCCGGGATACTTTGCCCCCCACCAATCGCCAGTCGCTTTGGTTTGGTGCACGACCGTCAGTTCGCTTGCTTTCAGGCATCCACTTTCGAGCATTCCGCCCACAAGAGCCCGAGCCATTTGGCCGCCGCCGATAACCGTCAATCCGGTGAGTTGCATGTCGTGGTTCAATCCATCAGTCGCGTGTTGTGAAAGAAGGGACTGAAAGGACAGCTCAAAACATTCCCGGGGTCCGCTTTTCGATGTTGGCCAGCAACTGCATCAGCGCAACTCGAAGTTGCTTGACTCGCAGTGGCAACGGTAGCAGCACGCGATTGGGACCGCGTTTGGCGCGGCTGATGATGTGTCCTTGGCGTTGATCGACGAGCAAGATCGCCGGGATTTCGGCCGTCTTTTCGTCCGTGACAAATTGGTTGTAGGCCTCCAAGGCGTCGTTGCCAAGTTCGGCTGCACCAAAGATCACACAATCTGCGGGATTCTCAATGTCATCCTCGAATCTCGCCAAAGCTCGCTTGGGATCGGCGATGATCAACACGCGATAACCACGTGCCTTCAACCGCTCGCGAACCGCGTTTTGCAAGTTGGCTTTTGATTCCACCAACATCACGACGTAGCCTTCGCCCTCGTTGGTGACCACCTGGTCATCACCGACATCGGCCGCGTTGACGGTTCCGGTGGTGTCATGGACTTTCCGTTCCGTTGGGCCCTTCTTCAGCGTTTCCAGGACGCGTTCGACTTCAATCCGCATCGCCGCAGCGGATTGAATGCGTTTCTCAGGATCATACGCCAGAATTTTCATCAACAGTTGACTGACGATCCCGGGGCAATCGGGAACGTGTTCCGAGATCGGTTTGATTTCTTGAAATCGCGACACGTTTAGCCGCGCCAAACGGTCACGGGTTTCGGTCAGTGCCGGCTCGCCCGCGATCATGTGATACAGCATGTTGCCGGTGAAGAAGACGTCACTGCGTGGGTCGTCCTTGCGAACGTTGGTGCCGCGTTCCAACGCGGCGTAATCAATCGCGCGAGCGTTGGGGCAATCCGCGACTTGTTCGGGGTTGTTGCGATCGGCCAACGCGGCCAAGCCGAAGTCGACCAGCTTCGCCGTCCCGGCCGATGAAATCAGCACGTTGGACAGCTTCAAGTCACGGTGAGAAATCCCAAGCCCGGCCGCGTGTGCCAGACCGGCCGAGATCTCCATCGTGAGTTTCAACGCAAGTTCAACCGGCAGCTGCTTGCGAATTCTCACCAGCTCGCGAAGCGTTTGCCCCTCGACAAACTCCATCACCAAGAACGGATTCCTCACGTCCGGAACGACATCCAAGATTCGAACAATGTTGGGGTGTTTGAGCTTCAGCCCCATCCGACCTTCGCGAAGGAATTGTTCCATTTCCTTCGGTTCATCACGGAACCGTTTGCGAAGCACTTTGACCGCGAAGACTTCTTCGCCCTTCTGAGCTCGGTACACCCGTGCGAACGTACCAGCACCGATCAGGTACTGGACGATGTAATCGCCATAGAAGTAACCACCCTTGTCGCCTCGGGTCAGCTTCTCGCATTGCAAGGTGGTCAGAATTCCGTGTCGCTGCAGCAGCTCAATCACATCGCTGAGCCCACGTTCTTCCGAACCGAGGTCCGCTAGCGCGCGGTCGACTGAACGGCGGTCAGCAATCCCAACAGCCAACGCTCGCTGAATGAATTCTTCGGGAGTCGGAGCACTCATGGATTCGACTTTGCTCCCGGCTGCTTCCGCTCATACTCGTGCAGACGCACACCGAGACTTCGCAGGCCAGCAAGGTCTTCGGACCAATCGGCGTGATTCAACTGCGTGGGGGAAAAGTAAACGTTCAAGTAAGGAGCGAAACGTCGGTCACCCTCCAGGTCCGCACGACACATTTCGACCAGAGGTTTCAGGTTGGCAATCGGATTGCCAGGAACGATCAGCATGTCGAGGTCATGGAGCGCCGTCAGTGGTTGAAGGGACGTGATTTGGTTGTCCGAAATTTCGAGCGTGGTCAACCAACCAAGCTTCGAAATGGGATTCAAGCTGGTCAGTTGATTCCCGGCCACATCCAGCGACCAAATCTTGGTCAGACCTGCCAAAGGATCCAGGCTGGTCAATTGATTGTCGGCCAAATACAGAGTCCGCAAATTGGACATCTTCGTCAGCGGATCCAAGCTGGTCAGTTGGTTGGCCGAAACATCGAGCAACTGCATCGCAGTCAGTTCAGCGACCGGATCGAGGCTGCTGATTTTGTTGCTCGCCAAGGTGACGGATTGCAAGCGTTTGAGCCCGGAGATCGGAGTCAAGTCTTCGATTTCATTGTTCGCCAAATCGATCAACATCAATGACTTGCAGTGCTGCAAACCCTCCAGTGAGGCGATGCCTTTGCCGCTGCCCACCACTCGCGAGATTTTGGCAACGTCTTCGGCCGTGATCGGTTCGTCGTTGTGGCGTTTGGCGAACACCTCCGCACGGACGGACGTTTCGAGAGCCTTGTCGGGAAAGATCGATTGGACGACGGGTTTTTCATCCGCCTTCTGGGGCACTTCTTTCTCGGTGACTTCCTTCGTTTCAGCCACTTTTTTCGGTGCCGGTTTGTCAGCCTTGGCGGGAGGCTTCACCTCGGCGGCTGTTTCGGTCGCCGCGGGCTTGTCCTTCGAGTCAGCCGTCTTTTCATCATCGGCGGACACGGGGGCGACCGAGGCCAAGGCAAGGCAGCAGAGCGACACGAACCGCAAGAAAGACGATTTTCGCGAACTGATCATGGTGATGGTGCAGAACGGTGATGGAAGAAGGAGGGCAGCAAAGACACCCATCATAGTCGCTGACCCCCGCAATCGTCATCGCCCGCTTTGGCCCGATCAGCCGTTCCGGACCGGATTCTGGTCAGTTGGTCGATGCAACCAGACTTTGAATCAGAATCGCGAGCGCGGCGCTGGTCATCGGCACACTCATGCTGGGCGAATCCGAATTTTCACGTGCGACCTGGGAAGGGGCCAGGGGCACGTGCACGAACAGAGACTGGGTCTGCAGCCCGAATGCTGCTGAATAATGGTGACTCAGGTACAACGCCGCATTGCACAAATATGTACCCGCGTGATGCGACACCGCGGCAGGAATGCCCGCATCTCGGATCTTTTGAGCGGATGCTGGCAGCGGCAAACCAGATCGGTAGGCCGCAGGAGCGTCGGGCAGGATTTCGGTGCCATCTGTGCGGAGATTCAGCCCCACGTTTTCCAATCGCATTTGGGTTGATCCTGGAGCCTGACCGCAATGAATCGCCAGATCGTAACCCGCCTGCAAGTCAGCTCTTAGCCGCTCGCTCATGGTCAGCAAGTTCACGGGATATCGCCGTGTGACCAGCTCCACGGGGCCGTCGTACCAATGCGTCAGCTCCATCAGACTCATCCAGCTCGAGTTGTCCGGCCAGCGGTCGTAGGGCTCGAAAGCCGTCAAGAGAACCTTGGTCACGTGTTGGGTCGTCCGGCGGGAATGCGAGAGAAGCGAGTGGGATTCCTGGGCCGAATCCCGGGCGAAAAAGCTGAAAAGGGCCCCGCCAGTATACTTCGCTCTTTTTCACACCGAAGTCAGAAACGCGAAAACGCCCCCGAATCAAGCGATTCGAGGGCGTCAAGCGGTTCACAAAAACTGGAGTCATCCGGCCACCGGACATGGCCGACGACAACTACCAGTTGAAGTTGGCTCCAACATAGGCTCCGTGAAGCAACAGGCTGCTGTCGGCGTGCAGGGCACTGGCCGAGGCGACCGAGCTGTAATCACGCGAGTAGTTGTCGGCGATTGCCAAACCGGAGGCTCCCAGGACACGGTAACCACCACGGACCGTCCAGGCGTTGCTGACGCGAACACCAAGGCCCAGATCAATTTCGCCGAGAGTCGACAACACGGTGTCGGAGGTCTCGTAGTTGATCATTTCGCCGGGCATTGCAGCCAACTCAGCGGCGGTGTCTTGGGTTCCCAAACGATGACGGAACTCAGCTTGGTTTCCGTAGACACCGAACTTGCCACCCAGGTTCAAGTTGACGCGGCTGCCCAAGCAGTAGATCAGTTGGCTGCCGAACTGGTAGCCGAACAGATCGTTCTCAGTCGAAGTCGTGTCGTAGATGTCGTTCATCGTGTAGCCGGCTCGTCCGTCAACATCGAAGGCGTAATCGACGCTGTCTTTGAACTGGAACCAACGAAGTCCGTGACTGGTCACGACCTGGACTTTGCCGTTGCAAGGACGCACCAAGGGGCCACCGGCTCCACCGTACCCGTGCATCGGGCCGCACTGTTGCGGTGGGCAAGCGCCGGTGTTGCAGCTGCCGTAGCCACCGTAGTTGGCTCCGCCGTAGCCGCCGACTCCACCGTAGCCACCCAAGCCCATGAAGCTCTTCAGTTTGTGGCCCATGCCCATGCCGGTTCCGCACGAAGCGGCCGAAGCACGTTGAGCACCCATCAGACCAAAGCTGAACAGGTTGACTTCCAGGCCTTGAACGTCGACGTCACGACGAGCACGAAACTGAGTCGCTTCAGCATGCGAGCTGCCTGGCATCGCGACCGAATCAGCATTGGCGTCACCGCCATCCAGTGCACTCTGCCCCGCACGACCATCGATGATGTCATAAACGGTGTAGGCGGCACCACCATTCAAGGCATTGTAGCCTCCACCATTGTCGAAGTTGTACGCCATCTGGGCACCGTTGTACTGAGGCATGCCCGAGGCACGCAGAGCACCACCGCCACCGCCAGCTCCGGTAGAATCTTCCGGCGTGTAGACCGGCGAGTTGTACATCTCGGAATCAGGATCCCAATTGAAGTACGTCATCCCCAGACCGTACTGGCCACATCCCAAGTAGCGACCGAAGCTGAGGCTGTACCCGAGCGAGCTATCTGGCTCGATCGATCCGATGCCCATCAAAGGCAAGTACGGTCGCGTTGGATCAACGGCGTCGTAACGCGACACGATGTTGCGATCTTTGCCGTTCGTGTCCATGTTGAAGAACAACAGGTCAAACGAACCGAACCATGGGAACAACGGCCCACGAGCGGGAGCTGCCGATGGCATGCCACAGGATTGTGCTGCGTAGGAGGCACCTTCCCATGGTTGCGAAGCCGCTTGCATGTAAGGACTCGGTTGAGCACAGGTTTGGCAGTCGCCGGCAGGACCACTGTTGTACTGCGTGGGTGCACCGTAGTGCTCGACGGGTGCCGACGAATGCTGATGCTGCACGCTCGCCGAAGGGGCAGGCGACGAGTACGTCGGAGCGGGCTGAGCAGGCGCGGTGTGCTGCTGCATCGGGGCGGCCAATTGCTCGCCGTACGAAGGAGCTGGCGTGGGGATGGATTCAGGCGATGGCATCTGGTTGTCATATCCACCCGACGAGGCGGGCTGGAACAACTGGGGGCCGTTGCTTTGGTTGCCGAAGTTGTTCCACTTCGCAGGCGCTTGGTAGCCGCCCGAGTTGGGTGCCTGGTAGTTTCCGCCACCAAACGTTTGAACCGCTTGTGTCTGTGGAACACCCAGTTGGCTGGTTGGACCAGCGTAGGGTTGTCCGCCGTATTGACCAGGCCCGTATTGTGCCGAGGCGATCGTGCAAACACCCATGGAAAGGGTGGCTGCGACAGCTCGCAAGACGTTGAATTTCATCGCTGACTCCTTCTGCGTGCGCTAATGTGCTTCATTGCAACTGCCCTAGCCGAAATCGAGTCATCCACAGAGGCGACCGACCAAGATCGAAATGACAGTCAAGTAGGACCAGTAGCGGCCGGCCCAAGTAGCTGGGAGGCAGTTACGGAATGTCATGTCGATCTCAATCAGTGGGACGAACAATGCCGCCCAACACCCCAGCCGAATGTTCAATACGGTGGACCTGAATTGAGAGAAGTTGGTTGACCAGACCGATCCCTCGGTTTGGCTTTCCTTCCGCAAGTCGAATCGACCGAGGTGGACTCCTTTCCACGTATCAATCCCTCAAATGGTGGCCAACTCGTTCCGGAATCTGCGAAGAATGGGATCGACTGTTAGGAGCGTTTCAATCGGAACCCCTTGCCAATCCGGACCACCTTGTCTGAACCGACCCTCTGCCTCTGATCAAATCCCCCAACCGCTAAAGTCTCTCAAATTGGCTGCGACTGGGAAAACGGGGAGTTCAACCAGGTTGCCCGCGTGTTTGTAGACTGAATCGGGTCGACCGACCCTTGCTTGATTGCTGAATCAGGGGCACGATTGCGTCAGGACGCAACACTTGGCTGTCGTTCCGGACGCTCTCGTTCCCACTCACTAACGACGGACCCGCGACATGGCTTCACCCAACCCTTCCGGCGCGAAAAATGTCTTGGGGACCGAATTGCAAACCTGCAACACGGATCCGATGACCGGATTTTATCGAGACGGATGCTGCAACACGGGTGGCCAAGACGTCGGACTGCACGTGGTTTGTGCGGAGATGACCGCTGACTTCCTCCAATTCAGTCGCTCGCGGGGGAATGACCTCAGCACTCCGATACCGGTGTATGAGTTCCCTGGCCTGCAGCCCGGCGATCGCTGGTGCCTGTGCGCCGCTCGCTGGAAAGAAGCCTTCGACGCTGGCATGGCCCCCAAGGTCCACCTGGAGGCGACACACATTTCCGCCCTGGAATTCGCTTCCCTGGAAGAATTGCAACGATTCGCGACGGAATCTCACTGATTCGTCCCAGTCAATCGTCGCTGTCAAACCCGCAAGGCAATCGCGGCGATCCAACACCGACGTCCCAGGAAGCCCGGACTCAGGTGCCCGCCCGCTTCCCTTGCAATGTCAGGACGAGATGACGCGAGGAAGCTTGGTCGCGGTGTTCGCACAGATAGATGCCCTGCCAAGTTCCGACATTCAGCCGCCCATTTTTGAGGGGGACGCTGACGCTGCTACCCATCATCGAGGCTTTCACGTGCGCGGGCATGTCATCGGGCCCTTCCAGGGTGTGAACGTACGGCAGCGATTCAGGCACCGCGTGATTCATCGCAGTTTCAAAGTCGACTCGAACGTCTGGATCCGCATTTTCATTGATCGTCAGCGAAGCGCTGGTGTGCTGAATGAACACGTGCAGCAGCCCCACCTCGATTTCCCCCAGCTCCGGAATTGCTTCCACAATGCGGCGAGTGACCAAGTGAAACCCGCGTCGCGCGGCCGGCAATGTCAATTCCCGTTGGATCCAGTACGACATTTAGGAAGGTACCGAGGGTTCGAGGAGAAATTTTTCAGAAGTTTTTTTCTAGCCCGATCGAGTGGTGACGTTTATACGGTTCCTGCGTCGAAGGGCTCCCAGTCCCAAAATTCTGACGGAGAAGGCCGTTGCCTGACAACCCTGTCAAGAGCCTCCTGACGACCTTCACCGAGAAACTAGGTTGGGCATCTCCCCCTTGACGGCTTTCAGAATCCTTCAACTGCAAGTCAATGGATTCTTGATCGGCAAACTCACCGTGTTTGACATGATCGTGAGTGACCGTTGTGGGTGACGCCGGAATGGCAGGGAAGAGCAAGGCCCCTCCAGAATTTTCTTGACCAACGCCCACAAACACGAATAATCCCTCCGTGTGAAATGCTTTCGACGAATGGACTTGGTTGAAGGCGAATGTTTGAAAGCTGTGTCGTGGACGCTCGGATCGCTCCCGACCCTTGGAAGAAAAATCGGAATAGTATGACTCATTGCAAAAACGTTTTCGAAGCAATCTTGCGTTACGGCCACGATGAAGACTTCGTGCCCAACGAAGACGAAATGTTCTCCTCGACGGATGCACCTGCTGGCAGTCAAGAGAAAATCGAAGTGCTTCGTCGTCGTGTCGAACTGGGGCAACCCCTTTGGCACACGACCGACCGCGTTGACTACAGCGGTTTGACAGGCGCCATCCGCCCTCGCGAATAGTTCGATCGATCGAAGTGCCCGCCTCCCACTTTGGAGGCAGAACGCACCCATCGAATCCCACAACGAACGACCCAGAAAGCCCCGGTCTCCCGCGACCGGGGCTTTTTCTATTCCCCCGGGAGCATCTTCAAACGGCCGCTGCTTCCCCAAACTGCCATCCTCTGCTCGACCCAAACGCGTCCCAAGAACGCTCGGCTCAAGAACGAGTTTGCGAGTGCAGCCCGCCCTCGGGCCGACGTGATGGTCGTGGTTCCCTCCGCTTTGAATGCCCAGCCCACGCCAACTTGGCGGGCTTCCATGTTTCCGTTCTGAAACAGGGTGTCGTCGGTTACAATCTCACAAATGCTCGATTCCCCTTTGTCATCCAACGTCTCCGCTCCTGAATTGCTCGCCCCCGCCGGCAATTGGGACTGTGTCCACGCCGCCATCGAAAACGGAGCCGACGCCGTCTACTTCGGTCTCGATCGCGGTTTCAACGCCCGGCACCGTGCGGCCAATTTTGGTGTCAACGACCTTTCCTCGTTGATGGGCCAGCTGCATCTCCGCGGTGTTCGCGGTTATGTGACGCTCAACACGTTGGTTTTTCCCGACGAACTGAACGATTTGGTCGAAGTGGTCGACGCGATCGCCAGTGCCGGGGTCGATGCGGTCCTCGTGCAAGACTTCGGTGTCGCGAGAATTGTCCGCGCCGTCTGTCCTGAACTGGAGATTCACGCTTCCACGCAAATGAGCCTGACCAGCTCAGAAACCATCGAAGCCGCCCGATCACTGGATCTGTCCCGTGTCGTCGTCGCTCGCGAATTGTCGATCGGCGAAATCAAGCAGATTCGGTCGAAGACCGACATGCCGATCGAGGCCTTCATTCATGGGGCACTTTGTGTCGCCTACAGCGGCCAGTGCTTGACCAGCGAATCGCTTGGCGGACGCAGCGCCAACCGCGGCCAGTGCGCGCAGGCCTGTCGATTGCCGTACGACTTGGTTTGCGATGGGATCGATCAGGAACTGGGCGACGTTCGCTACTTGCTCAGCCCTCAAGATTTGGCGGGTTACGCCGCAATCCCTGACATGATCCACGCGGGCGTCAACAGTTTGAAAATTGAAGGCCGGCTGAAGACCCCCGAATACGTCGCCAACATCACCGGCCACTACCGTCGCGCGATCGATCAAGCCATCTCAGAAGGCGTTGTGAACCTCGGCGAGGACGCTCAACACGAAATGGAGCTGTCGTTCTCTCGCGGCTTCACCCCCGGATGGCTCGAAGGCAACGATCACAAACGCTTGGTCCCCGGAATCCGCTCGGCCAAACAAGGCATTGTGCTGGGCGAAGTCCTAGCCATTGGACGAGATTCGATCTTGGTGGAGATTCAAGCGGGAATCGCCCTGGGCGATGGACTGGCGATGGAATCCGCCGTGGATCCCAACAGCACGAAGGCCTTCGACAGCGGCTTCGCCGACAATCACCAAGGCGGGCGAATCTATTCACTGCGTTTGGACGATGAATCGAAGTCCGATCCGCGCCGACCAGACGACTCACAGAATGCCCCGAAATCCGCACAAAGTCCGTGGGAACAAGCCCGCCAGCGGAAACAATCCGAATCGCAAGCAGGCACCGACAAACTCTCCAAGGTCCAAGCCAATCAAACCGTTTGGATTGGATTCGGACGAGGCGAACTCGACTTTTCACGCATCGAGATTGGGGCGACGGTCTTCAAAAACGATGACCCTCAACTGAACAAGCGATTGGCAGCCACGTTTGGTGGCAAGCCACGGCGCACACGTCCGATCCATCTGCATGTCGTGGCCCATGTGGGTCGCCCGGTCGAAGTCACCGCGACCCTGGGCAGCGGCGAACACGCCACGACCGAAAACATCGTCGGCGAAGACGACCTGGCCGTCGCGAACAAACATGCGATCACCGAGGAAGTCTTGGCAGACAAACTGGGCCGGCTTGGCGGTACGCCCTTTCACCTGGCACGTCTGACCAGCGATCTGAGCGGTGGCCCCATGGTGCCACTCGGCGTTCTCAACCAGCTCCGCCGAGAATTGGTTGAAAAGCTTGAAGATCAATTTCACGCAGCACCTCGCCGGACCGTTCGCTTGTCGGCCGGACGCGCACTGGTGACTCCAATCAAGAACGAAACGCCCGTTTCAGACGACCAGCCAACTGTTCCTCAGGCACCGCCGCAGTTGTCGGTGCTCTGCCGAACACTGGATCAAGTCCGAGGCGCGATCGCAGCGTCCGCAGAACGGATCTACGCTGACTTCCACGATCCACGCGAGCACAAAGCTGCCATTGCTCTGGGAGCCGAACACAACGCGTCGATTTGGATCGCGTCGCTTCGGATCCAAAAGCCCGGCGAAATGGGACTTCTCAAGCAAGTGGTCAAACAGGGCCCGGCAGGGTTGCTGGCTCGAAACTTGGCCGCGGTTCGATTGGGCGTCGAGGCAGGCCTGCCAACCATCGCTGACTTTTCACTCAACGTTGCCAACCATCGCTCAGCAGAATGGCTGATCGACCAAGGCGTCCAGCGAGTCACAGCCTCTTACGATTTGAACGCCGACCAACTCGATCAATTGGTCAGTTCGATGCCTGCGGATTGGTTGGAATTGGTGCTGCACCAACACATGCCGATGTTCCACATGGAGCACTGTGTGTTCTGCAGCGTGCTGTCGCCAGGAACAAACAAGACCAACTGTGGGCGTCCCTGTGATCGGCACGTGGTTGAACTGCGTGACCGCGTCGGCAAACTGCACGTCCTCCAAGCCGACATTGCGTGCCGGAACACGCTGTTCAATGCGACGCCTCAGAGCGGTGCCGAGATTGTTAGCAACATGGTCGCCTGTGGCGTTGGATCGTTCCGAGTCGAACTGCTCAGCGAAAACGCGCAAGAAGCCGAATCGATCCTGCGTCTGTACCGGCAATTGCTGCTCGGCGAGATCGCTGGACAAGAGGTTTGGCGATCACTGTCCGCCGAAAATCGCGTCGGTGTGACGCGTGGAACGCTCGAAGCCAAACGCAACCCACTGGCGATTCTGTAACTGCCAACTCATCGGCACTGGATCACGCAAGCACCTCTGACCGCGCCCTCGGGAACACCTGCTGTGTTCATCGGACGCGGCCTAGAAATCACGTGATCATGGAACGTGCGCGTTCCGATCAAGCAGCTTGCGTTGACTTCTTTTTCAACACAAATCCCAACACCACCGCAATCGCGTACGCCACCCAGATGGCAGCGACAATCCGGAAGGACAAGGGATCCTCCGCCATGTACTTTTCGTACACGGCAACGCCAGCCGCAGCGGTCGCTCCGATCACAGCCAATCCCATGAACACGTTCCAAGTCAAACGATGCCCGCCGGTGGGGCGATCATCACCCAAAATCTCGCGGCTGTTCATCATCAGGAAGAACGTGAAATACGCGATCGGCAACAACATCACCGCGAAGGTGCTGGCCAGAATCGCGAGCCAGAACTTCTTGTCCGGGTCCGTCCAAAGCTCCACCCAACTCGCACCCGAGGCACCTGCGATCAACACGCCGATGATGAAAATCGTTTGGCTGTTCGGACGTCCAAACATTTCGCGAATCGCGTAGCCGTTGATCAACATCAGAATGATAATCGTGGAGAAACCCATTCCGAAAACGCCCAAACCGAAGATCAATTTGGCGGATTCGTCCCCCAACAACGGTGCGAGTGTCTGGGAAAGCTCGAAGGCGTTGCGTTTGACCAAGGCCGCAGCCAATCGCTTTTCTTCTTCCGGAAGTTCCGCGACCATTTGCAGTTTGGCGACTTCAGCCGTCGCTGCTGCTTCCGCCCCCAGACCCGCGTCGACGCGAGCGATCAAATCGCCCTTCACCTTTTCGTACAGCGGCGACTGCTGCATCACCTGCAGGTCAGTCGATGCCAATTGATCGTCAATTTTATTGTGAAACGACGACGCCGAAGCGATCACGACGCAGCTGGTCACCAAGACAAAGGGAATCGCCATGCCGGTCGAAAGGTCAAACCGAGCCAGTCCACGGAAGGTCTTGTCCCAACCACGCGCCAGCATGGAATAAGGCAACAGGAAGGTCATGTTGATCCCGACGGCGGTCGCAATGGCTGAGATCATCACGCTTCGCTGAGTGCCCATCAGACGATGCGTCCAAAACGAGCTGCCTTCGGGAGAAAGGTTCGCGACCGTTTCACGGAGGTCACCAGCCGGGCGAACAAACTGAGTCAGGTCAGGAACCAGACCCGCGAAAATGCTGGCAAAATCGAGTTGGCCCTTTGCCAACAGCAAGATCGCGACGCCGAAGAAGCAGATCACGACCATCCCGATCAACGTCTTCAGGAAGATGTCAAAAATCTTCGCGGCCCGGCCCTGCTTGGTGTTCAGCAGCACGATGAAACCCGCGGCAAAGAACAGAACCATGGTCACGATCCAGCGAGCCGAACGCGAATCGCCCAGCCCCTCGCCTCCACCGAGCGTCAACAGATTCTTGTCGAGCGCGTCGTAGCAAAGACTGAACTGGGGCATGCAAAAGATCATGTTCGCCAGCACGGTCGCGATGATCCATCCCCAACCAAGTGCCGGGTTGATCTCGTTGTTGATCGCTTCAAACGGTCGACGACCAGTCGAAAGCGTCACGTAACTGATCGCCGACAGCATCACCACGCCCAAGATGATTGCGACGAGTTGCAGCCACAACATGCTGGTCCCACCCATCACTCCCAGGAACAATGACCCTGCGAGCGATCCACCACCGAGCGTGATGGCAGATTGCAACCACCCGGGGCCCGAGAGCTTGATGTAGGTGCCCAGCGTTTTGCCTTCCGCTTGGGCTTTTTGCAGCATCGCACGATCGGCGAGGACTTTGTCGCTGATCACAGCATCGCCACCGGTCAGAGGGTTGGCTTCGGTGTGGGAGGTGGGGTTCGATTCAGACATGCGCGGTCACGAGGCGGGCGGGAGGTAGGAAACTGGCAAGATAATACCAGCGATGAATCACGCGTCGTTACCCCCTAGCGGCACAGAATCAGTCATACTGGCAAAGAACCATAGAAGTTGAGATCAGGTCCTGACGGTTTCGGGCAAAGAATCGGCCATACGAAGCCTCCGCGGCGGTCTCACTTCGCAATCGGAACACCAACCTGACTTCTGGTTTCGCGAGTCCACTTCGCATTGCCATTGCCGCTTTGAAGCCGCGGTCCCGCCTGACAATCCGCCTTCCCCGACCTCCCACCGGTTTTTTGACATGAATCTGTTCGCGTTCATGACTCGCCCCACCTCAGTGTCCTGCACAGCCTCATTGGGCTGGGCAGCACTGCTGCTCGGATGGCTTGCCAGTCCCGTCGTCGCACAGGAAACACCTTCCAAGCTCGAAGACACTCACGTCGGCTGGGAATCGCACCAGATCACCGACCAATTCTTCGCCGAAGGCTCTGCTGTCGGTGATCTGAACGGTGACGGCTTGAACGATCTGGTGTACGGGCCGGTGTGGTTCGAAGGCCCCGACTATCAAGTTCAAAATTCCCTCGCAGAACCGAACGTGGTTCCGGTGAAGGGATACAGCCAACACTTTTTCTCCCACGTTTGCGACGTCAACCGGGATGGCCGCCTCGACGTGATCTCGGTCGGTTTTCCTGGCCGCAACGCAACGCTGTACATCAACCCAGGTGAGTTTGACGCCCGTGGCGACGCGCCAACCTGGGCTGCTCACACGATCGCCCCGCGGGTCTCAAACGAATCTCCCGCCTGGGTGAATTTGATTCCTGGTGGGTTGCCGGAACTCGTGTGCGCCCGTGATCGAGCCTATGGCTATTACACGGCGGACTCCTTGGACGACCCGACTCAGCCTTGGAAATGGGTCCCAATCTCGGAACCCGGCACGGCAATCGAACCGTTCGGGCATGGGCTGGGCGTCGGCGACATCGATGGTGACGGGCAGCAGGACATCATCGACCGCCAGCACTGGTGGAAACACCCGGACACCGAAGACTCGGCAACGGAAACCAACTTGTGGCAGCGACAAACTTGGATTGCCCAACCGTACGGTGGGGGAGGTGCTCAAATTCATGTGCACGATTTCGATGGCGACGGTGATTCCGACTTGGTCACGTCCAAGAATGCGCACGGGTACGGACTGGCGTGGTTTGAACAAACCGTCGCCGGGCAGTTTGTCGCCCACGAAATCAGCGGCGAATCGTCGATGCACAATCCACACGGGTACGCCACATCCCAAATGCATGCCCTGGAATCGATCGACGTCGATGGCGACGGACGGCGTGACATCGTGACCGGCAAACGCTACTTCGCCCACGGCGGCAAAGACCCTGGCGGCCTGCAAGCTCCCTTGGTCGTTTGGTTTCGCAACGTGGAGAGCGACCAATCTGGCGGCATCGAATTCATTCCCCACGTCATTCACGAAACCGCCGGCGTGGGCGTCGAAGTCATCGTCACTGACATCAACGGCGACGGCCGCGTGGACGTTTTGGCAGGAAACAAAAAGGGCCTGAGCGTCCATTTCCAAACCGACCTCAGCGACGTCCCCCAAAACAAACGGCCCCACGTCGCGGAACGTTGGCGAACCCCGAAGCTGCCGCAAACAGAATATGCAATTGGTTTGAGTCCTGAAGAGTCGGCCCAGCACATGAACCTGCCCGACGGATTCGAGGTTGATGTTGTTGCCAGCGAACCGGAATTGGTCCAACCCATCGCGATGTGCTTCGATGATCGTGGCCGGATCTGGATGATCGAAGGCAACACGTATCCCACGAAGGCTCCTGAAGGCGAAGGCAAAGACCGTATCCTGATCCTCGAGGATTCCAATGGCGACGGATCATTCGAAACCCACAAAGTGTTTGCCGAAGGTGTGAACCTCGCCAGCGGGATCGAAGTCGGTTTCGGAGGCGTTTGGATCGGTGCGGCTCCTGAGCTGTTGTTCTATCCCGATGCGGATCGCGACGACGTGCCAGACGCGGAACCAACCGTGTTGCTGGATGGATGGGGATACCAGGACACGCACGAAACCCTCAACAGTTTCACTTGGGGAATGGATGGGTGGCTGTACGGTTGCCATGGGGTCTTCACCCATTCCAACGTCGGCAAACCTGGCACTGCCAAAGAAGATCGCGTTCCTTTGAACGCAGGCGTGTGGCGATATCATCCGGTGCGACACGAATTCGAGGTGTACGCGCATGGAACCAGCAACCCGTGGGGAGTCGACTTCAACGAAGACGGCGATTGGTTCGTCAGCGCTTGTGTGATTCCGCACCTGTTTCATCTGTCGCACGGTGGAAGGTATTTCCGCCAGGCAGGCCAGCACTTCAACCCGCACACCTATGACGACATCAAAACCATTGCGGATCACCTTCACTACGGTGATGGCACGTTCCAATCCGCCAATTCAGCGAACCGGGTCGATCGCGAATTGGTACGCCGCACCGTCGCAACCACGTCGATGGTCGGCGGCGGGCATGCGCATGCAGGTTTGACGATTTACCAAGCCGATGAATTTCCGGCTCACTACCGTGGTGAACTGTTCTTCCACAACTTGCACGGCCACCGAATCGTTCGCGAACACCTCGAGCCAGAAGGTTCCGGTTACATCGGTCGGCACCGCCCTGACTTCATGATGTCACACGACCACGAACAGATCGGCGTGGGGATCATGCAAGGCCCCGACGGAGCCCTTTACACATCGGATTGGCACGACGACCAAACCTGCCACCACCGTGACCATGAAATCTGGGACCGCACCAACGGTCGCCTCTTCCGAATTCGCTACGGGGACCTGCAACCGTATCGCTTTGACCTGTCGACACAAAGCCTCGATCAACTGGTCGAGAACCTGCAACATCCAAACGCGTACTTCGTGCGTCAGTCGCAACGCATTCTGCAAGAACGCGCCGCAGCGGGAACGCTCGATCGAGCTCAACTCGCTTCCAAACTGACTGCGTTGTTGCGAGCTGAGCTGCCGCGTCGACATCGACTGCAAGCCGTATGGACGGCCTGGACATCAGACCTGCTTCCGGTCAACGGTTCGCAAAGTTCAAACGCAGTTCGCGTTGCAACCGATCTCACCACGCTGTTGGACGACAACGATCCCCTGATTCGCGGATGGGCAGTCCAGTTGATTGGTGAGGAACAACCGACCTTGTCGACGGATCTGCTTGCAAAACTCCAGCGCATGGCGGATTCCGAAACGTCACCGGTCACCCGTCGTCACCTCGCGTCGTTTCTGCAGCGCATCCCAGAATCGCAACGCCTCGGTATCGCACGTGGACTGCTCAAGCACGGCATCGACCAAAACGACCGCAACCTGCCTTGGTTGATTTGGTACGGCATCGAACCGGTCGTCGACGTCGACCCCGCCGGAGTGATGAGCGTTGTTTCCAATGGCAACTGGAATCAGTTGCAACGGTTCGTGACTCGTCGCACGGCGACGACACCCGAGGGAAGGCAAGCCTTGGTGAAATCGATCGGGAACAAAATTGAGGGGATGGCCAAGGAAGGAAGCGTGAACAATCAATTCGACTGGATGCTGGAGGAATTGTTGCAATCGGCGCGCAGTCGCGGCGGTGTCGTGATGCCAAACGCGTGGCCTCACGTTTCTCAGCTGCTTCGGGAACGAGCCTCGGCGACCAGCACGAGGGATTTCGTCGGTGCCTTGGCAATTCAATTTGGGGACGCATCGGCACTTCCCGAGTTGCGCAAGATTCTGACCGATCCTTCCCAAGCGGCTTCGGCTCGCTTGGATGCCATGCGACTGCTCACGCAGGCCAAAGATCAAGAACTCGGTGAAGTCATGCTGGAATTGATCGACGATCGCGAAATTGGCTCCCAAGCTGTTCGCGGTCTCGCCTCGTATGACTCACCGAAGATCGCTCCGCTGCTGATCCAACGATTTCAAGGTTGGTCCCCACAAAAGCAGTCCGATGCGTTAGCCACCCTGACTTCGCGGATCGATTCCGCGATTCAGTTGATCGCCGCGATGGAAGAAAACGTGATCCCACCAACAATCGTTCCGGCGTACGCGATCCAAAATGTGCTGTCGTTGCCGTTCACAGACGACTCCGCGCGCAAGCGTTTGGAAGCGGCTTGGGGACGCATTGGATCGACGAGTGAACAAGCCAAGCAAATGCACGAAAAGTATTCCGGGTTGCTGACGCCTGCCTCACTCGCATCGGCCGACCGCGCCGAAGGCAAGAAGCTCTACGAAACCAACTGCGGCAAATGCCATCGTCTGTTTGGCGAAGGCGAACCGATTGGCCCCGACCTCACCGGCGCCAACCGCAGCGACGTCAACTACTGGTTGGAAAACATCCTGCAACCCAACGCGGTGATTGGCAACGCCTATCAGATGACGACGTTCTTGCTGGCAGACGGAAGAGTCGTTTCTGGATTGGTTCGCTCGCGGAATGAAGACGCGGTGACGGTTCAAACGCCCTCCGAGATCACCGTGTTGTCACTCGATGACGTTGAAATCGAAAAGCTCTCGGAAACATCGCTGATGCCCGAAGGCCAACTTGAACCGATGTCACCCAACCAAGTCCGTGACCTGTTTGGCTACCTGATGAGCCCGGGTCCTGCATACAGCCGGGAGTGGGCAATTGAGGCGGAAAGTCTGATTCGTTCCGCCGATGTCAAAGGCGGTCAAATTCAAGACCAAAATATGAAGCCATTCAACGATCAATGGTCGGCCGACAATCACCTGTGGTGGACCGGCGGACAGGTGGGATCGACGCTGACATTGAATGTCCCCCATCAGATCAATGGTCCCGCCGAGATTCAAATGCACCTGACCGGGGCGATTGATTACGCCACGTTGTCACTGAAAGTCAACGAACAATCGGAGAAGTCATTCGACGGTTATTCCCGCGACGTCAAAGTCATGCCTGCAGTCACGTGGGAACGAGTCGAATTGACGCCCGAAAAACCCGTGACGATACAAATCAAGATCACTGGCAAAAACGAAAAAGCGATCGCACGTTGGATGGCCGGAATCGACACCGTTTCCATCCGCCCCCTGCACTGACCCCAATCGCCCCAGCCAACCGCCGCGAACCCCGTGCAGCTCACAACCCACAACGCCCACGTGAGCCGACGGCCGTTAGGCCCGGTTACCAACCCAACATTCAAACCACCCCAACGTTCCAACCAACAACGACCTCGCCCCACACCACACGCCAACCGCGGCTAACGCCGTGCGGCTCACAAAACCAACGCCCACGTGAGCCGACGGCCGTTAGGCCCGGTTACCATCCCAACATCCAAACAACCACAACATTCCAACCAACAACAAACTCGCCCCGCCCCCCACGCCAACCGCGGCGAACGCCGTGCGGCTCACACAACCAGCACCCAAGTGAGCCGACGGCCGTTAGGCCCGGTTGCCACCCCAACATCCAAACCACCCCAAAATTCCAACCAACAACAAACTCGCCCCGCACACCAACCGCGCCAACCGCCGTGCGGCTCACAAAATCAGTCACGCTTCGCGTCCAACTCGATCTTGCGCCTCATCGACGTAGCGAATCACGCGTTCAAGTTCTTCCTCCCGATCGATGAACTCACAATCACCACCGGACGTCCAGACAGGACGTCCGATGAAAACGGGCCAGCGTTCTCGCAACACGCGGGTGCAGTTTGCCTTGATCTGACTCAAAACCTTGTGTCCGGCCAATCCATGTGCCGTGACGACCACATGCACGTGATTGGAGCGCGGGTTGGCTCTCCACAGTCTCCAACCACAGTGGTTGGAAAGCCGCATGAGTTCCCCCTTGAGCGAAACACGTTGATCAGTGTGAAGCAACAGGACATCGTGTTTCAGTCGATCGCGATGCCATTGTTCAAGCTTCGGCTGCGGCGGTTTCACCCCGTCCGTCCGCGATCGCCACCATCGCCGATCACCCTGCAAAAACGATCCGTAGACAGTGAAGGTGATGAAAAAGGCAATTGGCTCGGAATTCACTTTGAAACCTCGGGTGGTCAAGCCATTGACAATGACAACCGGGGGAAAGCGTCATTCGGCCCCCTGTCCCAACTCGCTCAGTCTTCCATGATTCGCAGGCGGTGACATTTGGCTATCGGTCAATCAATGAAACGCAACAAACGCATGTCCCTCACAGACATCAAAGATACCGCCATCAGATCCCTCGTGCACGCCGATCAACCTTCCAACCAGCCAAGACCTCGCCCCGCACCGCACGCCAACCGCGGCGAACGCCGTGCGGCTCACACAACCCAACATCCACGTGAGCCGACGGCCGTTAGGCCCGGTTACCAACCCAACATCCAAACCACCCCAACGTTCCAACCAGCTAAGACCTCGCCCCGCACTCACGCCAACCGCGGCTAACGCCGTGCGGCTCACAAAACCAACGCCCAAGTGAGCCGGCGGCCGTTAGGCCCGGTTACCCACCCAACATCCAAACCACCCCAACGTTCCAACCAACAACGACCTCGCCCCGCCCCCCACGCCAACCGCGGCTAACGCCGAGCGGCTCACAAACCCAACGCCCAAGTGAGCCGACGGCCGTTAGGCCCGGTTGCCACCCAACATCCAAACCACCCCAACGTTCCAACCAGCCAAGACCTCGCCGCGCACCACGCGCCAACCACCGCGAACCCCGTGCATCGCACAAACCCAACGCCCAAGTGAGCCGACGGCCGTTAGGCCCGGTTACCCACCCAACATCCAAACCAACCCAAAATTCCAACCAACAACGACCTCGCCCCGCATCATTCCAACCGCGGCTAACGCCGAGCGGCTCACAAACCCAGCACCCAAGTGAGCCGACGGCCGTTAGGCCCGGTTACCAACTCAACATCCAAACCAACCCAACATTCCAACCAGCCAAGACCTCGCCCCACACCACACGCCAACCACCGCGAACCCCGTGCATCGCACAAAACCAACGCCCACGTGAACCAACGGCCGTTTGCAACGATCACCCACACTCAAACCGGCCAAACGGTTCGTTCGAATGAATCGTCTGCGGCGTAATCCGTTTCGCCAACAAACAGTCGCCCTGCGGTGGGGCACTTGGCTTGATCTTCCGAACTGAAGTTTTCAACGGCGGTCGTGATGATCAATTTCAGTTTGCCTTCCTGAGGCACCAATGCCGGACACGTGTTTTGTGGCGACCCTGGTGTTTGCCACACGATGCGAAGCTCACCGCTCGCCAGATCGTAAAGACGAGTCTCACCGTGCTCCGCCACTCCGGGATGAAAAATCGCGACAATGATGCCGGTTCCATCGGGCGTCAGAATCGCACCGTCAGGGACGCCCGGGTCGTTTGTCAGATCCAACACCACGCGAGGCTCACCCATCGTTCCGGCGGCAACGTCCAACGAATATTCCACGATCGTCCGTGTCGGCGAATCGATGTCGATCAAGAACAAATTGCCCGCATCGTCTCGACGGATCATCTTGCCGTTGCTGCAGATTTGATCGTCACGCAGGCGGATCAGCTTTTGATCGCTCCCCCGGTACAGGTACAACCCCGCTTTCTTTTCTGCGAACGCCAAGTCCTTCGTTCCGAAGATCAAGTTGTCTTCGAATGCCAAGCCATCGTTGATGATCGTGTTGGTGACGTCGTCGTCCACGCCCTCGCAGAACGGCGTCCACTCACCTGAGTTGGTGTCGAAGATCCCCAGCGAACGTTCGACACCAGCAACGAACTTGCCCGGCGTTTGACACTGGAACGCGAAACCGGGACGTCCCGGCAAATCAAACGACTGGTTCGCTTGCGTGGCAAGCTCCAACACGTTGATGCTGCCGTGAGTCACATCGGCACCGTGTTGGATTCCAACCCAAGACAATTTGCCGTCGCCCACCATCGCCATCGGACCTTCTGGCAGAAAACGCAAGGCGTCGCTGTCGGGGACATTCAGTGGGGTGGCAACGCGAGTCTCGGGTGCGGGCGACATATCGATCTTCAAATGCGAGTTGACAGGTACGAAAACGACGGATTGTAGGAAGGTCGGACAAGATCAACCACCGTCAGCAACACCTGTTCTCGGAACCCCTTTCGGTCCCGACTTCAGATTCCCATCTGTGCCAACATGTCCGCGACACGGCCCGCGTTTTCGGTCAGCACCGGATACGACTCACGAAAATGTTCGACCTGCGTTTTCCAACGCTCGGCCAGCGTCGCTGAATTCACATCTTGCTCATCCAGCGTTTCACGAATCTCATCGAGTTCGGATTTGAGTCGTTCGATTTCAGCGGGGTCCAGATCGTCAATGTCTGCGAGTTGTTCATGAAGGTGAGCAATCGCAGCGTCCAATTCGCTTCGCATGATGGGGTCTCGATCTTTGGTGGGAGGTCATGTTCATTGCTGGAAGTCCAACCGTCGTCGCGTCTCCTCTGACAAGCAATCTCTCCAACGCTCCAACGAGTGTGGTTGGCGAAATCCATCGCTCCGTGAGAACAAACGAGGTCTTCAATCGTTATTGTATCGTTCGCAACTCTTCTTGGCGGAAGTGGTGACCATGCGAATGTCTGACGTCCAGCTCCGTGACAACTCTCCGCCGAATGGGTCCCTTCAAACAGCCCATGCTCACGGAAGTTGAAACGATTCGGGGGAATGAACCGTTCAATCGGAACCACCGACTGAGTTTTGGGAGCACAAACCGCCTCAGGGGTGGTGCGACGGGCGTCAGCGTGGATTATTCTGATCCGTACCCACTCGACTTTTCTCTCCTTCCGTGGTTGTTTCATCGATGATGCGTCCTGCTGAACTGTTGGCTCCTCGAACTTGGCTCTTCTGTGTGGGTCTTGTTCTCGCTTCTTTGGTTTTGTTCGGGACGTCGCCCACGACCAGCTTCGCTCAAGACGATGCGATGGCGGAGTTCGGCGAAGATCCTGTCGCGGAACAACCTGCCGAGCCGGCTGGTCCCGGTGCCGCGGAGCAACCCGTTGGTGACGCAGGGGCAGCCAATGCAGGCGGTGGCAACGCCAACACGGCTCCTCCAGCCGCTGATCAATCACTCTTGGCATGGGTCTTTGAATCCTTGGGGGCCGCCTACCTGATCGTCTTCTTGGCGCTGTCAGTGACGCTGGTGTCTCTGTTCGTCATGAACATGTTGGCAGCACGACGCGACACGCTGTGCCCGACGGAATTGGTCGAAGAGTTCAGCCAACGCATCGCGGCCAACGACAACCAAGGTGCTTATGACCTCGCGAAAGCCGACGAGTCCGTGCTAGGTCAGGTTCTGGCGGCCGGGTTGGCGAAGGTCAGCAAAGGATACAGCAAAGCAATCGAAGCGATGCAGGAAGTCGGCGAAGAGGAAAGCATGAAGCTTGAGCACCGTCTGAGCTACATGGCCTTGATCGGCAACCTGTCGCCCATGATCGGATTGTTCGGAACGGTTCAGGGGATGATCTCCTCGTTCCAAGTCATCGCGACTGGCGGTTCAACGCCCAAACCATCTGATTTGGCGGCCGGTATTTCGACCGCTTTGTTCACCACGCTGGTTGGCCTTGCCGTCGCGATTCCCGCGATTGCGGCCTACAACATTCTTCGCAACCGCGTCGCTCGACTGCTGCTGGAAGTCGGCGTGGAAAGCGAAAACCTGATGAGCAAGTTTGAAGACCTGTCGCCTAAGTCCGGAGCCCGTGGCTGATGCGAGTCAAACGCACCGAAGTCGACATGGCGGAAGGTGACATGACGCCGATGATCGACATGACGTTTCAGTTGATCGCCTTCTTCATGGTCCTGATCAATTTCGCTCAGACGGAAGCCAACGACAACGTGGTGTTGCCGAACAGTCGCTTGGTCAAACCGCCCGAAGTCGCGCTTGAGTTTCCGATCATCCTGCACGTCGGTGCAGACGGTCGAGTCTTTTTGGGCGGAGACGACTACACCGCTGAAACACTCCGCATTGGGCTGGATCGGGAATTGGCTGTGGTTCGTGCCGAAGGCAAAGCTGTCAGCGATGCCAACGTGATCATCCGCGGGCACAAAGATGTCGCCGCTGGTGAGGTCCAAGAGATCATCCGGGTCTGCCAGGATTCCAAGCTGGAGAACTTTGCCTTGCGGGTCAAAGAGGATCGCTCATGAAGATTCGCAACCGCGAAACCAGCCAGGGCACTGAGCTGAACATGACCAGCATGATTGACATTGTCTTTCTGCTGCTGATCTTCTTTGTGATGACGTTCAAAATTGTCGAGATGGAAGGCGACTTCAGCATCAAGATGCCGCTGGCCGGTCAGGGCAGCAGCAGCCTGGATCCAACCGACCTGCCGTTGAAACTGCGACTTCGATCCGACGCCGCAGGATCCTTGGCTGGGATTGAACTGAATGACATTCAGATGGGCAACGACGCGACCAGCTTCGACAAACTGCGTGCGAAGGTCGTTGGGATGATCGGTTCGTCAACGCCCACGGAGGTCGAAGCGGGCGAGGGGCCGGAAATCGAAATCGACACGGACTACAACTTGCGGTACGAATACGTGATTCGGGCGATCACCGCGGTCAGTGGTTACAAAGACGGCGATCAGGTGGTCAAATTGATCGAGAAGATCAAATTCGCCAAACCGCGGCGTTGATTCGCGATTGGCAGAACCATCCGTGAAGCCGTTTTGATACTGTTGCTCGTTGATCCTGTTACTCGATAACTACGACTCCTTCGTTCACAACGTGGCGCGGTATCTCCGCGTTGCCGCTCGTCGGAACCGCACTGGCAACAACCTGCCAATGGAAGACGAGCCCGGAAAAGGGCTGCGGACCCAGGTCGTCCGCAGCGACGCGCTGACGGTCGAACAAATCGTCAAAATGAGACCGAGTGCGATCGTGATTTCGCCCGGTCCCCACGGCCCCGAGTCCGCGGGTTGTTCTCTCGAAGTGGTCCGGCAACTCGCCGGCCGCATTCCCATTTTGGGAATCTGCCTGGGGCATCAGACGATCGCGGCGGCCTATGGAGCGAAAGTCGTGGTCGGCCCGCCGATGCACGGGATGGCGGTCCCCATAAGGCACCGTGGCGTCAGCGTTTTTGCAGGCTTGCCATCGTCGCTCGAAGTGGGGAGGTATCACTCGCTCCGTGTTGATGCGACCACCTTGCCGGAGTCTTTGGAAGTCACCGCCTGGTCCGCTGACGATCCCGGCCTGGTGATGGGATTGGCGGATCACGACCGCTGTGTGCACGGGGTTCAGTTTCATCCCGAATCGTTGTTGACCCAAGATGGACTGGCGATGTTCGAACACTTCATCGGTTTGGCTCAACGTCATCAGCCCGATGAGCAACCGCTCAACCGCAATTCAAGGTTTCAACGCAGCCCACTGCCAACCATTTCAATCTCGCCGACCAAAACCGGCGGAGGCGTGAATCCATGATTTTGGAATCACTCGTCACCACCTTGGACGCACAGGGCCGCGTCAACCTGGCTCCGCTGGGGCCAATCGTGCATCCCTCTGCTTCCGCTGAGGGCTTGCCCACGTTTTTACTGCGGCCCTACCAGGGTTCCACGACCTGCACGAATCTTCTCGACAATGGCAACGCCGTCATTCATGTGATCGACGACGCCTTGTTGATCGCTCAAACGGCAATTGGAAAGGTCGATGCATCGGAGTTGGTCATTCCTGTGCCTGGACTGGAAAGCTCGCACGTTCGGCTGACGCACTGCCATCGCTGGTTCGCGATTCGCGTGACGCACCGTGCCGGTACACCGCCCAGACATGAACTGACAGCGAGTTGCTTGGATTCCCAGATCGTGGATCCCTTCTTTGGATTCAATCGTGCCAAACACGCGGTGATCGAAGCGGCAATCGCCGCGACCCGTTTGCATCTGTTGCCGGACGAAGAAATCTCAGAAGAACTCAGACGTGCCGCGATCGCCGTTGAGAAGACAGGCGGCGACGACGAACGAGAAGCGTTGCAACTGATTGAACAACACGTGCGAGAGACGAATGTCTCATGAGCGTCGAAGTTCAAACGGGCGCGCGTCTGCACTTTGGATTGCTGGACGTCGCACCGCCGTTTGGCGGTTGTGGGGTGATGATCGATGGCCCGCCCACCCGTGTTCGCGTGAGTGCAGCCTCCGCCTTCGCATCGGACGTTCGACATCACGACCGAATTGCGGGAATCGTCCAGCGTTGGCAACAGATGACCGGCAACGCCTCGCCTCCGGCGGTTGCCATCGAAGTCCTTCACGCCGCTCCGTCGCACCATGGTTTGGGAAGCGGGACTCAGCTGTCACTCGCCATTGCCGATGCCTTGCTGAAACAAACATCCGGTGAAACGCCCGCTCGAGAGCAAGTTCTCCAACTGGCCAACCGAGGCCGGCGGAGCGCCGTTGGTTCGCATGGATTCTTTGAACCCGGTTTGATCGTGGAAGGTCTCGACCGCCAACGATCGAGAGGAACCCAACTCAACCCAATCGACCAGCGAATCCAACTTCCTGATGCATGGCGGGTTGGTGTGGTGTTGATGGACGAAGTGTCCTCCGCGGAAACCATCAGCGGCGACGAAGAACAACAGCAATTCGACGCGTTGCAACCGGCGCACCCTGATGATCGTTCACGACTCGTTGGAATTCTCACCGAAGAGATGATCCCCGCGATCGCGAGAAAGGATTTCTCGAGATTCGCAGACGCCGTGACCCAGTACAACCGATCCAGTGGCGAACTGTTTGCTCCAGTTCAAGGCGGTCCCTACAACGGCGATGCCACAACGCGGCTGATTGAACAATTGATCGCCGTTGGATTGCACGGCGTTGGACAGAGCAGTTGGGGCCCCGGTGTGTTCACTTGGTTTGAAACGGAGCAGGCTGCTCAACAAGCCGCACTGAATTGGGGAGAACGATTCCCTGGAACACGCTTGCTCGTCCAACGCCCACTCGCCAATGCCAATTCTCTCGGGCGCCCAAAGGCCTGAGAAAAGCACAAACCGTCCAGTGCTGAGGAACCGGATGGTTTGCAACTTTCGCTGGAATCGAAGTCGGGAAATTGATTCGGGACAATCCCGAAGAATGCGAACTTCGATCGCCCCCCTGCGGTTACGAGATGGTCGTTGTTTGACGTTGATGTTCGTACAACGCGATTCCGGCGGTGACGCTCAAATTCAAACTTCGGACTTGTTCTCTCATTGGCAACCGCAATGCTCTCGGATCATGGGGCTTCAAAATTGTCGCGGGCAACCCACTGGTTTCGCGGCCGAACACCAACACATCTCCCAACGCAAAATCGGCTTCCCAAACGGTCCGCTTGGCGAACTTTGAAAAGAAGAAGAACCGTTCTGGATCCAGTTGCTCACACAGAGCCTCCCAGGACGGGACCGGTTCCCAGTCCAGGTACTGCCAGTAGTCCAACCCGGCTCGACGCAATCGCTTTTCATCGAACTGAAACGAAGCTGGTTCGACGATCCACAGTTTGGCACCCACTGCCACGCAGGTGCGACCGATATTCCCCGTGTTCTGGGGGATTTCCGGTTGATAGAGGACGACGTGGGCAGGCGTTACGGCGGATAAGGGTGGACTGTCGGACATCAACGGCACATTTCAGCGATTGGCGGTCAGCCGCAACATCAGCGACTTGGAAATGACTATCCTACGAGGACTTCGGATATTGTCCCACCTCCATTGTGAGGTCACGTCTGAAACCCTGCCTGATTCTTGCCCACCTCCTTCGAACACTTTGATGCCAACTGGTTCATCATGCCGACTCGGCCTGCCTCCAGCGTCATTGGCCGTTCCATTGCCCCAACGGTTCCCGCCTTCGTCGTCGCACATTGGCGAGCAACCATGCATGAACGACACGTCGCCACGCGTGCGTTCGATTGACTCACTTCATCCTGGTTACCACTTCAACGTTGCAACATGAAATTCCACTTCAACCATCGCTTGCCGCTTTGCGTGGCCTTGTGCCTTGCCGCCCTCACGACTTCTCATGCCCAAGACACCGCCGACGCCAAGTCAGGCTGGACAGCTTTGTTCAACGGCAAAGACATGACGGGATGGCACGGCCAACCCCACTTTGACCCTTACAAACTCGCCGAACTGTCCGAAGAAGAACGTGCGGCGAAGATCGAAGCATGGACCGCAGACGCCAAGCAACACTGGTCGATCGAAAACGGCGAATTGGTCAACGACGGTCACGGGGCTTACCTGACCACGGACGAAAACTTTTCGGACTACGAGTTGAAATTGGAGTACCGCACCGTCGCCAAAGCTGACAGTGGCATCTACTTGAAAGGCACCCCGCAAGTCCAGATTTGGGATTACACCGACGAGGGCAAATTCAACATCGGATCCAACCTGGGCAGCGGAGCGTTGTGGAACAACTCCCCCAAGGCCCCCGGCAAAGACCCATTGGTTCTCGCTGACAAGCCCTTTGGCGAATGGAACACCGTTCACATCATCCAGGTCGGTTCACGCACGTCGGTGTGGCTGAACGGAAAGCAAACCGTCGATCACGCCATCATGGAAAACTACTGGCGGCGTGACGAACCATTGCCCGCCTCCGGCCCCATTCAATTGCAAACGCATGGCGGTGAAATCCGCTGGCGAAACCTCGAAGTGCGTCCATTGGGAACCGAAGAAGCCAATTCGATTTTGGCCGCCCACCACAACGACGGCTTCGTCTCCGTGTTCGATGGCAAAACCCTTGATGGCTGGATCGGAGCGGTCAACGATTACGAAGTCACCGAAAACGGTTCCGTCCAATGCCAAAAGGGACGCGGTGGCAATCTGTTGACCGAAAAGGAATACAGCGACTTCTCCGCCCGCTTGATGTTCCGTTTGCCAGCACGCGGCAACAACGGCCTGGCGATCCGGGCCCCCAAAGAAGGCAACCCGGCCTATGCGGCGATGACCGAACTGCAAGTCCTGGACAACGATCACCCCGCCTACGCCACGTTGGATGAACGCCAGTACCATGGTTCGGCCTATGGCATGGCGGCTGCGACCCGCGGCTACCTGCGTCCCACTGGCGAGTGGAACTTCCAACAAGTCACCGTGATCGGACCGACGATCCGAGTGGAACTCAATGGCAACGTGATCCTCGATGCCGATGTCTCCCAAGTGGAAGACTACATGGCAGGCAGCGCTCACCCAGGCAAGACTCGCACCTCCGGCCACTTCGGATTCGCCGGTCACAACGACCCGGTCGAGTTCAAAGACATCTCGATCCGCGAAGAAAACTGATCGGTCGATTCGCGATCTCTGAAAACACTCGAAACCCCGCCTGCCGATTCGTTGCAGGCGGGGTTTCTGTTGCGCCGTCGGAGGGGCAACGTTGTCCCGATCCACACCACCCCCGATTGAGGTGACAACATTGGCCTCCCACTCGGACTCCCAATACCCTCCCATTGCAATTTCTTCTAGAACTATTCGCAGTCGCTCATCTCATCGCTCCCTCGCTCCAGACGTTTTCCGATCGCCACCCAATCGCTGAATCCGAACGAATCCTTGGTCGATCCCGACTCGCCGACACGCTGCCACGTCTGCTTCCGCCCCCGGTCGCTTTGTTTTTGCAAGCTGATTCCGAAGGTCGCCAACCAGACCGAGGTGTTGATCATGCAACACCGGCGCGAACGATCCCACCCCTTCAACACCGCCCGGATCGTCAGCCAATCGCTGCAAAGGTGCCAGGTCATGGTGGCTTACAACCATGAACTGGCGGAGCGGTTCGCCACCATGCCACTCAGTGATCGGGTCGGTTTGTTGTATCCCGGCGAGAACGCAAAGCTGCTCTCAGACCTGGAGCCTGAGGAACGGCCCCGGCAGTTGGTCGTGATCGACGGAACCTGGCATCATGCCAAGACACTCTTTCGCGACATTCCAAGGCTCCAAACGTTGCCCCGATATCGACTGGCTCCCTCGGAACCCGGGCGTTACCGAATTCGCCGAGAGCCGAACGAGCACGCCCTGTCGACGCTGGAAGCCACCGTCGCGGCCTTGTCCGCGATTGAGCCCAACACACCTGGGTTCGACCGCTTGTTGGATGTGTTCGACCACATGATCGTGGATCAGCTCAAGGTCTCAAAATCCAACTGGCGTCACAACGAAGCCCGCCGGCCTGGATCTCCCAACGTGCCGCGAGTGCTGACCAAAGACATCAGCAAAATTGTTGTCGCCTATGGCGAACAAGAACGTGGCAACACCGGCGACGGGTCGAGCACGCCCAACCAACCGCCCGCACCGCTGTATTGGAACGCGGTCCGCATGGGCACGGGCGAATTCTTTCGATGTGCAATCCAGTCCGATTCATTGAAAGACGAAGCGTTCATGAATCGCTTGCGGCTGACTTCGGCTGATTTGCAACCGCTTGTCTCCGTGGACGAATTTCGTAAACGCTGGCGAGCCTTCCTTCGGCCCGATGATCGCGTCGCTACTTTCCATCGCAGCACGTCCAAGTTGCTGGAAGACGTCGGAGCGGACTTCACGCCGAGTATCGTGCTGAAATCGATCGCGTTGAAACCCAAAACCAAAGAATGCGATCCACGAACGCCAGAGATTTTGGCCAACCAAACCAGCAACTCAAGACCCATGAGACGTCTCGCCTGGGCAGTCCGCTTCGTCGAAGAATTGGTGGAACGTTCCAAGAGCTAAGGTCGACATGGCTGGTTCAGGGAGTTTCTGTGTCGCCCCATTCGGGGCTGTGGTTTTCATCGAGCACAGTTCCGGGGCCTCACGGCCCCGGCAAGGGTTCTGTCGGCCCTATCGGGCCTGCAGTCTGACAAAAAACATCAGGCCTGGAAGGCCGACACAGCCATTGCCGGGGGCGTCAGTCCCCGGTTTGCCAAACACCCACAATCAAAAAAGCCCCAACGGGGCGACACAGGGGTTAGTCAAACACATACCGCTCATCAAACTCAACCTCGTGCTTCTTCAACAACTCCAAATACTCCTCTTCAAAGGTCCGCTTTCGATGATGTTCCATCTGACCGCGGATGTAACGACCAACCGCTTCCTTGTTCGAGCGACTGACTGAAAAGGCTCCGAATCCATCCTGCCACGCAAAAGGAACTCCAATGAGTTTGCCCTCATTCAGGTGCTTGCTCACGTTTGCTTTGACCTTCCCCACGAAGTCAGAAACAGCAACACGGGCCGGAATCCGTACGAGTAAATGAGCGTGGTCGTAGTAGCCACCCACCTCCAACGCAAAACCATCCAACCGTTTGCAAACTCCAGCGAGGTAGGCGAATGCATCATCGCGAATCGAATCATTCAAGAGGCGCTTGCGACGCTTCGTGCTGAAGACAATGTGGTAGAGAAGCTGCTGATGAGTCGACATGGCTGGCCCTTGGCGTATCTGTGTCGCCCCATTCGGGGCTACTGTTCTCAAAACGCATATCACCCGGGGCCTAACGGCCCCGGCAATGGTTCTGCCGGCCCTATCGGGCCTAGTCCGATAAGCCAATGTATCAGGCCTGAAAGGCCGACACAGCCTTTGCCGGGGGCGTCAGTCCCCGGTCTGCTGAACCACCGAGAACCGATTCACGACTTCCAGATCAGTCGCCGAGCATCGATCACCAAGCTGAACAGCAACGGGATCACAAGCAAGGTGAACACGGTCGAGAACAACAGCCCGCCAACCACGATCGAACCCAACCCGCGATACAGTTCGCTGCCGGAACCCGGCGCGATGACCAGCGGCAACATTCCAAACACGCTCGTGCAGGTGGTCATGAAGATGGGCCGCATGCGAGTGCGAACGGATTCGCGAATCGCATCCCGCGGCGACATGGGCTCGGCATCGCCCTCGCCATCGTGATGCCGGCCATGCATGTTGTTGAGAGCTTGGTGCACAATCAAAATCGCATTGTTCACCACCACGCCCACCAAAATGACAAACCCCAGCATCGTCAACACATCCAGTTGTTGCGTCGGGTCATTTTGACGGATGAACCACAAACCGATGAAGCCACCGACCGTCGCCAAGGGCACCGTGAACATGATGACCAGCGGGTAGAGAAAGTTTTCAAACAGAGCGGTCATCAACAGATAGGTGATCACCATCGCCAAGAAGAATCGACTCAGGGCGACACTTCCGATTGACTCCCAATTCCATCCTGTCCAGCGTCCCATCAACGACGCCCGGACTTCCGACAGGCGGTCCGCGTTGCCCGACAACGAGACAAAGATGTCGTTGCCCAGCCGTCCCTCGGCACGGGCGTCGGCAACAATCTCGAGGATCGTCGCTTGGGCTTCTTCCAACGCGATATTCTCCGGCGGTGTGACCGACAGTGCGATCGCTCGTTGCTGTTCGACTCGCCGGATCTCTTGGGACGCTTCGGTCGAAACGAATTCGGCGATTTGCCCCAATGGAACCATCGCGACTTCCCCATTGGCCTCGCGAACAGCGATGGGTAGATCGGGAACATCGTCAGGAGAAATCTCGATGGCAGGGTCGCGGATCAGCAAGAGATCGATGTTGTCGCCTTCAAAATCAAAATCGCCGACGAACGATCCATCGATCATTGCACGCGCCGACATGGCCAGCTCGCTGACGCTAATGTTCAAGCGTTTCGCGACCTCTTGTTTGATCTGCAACTGCCGTTCAGGTCCGGCCTCGTTGTAATTGCTGGGTGAGGCACGGACGGAAAACTTCGAGAATGCGAGCTTCAATTCCCGCTCCAGGTGAGAACAAGCCGCTTTCAGACGGACCAAGTCGTTCCCGCTGATTTCAATGTCGACGGCATTGGAACTGCCCGCCCCACGTCCAAAGATCGACTTCTGAGAAGTCACCCCTTTGCTGGCCGGGATCACCTCAAAGGCTTTGTTGAAAACCGCTGCAATGGGTTCGACGTTGTCAGGTTCATCACTGATCCCCACCATGAACACACTTCCGCGAGCCACGACAAAGAAGAACTCCTTCAAAGCGGGAATTGTCTCGAACACATTGCCTGACCGTTGGTCCGTGATCGGGCCATAAGCGGACGCTTCTTCGGAACTCTCTGCACTCCAGAACGGCTTCAAAGCTTCTTCGATCCGTTGCCCAACGTAAAAGTTCTCCATCACGGAATAGCCGGCAGGTGTCGACATCCGGCAGAACGTGAAGTTCTTGTTCCCGTTGGGAAGGTAACTCGCAGGCGGCATCAAGATCATGCTGATCACGACTGAAACCAGGATGGTGAGCGTGATCAAGACAACCCGCAGCCAAGCACTGGCAATGCTGCGATAGGTCAACAGGTGAATCAGCGATGCCCAACCGTTCCCGAGCCACTGAAACACGGGAGCAATGCCGAACAAGTCAGACGCAGAACGAGCGATCGGGCTGGTCACGGTCGACGAACGCAAAAACAACGATGCCGCGGCAGGGATGACGGTGATCGACACGACGAACGACAGTCCGACCGCGGCGCAGATCGCAAGAATCAAGTCGTAGAACAACTGGCCGGCTTCGTCTTGGATCGTCAACACCGGTGCGAACACGGCGAGCGTTGTCAGCGTCGATGCCAGAATGGCTCCCCAGACTTCCTTGGTGCCTTCGTACGCGGCTTGCCGCGGGCTGGATCCTCGCTTGAGATGTCGATCGATGTTCTCCAAAACCACAATTGCGTTGTCGACCACCATCCCGACGGCGAAACTGAGCCCGGCCAAGGAGATCACGTTCAGGTTTCGATCGGCGAACCACATGATCACAAAGGTGCCGATGACGGAAATTGGAATCGAGACCGCGACAATCAACGTCGACCGAATGCTGCGAAGGAACAGCAGCAACACCAGCACCGCCAGTCCACCACCGATCAACAAATTCTCTTTGACAAGATTGATGGCACTGTAGATGTAGTGCGAATCATCAAACGCCATCCGCAGCCTTAGCCCGTAACGGTCGTTTTTGAAACTCCGCAGAACACCGTCCGGGGCATTCATTTGATCGACCACGACTTTGACTTGCTCGATGATGTCGAGCACGTTGCTGCCAGTCTTTCGTTTGACAAAAATCGTCATCGATGTTTGACCTTTGCATTGGTCAAAGTGAGTCGTCTTTTCCAAGGCGAGTTCCACATCGGCGATGTCCGCGACGCGCACGGGACTGCCCATGTCGTCGTACTTGATGATCGTGTTGCGGAGCGGTTCCAGTGAGTCGTATTGGCCGAGGACTCGAAACCGGACGTCTTGCCGGTTGTTCGCCATATCGCCTGCGGAGGCGTTGACGTTGTCCAGACGCAGGGCCGCATTCAGCTCCGTAATTGTGATCCCTCGCCTCGCCAAGGTGGTTGGGTCAAAACGAATTTGGACTTGGTGTTGGCGGCCACCTTTCAGATCAATTTCGGCAACCCCTTCGATTCGTTCCAGACTGGGTTTGAGAAACCGATCGGCATAGTCGTAGAACGTCGCGACTTCAAAATCGGGATCCTCAGCTTGCAACAACAGGTACGCGATCGCGTCGTCACCGGCTGTATCGGCGACATCAATGATCGGTCGGTCCACGTCTTCGGGGTACTCGGGGACCTCATCGATCTTGTTGGATACCTCTTGCAGGATTCGCTCGGGCGACGATCCCACATTGAACTCAAGCGTCGTCATGGCGGAGCCAAGACTGGCCACCGAAGTCATCTTCCAAAGGCCTTGGACCGACTTCAACTTCTCCTCTTGTTCGATGATGATCGACTTCTCAATCTCCTCGGGGCTGCGTCCCGACCACTGCGTCCGAATCGTGATGACGGGACGATCGACGTCCGGAGTCAACTGAACCGGAATCTGCGCAAAGGCAATGATGCCAAACAGCAGAACCAAGATCACGCCAACGGCGGCTTTGACAGGGTTCTCGATGGCGAATTTGATGGGATCCATGATGGCAGTGCGTCTTGATGTCGTTCAGAAATGGTTTTGTCCGCGGCGTGTGTCGGTCATCTTTCTGCTATCGATCACGGTCACTCAGTTGTTGGCCCGTGCGGTAGGTCCCAGGGACAGCGGCGAGTTCGGAGGTGTCTGGATCCACTTTGACGCGAGCACCTGGAACAAGTCGTTCCAATCCTTCGGTCACGACTTGCACCCCCGGCTCCAATCGCGGTCGATCGACTTTTCGGACCGGGGAGATGGCGTACGAATCTCGCGTATGCGAGAGCACACGAACTGGGACGGGATGAGCGGTCCAATTGGCTGGCCCGCTCGATTCCGGCGCATCTGGCTTCCCACTGGTTGCCGCAGTGGAATCGCCAGCGATCGAGTCGCCCCGCTCAAGAATCCAAATCGTCGATTCATCTGGCTTTCTAAGAACCGCGTCACGGGGAACCAGCAGTTCGGTTGACTCTCGTTTGATCGGGACAAAAGCACTGACTCCCATGCCAGGCAACAGGATGCCGTCCTGATCGTCCATCGCAATTCGAACGGGAAACGTTCGGCTGCCAACGGAACCTTGTGCATTGATCGATGCCACTTCGCCTTGAAGTTCGATGCCCAGGCTATCGATCAGCAGGTCCAGTGTGTCGCCCACGCGGATCAACGCCAGCGATTCCTCGGGAACCATGATACGAGCGTCGATCCGACCACTGGAGACGATTTCAACAATCGGGCTGCCGATGGGCAGGTACTCGCCGACCTCGGCCAGCTTTGCGACGACGCTTCCGTCAAAGGGAGCAAAGATCTCCAGACGCGAATCCCGCTCATTGGCTTCCCGAAGCATCACTTTGTGCTGGGCAAGCCCCGCTTCCAGACCTTCGATCAGCGATCGCTTTTGCTCGGTTTCGCTGAGAGAGACCGCGTTGTGTTTGAGCATGTCTTCGTAGCGACTCAAATCGGCACGCTCGAATTCCAACGTCGCCTGTTGCTCGGCGATTTGCGTCGCAATCTTGTCCTCTTCCAATTTGGTCCAAGTGTCGTCGACACGCGCCAAGCGGGTTTTGCCAGCGATCACGGCACTGCCTTCATCCACCGGCAATTCGATGATCTTGCCCGCGACCTCGGTGGCGATGGTGGCGCGACGGACAGCGATCAAATCACCGACCAGCGTGCGGACAGGGGTGAACTCCTCCCGCTCGATCGAGTCGACGCGAACGAGTTGAGCCTGCGGGCCGCCTCGGTTTGCCGCCGGGTTCGCCGGCGCGGATTCGGGTGCGGAATCAACGGCAGGTGAGAGTTGCCCCCCAACCCAGTAGCTGGCCAGTCCGCCAAGGAGAAAGGTTGTGGTGGAGACAGACAGGACTGTGATCAGAAACTTTTGCGACATCGATTCATTCGTCTTGGATTTTTGTAGCATGCGGTTCGTTCACCAACGCGGAGCGAAAACCAGTCGGTACGAGATCCCCATTGATTGCCGGTCAGCGGATCAACCGCGGTGGCAATCGGATTTCTCACGTCAATCGGGATGCCCAATCGTCTCAGCATGGCTGGACGTCTAAGCAGGTACGCAGGTGTCATCGGGTATGTGAGCCGTTTGGCGTTCGCCACGGTTCCCACGCAAAACCGGGGCTAACGCCCAAACGGCTCACAAGGTGATACCCAATCATTCTTGCTTACCAATGCTACGATCACGAAGCATTGAAATCAGGCAGGTGGCGGGGCCAAACGGGTTGGCGGAAAGGGGTGGGTTGGCAACAAGGCAATGCGAGAACGCATCAAGGCTCGGGCCAAAAATCTTTTCACTGTGTGAGGAAGGGCGGGCTGGTTCGTCAACTCAGCCCCTCAACGCACAGTCTACTCGATCTCGTCGACGATGAATTGAAATGGCTCTCTTCCGAAACAAGTCGCCTCGAATCTTCCATTTTGTTCCTCGACGGACTGAATGACAAGGCACAGCCGATCGTGCAACGGGGGCTATCGAATCGCATGCGTCCACTCTCGAGATTTAGTATTGGCGGCCTGTCATGCCGCAACGTCGCGGTCGTTTCACCCAACTCCGTTTCCCTCAACCGACTCTGGCGAATCTCTCTCTCCTTTCGCCACCCGGTGGCGGGTTCATTCACTCGACCGCTGAGTTCACTCTCCCCCCAGATATCCCGGGGGATTCTCCCTCCTCACTTCCAAATGCCTATACTGTTGACCATTGCTGCAAATTGCCTTGTCTCCATGATCCACCAATCTCATGAATCTTCGCACTTGGGTGAACCGTCTCTCGCACCGCCGCTCCTCTGGATTCACGTCGAAACGTTCGCGAAGATCGCTCCCGAATTGGTCGGTTGATGAGTTGGAGCCGCGGTTGCTGTTGGCCGGTGACACGGGACAGGAAGTCAGTTTTGCTTTGGACGCACCGGGAATCCAGGTGCAGGCGATTGGAGACACAGGACAAGAGATCCTGGAAGTGCTCTACAACGACGAAACGATCTCGAGCTTCCGCGTCAGCGACCAATGGGAGACCTATCAGATCAATGTGGACTACATCTCGATTGATCCGAGCCTGTTGCGAATTCATTTTGTGAACGACTTGTATGACCCAGACCAGGGAATCGATCGAAATGTCCAACTTGGATCGGTGACGGTTGGCGATCAAGTTCTCGACAGCAACGCGGCGGACGTTTTCTCAACGGGAACTTGGCTTCCCGAAGACGGCGTTGCCTCCGGCCTAGGACGCGGCAGCGTCTTGAACGCAAACGGCTACCTCCAGTACGGCACGCCCACCGGATCCGAACTCATCGTCTACGCTCGGGGTGATCAAGGCGGCGAAAAGATGAACGTTTTGGCGGGTTCGTTCCGTGCTGACCAAATCAGTCTGACCACCGAAATGACGGCCTATACGTTCTATCTCGACACCGATTTGAAACCGAGTTCGGTACGGGTGGAATTCATCAACGACTTGTACCGCCCCGATCAAGGCATCGATTACAACCTGGTCGTCGATCGGATCGAGATCGATGGGGTGGTTCATCAAACCGAAGCCCCAACGACCTTCGCCCAAGGCGTTTATCGAGACGGTGCACTCACCTCGGGCAATTGGCAAACCGAGCGTCTCGAAGGACGTGGGCATTTTCAGTTCGATGCAAGCGTTTTTGCGAGCGAACGATACACGTTGGACGACTCGATCGCCGAGGCAGGCGTTTCCATCGTTACCCCCAATCTTCCTTTTGATGTTGAACACGAGATCACCTCTTCGGATCTATCCGCGGTTGGATGGAGCGAATCGTTTTGGACAGAATCAGGCGAGTATCAAAAGATCATCCAAGTTCAACTGTTCGACGAAAACGGATCGGTGCTGACTTCGTTCCATCGCGGCGAACCTGTCGAACTGATTCAAGCCACAATCGAATTCCTCGATGATGACTCGCTGGAATCTTCACAATTGTCTTTGATGGACCTCGAGGTCGACTCACAGGATCGGCTGCTCGTCCGTCTTCAGGCATTCCACTACAACGGATACTTCCGCAGCTATTCCAATGTATTGGTTCGGTTGACATCGGATGGACAGTTGGATTCGTCGTTCGGCGACGGTGGATTCGTGCCAGTGTCATTGGGAGGCATCACGACCGCTTCCTCAATGACAATCGACTCCCAAGACCGCATCCTGGTTAGCAATGCCGTGACGATCTCACGCTACAACGCGGACGGGACAGCCGACAACAGTTTCGGAACCAACGGTGCATCCGACATCCCGTTGCCGCAGGAACCTGACTTTTACGCGGGGCAATCGCAGATCCTCACGCGTCCTGACGATTCGATGCTGGTCTTGTGGGGAATCCCATCCAGTGCGAACGCGAGTGCCGGGTGGCTGATTCAATTGAACGAAGACGGCAGCACGGGAACCTGGTTTGGCGACGAAGGCTTCGCAAGCATTCCCTACCAACAGTTTTCTGAATTTTCGTCCTACAGCGAGCGGTTTGAACGCTTGGTGCTGGACGATGAAGGAAGGCTCACCGTCCTGGGGACTCAGGCACTGCTTCGGTTCACGATCGATGGTCAAATCGACCCAAGTTTTGGTGACGGCGGTCGGATCATTCTGCCAAGTTCCATCGTGACCGATGGATCGCTGTTGTTCGATAACACTGGCGGGACCTTCAGCGTCGATGGCTTGGGCCGTTATCTGGTTCATTACTTCAACGGAGTTGCTCGGCTGACGCCGGACGGTCAACTGGACTCGTCATTCAGTGCCGATGGGATCTCGGCCTACAACCCGGATGAAATCGGAAGCCTGCAGCCCTATTCACTGAAAGAGGGAAAATTCGATTCCGACGGCGAACTCCGAACCTTGGCACAGAACGACAATGGTTTCGGCATCGCCTACTGGCAACTCGTTTGAGTCCACCCCCTCATTCCTGCGGGATGTTGTTCAGCGTGTAGAACGCTTTGCGATGCAGCAGTGGTTGGCCGTTTTCATCCTTCACTCCGCCCGCGTCCAACTCATGCACAAACAGTTCCCGCAAGCCGTCCACCTTCAGACGAACTCGCAGACGGTCTTCTGAAACAATCGCTTCTCGAATTTTCAGATCTTGCTTCAAGACTTCGTCGCTGCCGTAGCTGGACTGATACAGGTACGTGTGACTGGCCAGTTGATATGAACCGACGTCCGATGCGGACTCGACATCCACCTGACGTGTGAAGACCAACTCGAATCCATCCGGCTTGGCTCGCATCTCTTGGATTTCAAAGGGAGTCTTGCCGGTCCACTCCAAACGCTGCAATCCATAGGACGACGTCCCCAGGCTGCTCCATCCGCGATTGGTCAGTCCCACGTAGACGCTTCCATCTTCCGCCTGTGCCATCCGCAACACCGCGGAAGCAAACCCGCGACGAAAGGGAAAACACGCGCCTTGATATTCGCCGTTGACCTTTTCCAAGAACACGCGATGCATCGACGCTTGCGTGAATTCACCGACGAACAACTGGTTCTCAAATGGGCCAAACTTGCCTCCGCTTTGATCCAACAGAATGTCTGTCGCAGACTGCCCGGCCTTCTTGTACGGGAACCAAACCGCTGGCGGTTGCATCTGCGGGAATCGTTTCAACGCTTCGGGGTACGCCAGTCCATTGGGCACTTCCTCAACGTCGTGAATGGTTGATCCCCTCAATTCCATGGACGCGAGTGATTCAGGGTGATGCGAGAACGCGCCCGGACGCATGTGATGCAGCGAGTTCGTGGCAACCCAATTGCCTTGCTGATCCGTGTAGAACATGTCCCCGTCGGCGTTGGCTCCCAAACCAGACGGCGAACGCATCCCAGCACAAACCGGGTTCAACTCTCCGCTGGAATCCAACTTCATTCCCCAACCTCGCCAAGCTGCCTGCCGGTACCCCAACGGCGCATCCGGAACGATCTTCTGAAGCTGTTCGCCCTTCAACCCCATGCCGATGTTCAAGGTCATCCAGAGGTTGCCGTCGCCATCCAACTTGGGCCCGTAAGCGTACTCGTGGTAGTGGCCCGAGACGCCCCATCCCGACGCGAGTGTGTCGTATACGTCGGCGACATCGTCACCGTCAGTGTCACGCAGTCGAGTCATCTCCGTCCGCTGAACGGTGATCAATGAGTCATCCTGTTGCAGCAACCCCAGCGGTTCGTGCAACGCGCTGGCGAAACGCTGATAGGTAACCACGCCGGACTCCTCCCCCTCGCCGGTGACCTGATCGACTCCATCGAGCAACCAAACCTCGCCCTTCCGAATCGCAACGGCCACGCGTGAGGGACTGAGAACCGCAATTCCGCTGACCTCCAAAGCGATCCCCTCGTCAGATGGCTTCCAGTTCGGGTCGCGAGAATCGGTTTGCGAGTCAGGCGTTGCAATCGAAATGATGCGGTAATAATCCTGCTCTTCATCCGCCCACGCCGAGCCGACTGCCAAAGCCAACGCCACCATTCCAATTAGACAGCGGACGAATGGCATCCGAAGTGTTCGCCACATGCTTTGATTCACCATTGGTAGACAACCTCCAACGTCTGATTCGGATTCAAATCAAGCCAAACCTCATCGTTTGACTCGACACGTGTCACACGCTGCGACTCAGACCGGTACATCGACCAACTCACTTTCAGTCCGGAAGAGCCTTGGATGGTTTGCGAATCAACGGCTTGAATCGACGTGTCTTTCAAAGCACGGAACTGCAGTCGCCCCATGTTCTCTGATCCGTTCTCTTCCAATTCAATTGTTCGCCGCAACGCTCCTTCCCTGGTCGCTTCGCAACGATCCAGAATGACAGCATCGCCCAAGCGGTATCGAAACGTTGGAACGCGTTTCGCATCAAATCGAAAACCAAGGAACTGCAGGGGCGGCGTTTCGGAATCCATTGGTTCGCGTTCATGTGACAATCGAAACTCCATTTCGGAAGCGATGGCGATCGAATCCTTGCCGAGCGGATCGATGGGGGGCGAGAAGCGTTCGAACCAGGTGCTTCGAGCATCCACAAAGTCCTCCTTCCACGCCAGCGCCAGCCGCGGTGTTTCTGCGTCGAAAGCGAAGTGGACGCCCTCCGGGAAACCAACGGCGATCGCGTGAGTTCCCACACCCTGCATGAACGTCCTCAACAGCAACGGCTTTTCGTTTGGTTTCAACTCGTAGTTCGCCGCCAACGCTTCTGCAATTTTGGGTGGAACGCCAACTCGATCCGAATGCTTGAGGTAAGACCACAACGCAGCAATCTGCTTTTCAGCGTCTCCATCCAGAACATCCGGTGACTGGCTCTTTCCATCCGGAAAAAACGATGGCATGCGAGTCCCCCGTTTTCGCCCACCAGGATCCAACAAAAACTCTCGAAACCAACTCGGGCGGATTCGATTTGTCACGCTACCCAAATCGATGCCAACCACCCCCGCAAGGGCTTGACCATCAAACACATGGCACTGGATGCAGCCGACTTGTGTCAGACGCATTCCCGTCTCTGCCAATGGCAGATGATCGGGGAACACGTCGGCATCTGACAGCGGTGATCCCTGATCGGCGGTTTCCAACGCCTTGACCAGCGGATCCACCCTTGATTTGGGGAACCTCGGCATGCGAATGGTCATGTGCGGACGCAGGCGAGTTGATGGATGCCCCTCCAAGACCTTCCGCATCCACGCGGAGTGGAGCTTGGCTCCCACCCCCGTCAATGCCGGCGGCAGGCGACCTTCATCGCCCAGGTCCGCCAGTCCAGTCGATTCAAAGTGGGCCTTTCGATAGCGGCCCACACCACCGAGTTCGTCCCGCTCATGGCAAGCGTAACAGTTCAGTTCCAGGAAACTCTGCTGAATCAATTGCTGCGGGTCATTCGCTGTTTCATCATTCGCGAACGAGGCGTTCAGGATTCCCTTGGCAAGCGTTGCCTTCTGAAAATCGTCCAAATGGAAGCGGACAGATGACTGACGTTCGGACTTCCAACAGGCCTCGGCCGAATCAAAAGAAAGCTGATCCCAGTCGGTCGCAAATTTGGATTCCTCGGCCGATCCCGTGTCATGGCAATTCGCACATTCGAGCTGCACAAACCACTGTTTCCCACGAGCCACCAATGGTTCGTGGGACGGCCCCGGTGAAACGATCTCTGGCTGCGCTGAGTCCCCATCGGCACCTTCCTTCTCAAACAAATATTCCGCGATGTCGGCGGCTTCATTCGGCGTCAACTTCAAACTTGGCATTCGACCCGAAGGACGAACGTGTTCGGGATCGTGCAAAAAGTGGGTCAGTGATTGACGGCTGTACTTCTTCGCCAGTTCCGCGTGCGGGACCGAAGGCACCTTCCGTGCAGCCGCTGCCAATCCCATGTCCTCCAGTTCTTCCGGATCCAGTTCGTCCAACAAACGGTCGACTGCGGATATCGGTGCGGAGTTCACCTGATGCTCAGGATCCGTCTCGTGGCATGCGACGCACCCCACTTCGTGATACAGCTTCCCGCCTCGAACAGCATCGCCTTTGTTCCAAAACTCATCCTCCAACGGATTGGCGCCACCCGCTTTCAACAGAGGAAATGGTTCTTGCAGCGATCCGATGAACGCAACCAGAGCCTTGATCGCCTCTTCTCGTTCAGGTTCATTCAAAGCCGCCAACACATCAGGCATCGTGGTGCCGGGTTTGGTTTGATGAGGCGACTGCAAAAACTCTTTGACCCAAGACATGCTCAACCGGGAACCCGCGGCACTCAATTTCGGACCCCCTTTCGGCGACAAATCAGTGCGATCCGAGCGGTGACAGGCAGTGCAGCTCAACTCCGTGACAAGCAACCGTGAATTTGAAACTGGATCGATCTCACCAAACCGACCAAGACGCTCCACACCGATCACAAACGGATGCATGTCGGCTGGAACGATCTCCTCGGCGTTGGAAATCGAGGCGCAGCACAACGCCAACACCATGAAGACGCAACGCCATCTTCGTCCAGCCAAATGGTTCATTCGTCTCATGCTGCAAAACTCGTCTCGTACTTTCAAAACCGATAACAACTCATTCAACTCCCAATTCAGTCGCCCACCAAATCAGATACTCCTGATCAGAAATGGCGGGGTCGAGGCCTCGTCGTTTCATGGTGCGTTCGTACCACTCCCGCTTTTCAGCCATCAGCGCATCCATGTCGACGCTCAAGCTCTCGTCGACGCCGCCCTGGTCGCCAGTCCGCTCGATCCAAGAATCCAATTCGCCACGTAGTTGCATCAACGTTTCGCTATGGCCTTGTGAAACGGCCAAATTGTTCATTTCAAATGGATCGGCCTTCAGGTCGTAAAGTTCTTCCTCCGGTCGAGTCTCCGCCATCATCAGCGAATCCCAACGTCCCTCGGCGTGCAGAACCTTCATCAACGTCTCAACCGGATAGGACAGCTTCTTGTAGCTGCTCAGTTGCAGGTATGGTTTGTCAGGATGGAAGTTGCGAATGTATTTGTATCGTTCCGTCCGAACGCTGCGGATTCGATCGGGAGCGTCCCCGCAACGATCGCGAGCGGCAAAAAGTTGTTCATGCCCCTTCCAGTCCTCTTGCAGCAAACTCTTCCCGGGCAACTCAGGCACGCTGATTCCCGCGGCCTGCAACGTCGTTGGTGCGAGATCCAACAAACTCGCCATGCCGGTTTCAACGGAAGCCCCCGCAAGTTTGGCGGGCCAACGAACGATCAAGGGCGTGTGCAGCCCGCCGTCGTACAACCACTGTTTGCCACGAACATGCGGCCGACCATGATCGCCAAAGAAGATCACCAGTGTGTTCTCGCTCAAACCTTCGGCGTCCAATCGATCGAGCACCTGCCCCACCTTTTGGTCCATCACCTCGATCGTGGCCAAGTAGTTGGACCAATCGGCTCGCGTGATCGGATGATCGGGGTAGTACGGCGGAATCGCAGCGATTGGCCGCTTGCGGTCACTCTCCACAAACGGGCGGTGTGGTTCATGAAGATGAACCTGGGCAAAGAATGGCTGCCCCGGGCTTCGCTCTGACCAATCGTAAGCGTCGAAGTGGGTCTTCTTGTCGTACAAATAGTTGACGCCGTACTTGTTGGCTTTGCGATTCCCGACTTCCCCATTGCCATGCGAAATGAAGTACCCCGCGTCTCTCATCCAATCGATTACCGTTGGAACTTGCAGTTCCTTCTTGTCCCGCGTCAGATGGTGATAGCACCCGATTGATGTCTGGTACCGGCCCGTTTGAAACGCTGATCGCGACGAAGAACACACCGGGGCGGTGCTGAATGCGTTGGCAAACCGACGACCTTGCCCTGCCAAACGGTCCAGATGGGGCGTCGCCACATCGGGATAGCCGTAACAGGCCAGTTCAGGCCCCAAATCATCGGCAATGATCCACACAACGTTGGGATGGTCATCGTTGGACTGATCGGCCCCGAAGCCGTGCGAGTTGGCTTGAAAAACAGCGCACAAGAGGGCCGCGATCAAAATCGAATGCGTTCGCATAGAGATTTGCGAGGTGGGATGGAGAGGCAGGCATGACCACGAACAAAACATCGCTTGTTCAGCTGGACACAAGAATCAGGCTAGTGGTCTGTCAGGACTTGTTTTTAGGGTAGTGGACGAGGCCACGAGTCCTGAACTGGCGTCAAATCCAAGGACTCGTGGCCTCGTCCACTACGATCAACCCTCACTTTTAGCTGTGACAGACCACTAGGAGCGACAGTCTAACACAGGTCGCCGAAGACGGTGCCCCTGGCTCCCTTCTTGTTCGGTTTTAAGCAGGTACGCCGGAATGATTGGATCAAAATGAGTGAGCCGTTTGGGCGTTGGCCCCGGTTGTGCGTGGGAACCGTGGCGAACGCCAAACGGCTCACATACCCGATGACACCTGCCTACCTGCTTATCCTCCCGCCAGCACCGTGCAGGTCGAGGACGCGGTCGCGACCAACTTTCCCTTTTCGTTTGTGATCTGACATTCCACGAACCCGATTCGCAGGCCTCGCTGGATCACGGTCGCCTTGGCCGATAGAAGACCTTCACGAACCGGACGAATGAAGCTGACTTTCATCTCAATCGTCGAAAAGTCCTCGCTGGATAGCAGTGTCCGACCGAACGCGATCCCCATCGCGGCGTCTGCTAGAGCAGACACCAAACCGCCGTGCACGCGCCCCATTGGATTGTGATGCTGGGGACCACACTGAATGTCCACGGTCGCTGTGCCCGCGTCCGGATCACCGTCCACGCACTCACTGGGATGAACTTGAAATCCAACCAATCGTGAAATGGGAGCATCTGAAAAACGTTCGCTCATCAACCCAAGCCCCCGAAAACAGAATCAGCCCAAAAATGGTAACGTGGAAACAAAACGCGGTCCCAATGGTGGAATGTCATGATCACTGATACCACCACGTCAACATTCCAATCGACACCACACCAACGAGCAGACTCAGCGGCAACCCAAATTGAATGTAGTCACGCAGTCGGTAACCACCGACACCGTACACCATTGTGTTTGTCTGATAACCAAACGGAGTCAGGAAGCTCGCCGAAGCCGCGATCATCACCGCCACCACCAACGGCATTGGATCCGTTCCAAGTTGAGCACCGGCCGTCCAGGCAATCGGGAACATCAACATGGCCGCCGCGTTGTTTGTGATCAATTCGGTGCAGATCACGGTGGCAACATAAATCGCGATCAAGGTGCCCAACGGATTTCCCTGGGCAATGCTCAACAGCCCACCAGCGATTTGCCCTGCCGCTCCGCTCTGTTCCATCGCTCGGCCAATTCCGATCGCCGAACCGATCACAATCAACACTGACCAATCGATACTGCGTCGCGCTTCCGAGGTCGTGCAACAGCGTGTCAGCACCATTGCACAGGCCGCCATCATAGCGGCACTCAAAATTGACAACCAATTCAATGCCGCCACGATCACCATCACCAACATGATCCCAAGCGCCAACGGTGCCCGTTCGTGCCGGCGAATCTCACCTCGATCGACGCTGCTCACAAGGTAGAAGTCACTGCCGCCACGTTGACGATGCATGAAGGACTTCGATGCTTCCAACAACAACACATCGCCTGGCTCAATCCGAACGTCCCCCAGCTTGCCTTCCAAACGCCGGCCACCGCGAGCAACCGCGACCACGGCGGCATTGAAATTGGAACGAAACCGTCCCTCGCGAATCGTCTTGCCAATCAAGCTGCAACGTGGACTGACGACGGCTTCCACCAACGTTCGTCGCCAAGCGGGAATCTCTAACTTGCGAGCCTGGTCACCGGGAGTGATCAAACCACGGATCTTCCGCAGGTCGACCACACTGTCCACGTCGCCGACTAAAATCAAAATGTCTTCGCCATACAGACGTTGCTCCGGTTTGGCAGGCTCGATGCGACCGTCGGCGCGCTGGACTTCGGCAACATACAAACCTGGCAGAGCACGCAACCCGGCTTCTTGCAGCGTTTTGCCCACCAACGGCCCCATCAACTCCACCTGCATCTCAACGGTGTACTTCTGGGGATCGTCACCGACACTCACCGCTGGCTTGCGTTCGGGCAACAACCACTTGGACGCCCCGATGATGTAGATCAATCCCAGGATGGTGGCCGGAATCCCAGCGATCGCCGGCGTGAAGAAACTGAGTTCCGACAGTTTCATCTCCTCGCCGGCTGCATGCGCATCGGCGACGTATTGGTTGTACTCATCACGAACCAACAGGTTCGTGCTGGTTCCCATCAACGTGCACATCCCGCCCAAAATCGCGGCGTAGGAAAGCGGCAACAGCAATCGACTGGGACTGATCGACAACCGTTTTCCCAGATCACCCACGACAGGCAACATCGCCGCGACGACAGGGGTGTTGTTCAAAAAACCGCTCAAGAGCGCGACCGGCAGTAACATCCGAATCTGGGTGTCACGGAGATTCTTGGCTTTGGAAAGCAACCATCCCGTGGCCAGCTCGGTTCCACCAGTGAGTTCCAGACCAGCGACCACTGCAAACAACAACGCGATCGTGATCAAGCCTTTGTTGCCGAATCCTGCGACCGCCTGCGTCGGATCAGGCAGCAGCGTCGTTCCAGTCAGATCCTGAACGACAACCAACACCGACAAGGCCGTCAGCGCCAAAAGATCCGTCGCCGCGGCTCGTGTCGCCAAACCAAGCAACAGCGCAATCGCGACTCCAATGGTCAGCCACATGGGCCAAACCGTCGGCCAAACCAAGGGGTCAAACAAAGATTCCATGCGGCAGAAAACGTGTTGAATGTGCCGGCGAGTTCCGCGGCAGCAGGGAGGAGGCCCGTTTCGGTCCGGACAACGCGAAACAACTGGCTCCTACAGTAATTCAAACCATGGATATCGTCGCCCCCGTGATCCCATTAGACTACTTCCCTGACAGTGGTTTGCATGCCCAGAATGACGGCATTTCTCTGCCGAACGCCATTCCGCTTCAGATTCTGCCGGTCCCACCTTCCTCCCCCGTCTCGCCTGAAACTCTCCATCATGCCCAACTCGACTGATTCGTCCGCTCCGCCTGACCGGAAAGGTCTGACAGGTGGCGCCCTCCTCATCGCCGGTTTGGTCATCGTGCTCTTGATTCTTCACCAAGACAATTGGTTGTGGACCAACGACACGTTGCTGTTCGGATTCATGCCCATCGGACTGGCGTGGCACGCCGGGATCTCGATTGCCGCCTCCTTCACGTGGTTCTTGGCGACACGAATCGCTTGGCCTCTCGATGAAGAGGAGCCACAACGATGATGCTCTTCGCAATGCACAATGGTGTCCCTCAGTTCATCATCATTCTGGTGTACTTGAGTTTGTTACTCGCGCTGGGCCTCTTCAGCAGCCGCCTGTTTCGCGGAACGAAGGAAGATTACCAAGTCGCCAGCCATTCGATCGGTCCATTCCTGCTGTTGATGAGCATGTTTGGAACGACCATGACCGCCTTCGCCCTGGTCGGCAGCAGCGGCGAAGCCTTCCGCGAAGGCATCGGCGTCTACGGCATGCTGGCCAGCAGCAGTGGGATCATCCACTCGCTGTGCTTCTTTTTGATCGGTGTCAAAGTCTGGCGGTTCGCCCGCGCCCACAACTACACCACCCAAATCGAATTCTTTCGCGACCGTTTGAACAACAACTTGGTCGGATGGCTGCTGTTCCCAATCCTGGTCGGCATGATCATCCCGTACCTGTTGGTCGGTGTGATCAGCGCCGGTGGCGTTGTCCAAGCTCTCACCGCTGGACTGGCCCCCGACATGTTCCCCGTCCCACTGGAAGGTGGCCCCGGCGGAATCGACCCGGCCGTTCACGGTGGCATTCCCGCTTGGCTCGGTTCGCTGACCATCTGCACCGTCGTTTTGGTCTACGTTTTCTTTGGCGGGATGCGAGGCACGACCTGGGCCAACACCTTCCAGACTTTGGTCTTCATGGTCTTAGGTGTCGTGACGTTCTTCGTCATTGCGAACAAACTGGGCAAACAAGACAGCTTCTTCGAAAATCTTCGCGTGCTCGGTGAATCGATTCCCGAAGAAGGCAAAACACGGGTGGCGATGAGCAAGACAAAGTTCTTCACCTACCTGATGATTCCGTTGTCGGTTGGGATGTTCCCACACCTGTTCCAACACTGGATGACGGCCAAGAAAGCCAGCACGTTCAAGCTGTCGGTCGTCTGTCACCCACTGTTCATCATGATCGTTTGGGTGCCGTGTGTTCTGGTGGGCGTTTGGGCGACCGGTGAATTGATGCCGACCAAGCCACCACTGCCACGATTGCCCGGTGGCGACATTGTGGATGCGAACAAGGTGTTGCCATTCTTGGTCAAGACTCAGACCGCACCCATCCTCGGTGGCTTTTTGGCCGCGGGAATCTTGGCCGCGATCATGTCCAGCCTGGACAGTCAATTCCTGTGCATCGGAACAATGTTCAACAACGACGTGGTCAACCACACCTTCGGTGAAGACCGTTTCTCGGACAAACAACAAGTCCTCTTCACACGATTGTTCATCGTCGGAATCGTGGCCATCACGTACCTTCTCAGCCTCGGCAACGTTCGCAGTGTGTTTGCCCTGGGAGTCTGGTGTTTCAGCGGATTCAGCGCGTTGTTCCCGTTGGTTGTGGCCGCGCTCTACTGGCGAGGCCTCACCGCATCGGGTGCAATCGCCGGTATTTTGGCCGCCATCACCAGTTGGTCGTATCTCTTCTACCAAGGCACCTTGGACCCAGAGGGTTTGAGCAAGTACGTCTTGCGTCTGCCGTTTGGTGGCGAGACTTACGAAGTGATGCCCGTTGTCGCGATGGTGCTCAGCACCCTGATTGCGATGGTCGTGGTTTCCATGGTGACGCCCAAGCCACCGAAAGAAACCCTGGCAAAGTTCTTCCCAGACCAGGCTTGATTCCAGGCCTGACAGTCAATTTGCAAAAAGGTCGTGCAGTTTTAAAGTGCTGCATTGCCGGGCGATTCTCATCACCCTCCCTCTGGGAGGGCCGAGCGAAGCGAGGGGAGGGTCGAGTATCGGATCCAGCGCGCAACCCTCCCCAGCCCGAAGCGGGCCGCCCCTACCAAAGGGCGAGTGAATGAAAACCGCACGACCTTCAAGTTGTTTTGTTCTGGCCTACGAGTGCAATCCAGGAACAAAATTGGCATCCGCAATCAAAACGCCAATGGTGACGGCTTTTCGACTCAATCGTCAACGACGTTTCAACACAGGGAGGATGTGCACTCTTGCACGCCAGAGTCTGCCAAGCCCCCATCACAACCCGACGCGTGAGCGAGGGACTCCCCCAACTCCCACAACGGACCCATCCGGGACGAAACCCAGACGCCAGCCACCCTTTGTTTTTGAATCCAAAGCGGCGTCACCCCCAAACATTGCACAACCGAGCGTTCACCTGGGCTGATGAAAATGTTGGCAGGGCGGTAAGTGTGCGAACTGAATGCAACTCATTGAAAAGGTTAAGTTGACAATTGAAAAATGCAAAATGATGCGACTTCATCCGCGCATTCCGGCATTTTACAACTGTCAATTTACACTTTCGCTTTTTCAATAGCGACAAGCGCCGTATCAATACCATTCGTCGGAAACCGCCCTCCGACTTCAAGTACCATAGGCGGCCCCGCCCCACCTTCCCACCAACTCCAGAGGAATGCCCCCACCATGTTCCGACCGATTTTCTTCGTTTGTCTTTTCACGTTGATTTCATTGAACGCTGGGCCGTCATCCTTCGCTGACTCACCTGAGCAACCTGCCCACGACAGTCCAAAACACGTTCGCATTCTGACGATCGGCAACAGCTTCACTCACAACGCGACTCGGTTCTTGGACGAGGTGGTCGAAGCAGGCGGGCACAAGCTGACTCACACAATGCTCTCCATCGGTGGGTCACCTTTGGAGTTGCACGCGAAGAAAGCATTGGCGTTCGAGAACGATCCCACTGCGGCGTCCGCCAAATACAGCAACGGCAACACCCTGCAGGAAGCGCTGCGGAGCGAACCGTGGGACTTCGTCACGATTCAGCAAGTCAGCTTCAAAAGCCATGACGTCCAGACCTACCGCCCGTACGCCCAACAACTCGCGGAGATCATTCGTCGCGAGGCGCCGCAAGCCAAGTTGCTGGTGCATCAAACCTGGGCGTATCGCAGCGACGACCCGCGATTCAATCGATCGAAACCCGCTGCGGGTGAACCGGGCACTCAACAAGCCATGTACGAAGGGCTTAGCGAAGCCTACCAAACGATCACAGCCGAATTAGCCGCCAATCGAATCCCAGTCGGCGACGCGTTCTGGATCGCCGACAACGATCCGAAATTCGGATACCAACCACCCGAAGACTTCGACGCCCAGTCACTCGAGTACCCAAGTCTTCCGGAGCAAACTCACTCTTTGCATGCTGGGTACAGTTGGAACAAATCCAAGGAAAAACCTCAACTGAAAATGGACGGCCACCACGCCAACCTTGCCGGCGAATACTTGGGCGCGTGCGTGTGGTTTGAATGCTTGTACGGCGAGAGCCCGATCGGCAACGAATTCGTGCCCAACCAACTGGGCGCCGAGTACGCCGCGCACTTGCAAACGATCGCCAACCAAGCCGCCCAACAAGGCGGCGATGTCGTCCACGGCGTCGCCAAATCACGGAGTGCCGCCGAAAAGGATTGAGAGCGTCCCCAGCAAGATTTCCGCGGCAGGACGTCCAGCCAAAGAACCAATCCACCCTCCTGGCAGGAGGGTCGAGCGAAGCGAGGGGAGGTCGAACCCAAACACCTCAGTCAATTGAAAAAGTCAAATTGACAATTGCAAATTGCAAAAGGACTTGCCACTCCCCTGTTCAACAGCGCCGCGCCAGCAAGTCGGTCGCTCGTAGGCCACGTCCCACCTGGCACTGGTTCTGTGTCAAACCACACCACCCTCGCGATGAAAGGTGCCCTGGACGCTCCTCGTGGTAGCTGGATTCGCCAGAATTCAGATATGACGATTGGTGCGTCTCCCACTTCTCAATGCCCCGTCGCATCAACCACCTCCAACAACCTTGCGACGGACGCGTTGCCGCTCGTAGGCCAGGTCCCACCTGGCACTGGTTCTATGTCAAACAACACCACCCTCGCGATGAAAGGTGCTCTGGACGCTCCTCGCGGTAGCTGGATTCGCCAGAATTCAGATATGACGATTAGTGGGTCTCCCACTTCTCAATGCCCCCATCGCATCAACCACCTCCAACAACCTTGCGACGGACGCGTTGTCGCTCGTAGGCCAGGTCCCACCTGGCACTGGATCTGTGTCAAACAACACCACCCTCGCGATGAAAGGTGCCCTGGACGCTCCTCGCGGTAGCTGGATTCGCCAGAATTCAGATGTGACGATTGGTGCGTCTTCCACTTCTCAAGGCCCCTGTCGCATCAACCACCTCCAACAACCTTGCGACGGACGCATTGCCGCTCGTAGGCCAGGTCCCACCTGGCACTGGTTCTGTGTCAAACAACTCCACCCTCGCGATGAAAGGTGCCCTAAACGCTCCTCGTGGTAGCTGGATTCGCCAGAATTCAGATATGACGATTGGTGCGTCTCCCACTTCTCAATGCCCCCATCGCATCAACCACCTCCAACAACCTTGTGACGGACGCGTTGTCGCTCGTAGGCCAGGTCCCACCTGGCACTGGTTCTTTGGCGACGCTCGAAAAACAAATGGTGGCTGGCGTTTGGTTTTCGCCCCGGATGGGGCCGTCGTGCTTAGCTCGGGGCGGAAGCCCCGAGAGACCGATGCCGAAAAACAAGCGGTCGCCCCGGATGGGGCCGTCGTAGAAGTTGGGGTGGCATCCCTCGCTCACGCGTCGCGTTGTGATGGGCACTCTTGCCCGTCGGAGTTTTGAATGTCGGCCAAGAACGGCCACCCTAAAACAAACTCGACGAGTCCAAACGGAACGGGTCGGAAAGGGAGCGTCCAGCCGAAGAACCAATTCACCCTCCTGGCAGGAGGGTCGAGCGAAGCGAGGGGAGGTCGAACGCAAACACCCCCGTCCATTGAAAACGACACCGTGGTCATTGCAACCAGCCGTCTCACCCCGCCTCAGCCGAGTCCCCCTCTTGCACCAACCGGTCCAACGGACTGACCACCTTCGACTCGTTCGGATTCCGCACGTGGGTGTAAATCTCCGTCGTCTTCACATCGTTGTGCCCCAGCAACTGCTGGATCTGACGGATGTCGGTTCCCTGCCACAACAGATGCGTCGCAAAACAATGGCGAAACGTGTGGCTCGTCACATGCTTCAAAATCCCCGCCTGCTCCACCGCCCGTCGCAAGTGAGTCGGGAACGTGCTGGAATGCAAGTGATGACGGTGAATCCGGCCGGTTCTCGGATCCCGAGACAATCGGTGCGACGCAAACAGATACTGCCACTTCAGTTCACGATGCGCCGACGGATACTTCCGGTCCAACGCATACGGCAGATACACCGAGGCCGTGCCGTTGGCCAAATCATGTTCGTGCAAAGCCTCGCGAGTCTTAACAAAACGCCGCAGCGGTTCAATCAAATCATCTGGCATCGGAACCAATCGACTCTTGTTGCCCTTGGACTGACGAATCTCGATTTGCTTGTTCGCGAAATCAATGTCCTTGACCCGCAACCGATGCGCCTCACTGATCCTCATCCCGCAACCATACAGCAACTTCGCGATCACCAGATACACGCCCTCGAGTCCCTCGAACACTTGGCCGACCTCACCAGGTGACATCACCGTGGGGGCCATCGAATCCTTGTTCGCACGGATCGCTTCGATCTTCCCCATCTCCCGCTTCAGCACCAATTCGAAGAACTTCAGCAAAGAATGAAAAGCCTGATTCTGCGTCGACGGAGAAACGTTGCCATCAACCGCCAAATCCGTCAGGTGAGCCTCCACGTCAGAAGCGTGAATCCGGTCGAAATCCGCCAGACAATTCAGCCCACGATCCGCCATGAACGCCTTCAGTTTGGTCACATAGCTGCGTTCGGTCGCGATCGCCATGCCGGCTCGACGCATCGAGCGACGGAACTCCTGAATCGCATCCATCTCATTGGGATTGATTTTGCCGACCACATCATCGATCGAATCCAACCCGCCCGTCTTGGCTTGCTCGATCAGGATGATCTCCCCCATCTTTTTCTTCAGCGGCAGCAGGTCGTCCACCTCTCGACGCTGGATCGTTTCACGGTACTGAACCAAGCCCTCGATGATCTTCATCCGCTTCCAAGCCGGCACCTCCGCATCGCGACGTGATTGAAGGAACGCAATCACATCATCGGCCGAGAACGCCCAATCCGGTTCCGTCTTCCGCCGGTGGAATTGGCAAAGCTTTTGAAACCAAATCTTCGCCCAACGTTGCTTCTGCTCAGCACTCGCCGGCTTCGAATACATCCCCATCCAAACTCAGCTCCCGCACGTCAACCGTGCCATCCAATTTGTGTCCTCCAACCTGCCACCTCAGCAAGTCGCTCACCCGTCGTTCTGCAACCCAAGTGGCTTAGGCTTCCAGCCTGAGAATCCTCCCTCCCAACCCGCTGCACAAGCGACGCGTGAACAACAAGTCACAATGTTAGCGGTGTGTCGCAAGCCGCCCGGTGAGGAACCGGAGGGCTCGCGCCCTTCCGCCTTGCGTGAACAAACTAGGCGGGAAACTCGCTGAAACCACCGCTCAAAGCGTGCGTTTTTGTTCACCGGGTGCCAAAAATGCTTGCAAGCGGGATCCGGATCCCCAACAATAAGACGGGAATTCCACTGGACACTTTCGCGAGCATCAAAGGATGTAGCCCTTGGACTCGCGTTCGCCGTCATCTTGTCAGTTGAGATCAATGAGAGGGCGCAACGTCTTGGAAGCGTCTCGGTGAGAACAAGTCACCCACGTGGACGAAGTCCGCGCCAACTGATGAGAACAAGTGCTCGGAAGGCGACTTATTCCCACCGGCAAACAGTGTAGAATAAACCTCACCACTTATTCCCACCTGTCCAACAGGTGATAAACAAGTTCGCCGTGCTAAATGCATGCAAAGCAAACATAACCCGTACGAAGCATCGCAGAAGAGTCAGGCGGACGAGTCATGCACTCCTTCATTTGCGACCTGTCTTTTCATCTTTTTGGCGTTTGCCTTCACCGGCCTCGTTCTCGGATCGTTCGTTTCAGTACACGTTGGAGATGCGTGGTATCCTGACGATGCCGACGGCGACTACACCAGCCACACGATTGCTGCCGTCATGTCCAGCCCTATCGCCATGACGTTTGGTTTGTTTCCGAGCCTAGGATTTTACGGACCTTTGCACGGCTCGCTGATGCTATTGGGTATGCTGCTGACGACGGTCGGCACTTGGTTGCACTTCTGTTCACGCAGATTCGTGTTTGCTTGGATCGTTTTCATCGGCATGATACTATGGTCCCATAACAATCACTTGGCTTTCGCCGCAATAATGTCCGTGTAGATCGGCGAACCATGACATGCACGGGAGGACGGCTTGCGTGTTTTTTGAAGTGGAAGGCCTTTCGTCCGTCCCCCGTGATGTCCGCCGTTATCCCACTGTAATCCTCGCCGGCCACACGGTGTCCATATGAGCCACGCCCAGGACGTAATGAAGCTGCGGAAGCTCACCGGCCTTGGTGTCCTTCAGTGTAAGTTCATGCTTGACGATGCTGGTTCTCTGGACGTCGCGATTAAACGCATTGAAGACCGGGTCGCCCCGATCCCCTTTGTATCCTACAGTGGGATCTGTCCTGAATGCGGTGCCGGCCATCGTAGCGGGACCCAGATTGACTGCCCAAACTGCGACTGGGTTCGCGTTGCTCCAAATGATCGCACGAAGTGGGATACGGTCGGGCGGTGTCCGTCGTGCGGGTTCGCGTACCGCTGGGACGGTACGGTTTGCTCGCATTGTGGCCACGACGCGGCAGAGTGACGGGGCGCATAATCGGGGATAACCATGTGATTCACACGAAGCACGGCGTAGCGATTTTACAAATGGTGACCACATGGGCCGTGCTCGGTGATCACCGCCGTTACCCGACTGAGATATGACTCCAGCACTGAACGCATTCCTTGAGCGTTTTGCAGAACTTGGAGGTGACGCTAACGGCTGGCTGCAAACCGAGTCGCGGTATCCAACCCTAACCCTTCCCGCCAAACACAAGGATGTTGGACCGCTTTGCATCGACGACAACGGCGACGAACTGACGCTCGAAGTTGGCACCAAACACCACACGCACTTCTCAGGCTACAACTATGACGGCGATTCGGACGATTCGCGGCTTCTTGCTGCGGCTCACGATGCTGCCCGTTTTGCAATCGACGTGATTGCCGATCGCGTGTGCATTACAACTGACTATCTCGATGATCGGTGCATTGGCTCCTCACACTTTTACCTTGACGCGGAAAATGTGACGGCGGATACTGTCCGTGATTCACTGATTGGCGTTCGCAGTGGCAATATACGTTCGGATCGCTTCCTCTGGTCTTCCCCGCTGCAGGTAAACGGCGGGTAACCATGCCGTGCACCGGAGCGGCGTCAGCGTGTTTCCTGATGGTTAGTTTTACTCTCGCCGCCCGGTGACGGCGGACGTTCCCCGACTGAAGATCATGACGCAACCTGTTCACAGCTGCATGACGAAGGCTATCATCGCCGACGGCAACCAGTTGGAAACGGGGCCGCAATGGATCACCTCGCGACGTGCTAGACTTCGTCTCTTCGATGACCACTTGGTTTGCGGCGACTGGACCGTTCACTACGAGGACATACGCGAAGCCGTACTCGCGTCGTTTCGCTCGCCAATTCTTCGCATACCTGGCTACGTTCTTTCCGCTCGCACCGACGACCACACTTATCACTTCGGGTTGAATGGATGGCGATACTGGAAGGGTGATCTGCCCTTTCCTGTGAAACGAGCAAACACGCGACTGCGGATGTCTTGGCTTTCGATGGTGGCAAGGGCTATACTCATCGGGTACGTCGCGTATGCGGTTTGGCGATGGGCAACCTAACATCGATCCCGAAAAGAGCGGGGAACCATCGGATGCACCCGAGTCGGCGAGTCGGGCGTTTTGACAATGGGAAATTGCTCGCGCCGACCGGGTGATCCGCAACGTTCTGCGATTGAGTGACTGCAATAATGTGCACCTGCGGTTGGCTCGCAATGATGGTCAATGACCAATCGACGCCGTTTTCATACTCCGATGACAGCGGGTTCTTTGTTCAGGGGGCTGAGCGCACACAATACCCTATTCACCATTGCCCTTGGTGCGCTGAACCGCTGCCCAACCGCGTCGCAGAAGGGCCGATTGCACCTACGCATGAATATGCTCGCGTTTTCGAAAACGCATCAAAAATTCAGAAGCCTGCAGAGTGCTACGAGGAATTCGGCAAACCTGACTACGACAAGCCTTTTCCCGACGACAGGGGAATGCCAACAGACTTGCGGAACATTGAGTACTACAACATCTCTGATTGGTATACGTTAGAATTCTACTTCCAAGACCCAGACTACAAACGGTTCGCAATTCACGCGAAGCCAATTCCGCTTCGCACGAACGCAGAACCATGACATGCACGTGAGGACGGCTTGCGCGGTTTTTGAAGTGGAAAGTCTTTCGTCCGTCCCACGTGATGTCTACCGTTATCCGACTGGAAATCATGAAACATCTTCTCGTTTCGTTTATCGTTGTCATCGCGGCATTGTTTGTTCCAAATGCAGGCGAGGCCGGTGGCCCGCCGAAACAGGGTCGAACCGTCGCACCGGAGATAGTCGCTGGCTTGCCTCGCTTTGACCGTGCTGAGGTCTACTCGCTGAAACAGAAACCTGGCTTCGCCGCGCTTCACAAGCAACCTGCACCAGATCGTTTTCCGGTACGTCCGTATGACGCGTTCGCCGAGATAGGCGACCGAACAACCCTGGACAATGAACAATCTGAGCAATTTGTCAAAACCTGGGAGCGATTGAACTTCGAGAGATATGCTGGGGCGATGTGTCACTATCCCGTCTACGGCTTGCGCTTCTACAACGGGGACGAACTTGTCTTTGAAACCACGATTTGCTGGAAGTGCCGTAACTTCTACTTTTATGATGAAGCTGATGAAAAGTATCGTTGGCACGGGTTTCAACCCAACGAAGCCTCGAAATCGTTGCTTGCTTACCTCCGGTCGGTGCTTCCGCATCCGGATCTCCCTGAAAACGGATAACCATTCCGATGCACGGGAGCGGCGAAGTCGCGTTTTTGACAATTGAGAATCTCTCGTCGCCGCCCCGTGATCGGTGACGTTCCCCGACTGAAATCCTTGGCTAGCAACGATCACTTTGGAATCTGAACACTCGCATCCAATCGTGCGACGAGCACTCGCATTCACAGCGACGCTGCAATGGGAAAACCCAGCCGTGCTCGATGCCAAACCGGCAGACGAGGAGATTGTTGCAACTTATGGCACACCCGGGCACGCGGACTACATGGCGGTCACAATCGAAGTGCGATGGTCGGCCTCCGCACGCGAACGTATACTTGCTACTTCAAACGCTGCTGATCAACCTGACATTGAACGATTGCTTGATTCGCCGATGACGGTGGTGGTGACCTGTAGCCAAACCGATGTAATTCACCATCACTTCCCCGGAGTTGACCTCGACTGATTCACACCCAGATTGGCGGGGAACAATCGCGTGCACCCGAGTACGCGAGTTGGGCGTTTTGAAATTGAGAATCTAACGCGCGTACCGGGTGACGCGTGACGTTATTCGATTGACGTGACTCACATCCAAAGCAGTTCCAACGTTGTCCTTAATGGAAAGCAAATCATCACTCACGTTGCTCGCGATCGTCATCGCGTTCACGCTGGCCCTGGTTGGTCTCTGCGCAAACTGGGACCGTATTGGCCTCGTCGCGCCATTCGGCGACGCGGACCTTGCTCCGTTCATCTTTATTCCACTGCTGTTGGCGTCGCTCTACGCGGCGGTTCGCTGGTTCGGATTTAAGCCGTCTATGCCAACCGTCGCGATTCGGTTTGCCTCACTATTTGCGCTCTCCACCTGCATTCTTGTTGTCACACTACTCCCCGCGGAACCGCCGACCAAACTGATTGTTTCTTCGATGCTTGTTGCAATCACCATCGTTTTGCAAATCACGATCTCACGCGATTGGTTTCCCAGTGCACCTAGAAAACGGGAGAGCGGCGAATAACAATGCGATGCACGACGAGTCGCCGAGCCATGGTTTTCGAAGTGGTCGATCGATCGCGGCGACCGCGTGATCGCCAACGTTACCCGACTAAACCATGAGTGACACGTCGATTTTCATCTGGTTGATTGCAGTCGCCGTGGGCGTCCTCGGGTGTATCCCCTGGTTGATC